>DATHEQ010000496.1:0-39168 GCA_035318505.1 Polyangiaceae bacterium | reverse complement strand
TCGCCCGCCAAGAGGTATCCCCGAAGTCCATTTTCTTGGTCGAGCATGGCCCGGAACGCGGTCCCCTCGGCTTGGATCGCGAGGCGGCTCCGCTCGAGCTCAGGCGCGGACCATTGCCAACCCACACCGTACATCACGGCGGTTATCACGAATCCGGCGGCAACAAGCCCGCCCAAAACAACGAATGCCCCACTAAGCTGCTGGGCGAGCGTGCGAGTGGGCGATATAGTGGGCATGAGGGTCCGCTAGGGGACGACGGGCATCCATCGTGACCTACGGCTGATTCAGAGCTGACTTGATAGCCAGTCGCGAATACGCGGCTCGGCAGCGGCCGCGCCGCCGACGCACGCCGGTCGACGACCCCGGCCACCATCGAGCGGGGCCCCCACGGGAGGGCCCACCCACTACCACTGTGCGAAGAGCCGAAGAGCCTGCAGAAGCGAGGTTGGGTTGCGGAGAGGGCGGGATTCGAACCCGCGGTACCCTTGCGGGTACACATGATTTCCAATCATGCACCTCCGGCCACTCGGTCACCTCTCCTGGCGCTCGGGCCTCGCCACTGCGTTCGAGGACTCCGCGCATCGGCTGGAAGGCCGACGCGCGCAGGGATACCGCGACCGCGCCAGCGTCGCAAGGCAGGACGACGAAATGACGCTTCCTCGCGGCTTTCCCTTCGTTGGGCCGCGCACCTTCCCGCGGTCCCACACACAGCAGCGGGATTCGACTTCGGCCACTCGGTCACCTCTCCTGGCGCTCGGGCCTCGCGACTGCGTTCGAGGACTCCGCGCATCGGCTGGAAAAGACCGCCGCGCGTGCAGATCGGCGACGGCGCGCTCATGCCGCGCCCTCTGAACGCCCGAAAAACGCACGAAACCCACGTGATAGGCGGGTGGAGCCGCTGTATCGAAATCCTACGCCCTCATCAAATCATCGCACTTTGGGCGTACACCTGATACCTAGTCTCCTTTCTTCCGCTAGGATGCCGACCATGACGTCTTTGGAGATGAATAAGCTTGCTGGCCTCTACAGCGAACTCGATTTTCGCCTCGAGCAGGGCGAAGCCGAGAGTCCGGAGCTCGATAGGTTGTTCGACGAAGTCTCCGCACTTTTGAACAAGGATGTCGACGTCTGGTTTCACTTCGATCCGACGGGCATGGCGCAGCTCGTCGTGCACCTGGTCCCCGAGCACCGATCCTCGGACGGTTGGAGCGCAAGCGACAACTAAGCCGCTGCCACTCCCACCGCGAAAGCCGAACCGCTTCGGCGTCGCCTCTCCGCTAGTGCGACGCTTTGGGAGTCGGTACTTCTCCGCCGTTCTTCACATAGTCGACAATGGCCTTTGAAAGGCGATCGTCGGCGCCGGCGCATTTGGGGCTGACGACGCCGAGCGACGTGGTGCCTTTGCATTCCTTGCGGCGTAGCGTTTCGGCCCCTGCAATGCCGGCGTCGGCGAGCAGCGCATCCTTCACGTTCTTTTCGAGATGCTGCCAGGGGACGAGCGCGTATTTAGGGCTCGGCGGACGTTTGTGCGTGATGGCCTCGCTCTCGACCGACGAGCAGATGCCGTCGAGGCGCAGCACGTCGTAGGGGGTCGCGCCGTTGCCGATGACCATTCCATTCTTATTGACCTTGAGATGCGTCAAAACGACGAGCTCCTCGTCGAAGATCAATTTCGCGGAGGTCGACTGGGTGCCGGACGTGTACCACCCCTCCATGTTGCGATTCATGTAGACGCGCGTGAAGGGGGACTTTTTCGAGAACATGACGAGCGCGAGCTCGGGCTTCGGATACGTGCCGCACAGGGTCTGCACGAAGTTGCGCGGCGGCGCGCAGATGCCATCTGCTTGGCCGTCGGCGCATTTCTCGGGGATGGTGCCCGTGTCTGCGGCAGGCTCGGGGTCTTGCGCTTTGGGCGCTGGTTCGGCGGCGCTGGCCGGCCCGGCTGACGCGGGCGGCGCCGCGGGTTCCTTCGATGGGCCCCCGCCCGATGAAGCGCCGCCACATGCGGCGGCAAAAATGGCAATAGCGAGTAGCGGGAGTCGATTCATGGCGGCTAAGACAACCACAAGTGCGCGCCCAACGTAAACTCCCCCTGTCGTTCTATGCACGCCCCGTGCTCGCTGTCGCGCGCGACAGCATCGGAAAAATTCTGGTGCGCCGTACTTCGGAAGGGCTCACCGGCGGCAGAATCGTCGAATGCGAGGCTTATCGCGGCCCGACGGACCTCGCCGCGCACAGCTCGCGCGGGCGTACCCAACGCACCGAAGCCATGTTCGGACCTCCGGGGCGAGCGTACGTCTATCTCCTTTACGGTCTCAGCTGGTGCTTCAACATCGTCGTGGCGAAGGAAGGCGAGCCGCATGCCGTCTTGGTCCGCGCGCTCGAACCGACGCTCGGCCTCGAGTTGATGGCATCGCGGCGCGGCATGCCTGCCGACTCGCGCCTTCTCACCAACGGCCCGGGCAAGCTGTGTCAGGCGCTCGGCATCACCAAGAGCGACTACGGCCGCGACCTCACCGGTGACGAGCTCTATTTGCTCGACGGACCGTGCGGCAAAATAGCGCGATCGCCCCGCATCAATGTCGACTATGCGGGCGTTTGGGCCGAGCGCCCCTGGCGGTTCTTCGAACGAGGTAACGGCTTCGTCTCCGTTCTGCCGCGCTGAGGGGCGCTAGGAACGGTGACCCAGTTGGCTTTTGATCGTCGCCACGAGCTCTTGGGGATCGATCGGTTTTGCCACGTGGACTTGATAGCCGGCGAGCATCGCGCGCGTGCGATCCTCCGAACGTGCGAATGCCGTGAGCGCGATGGCCGGCGTCCTGCCGCCGTCGGCGACCCCCAGACCTCGCACATCGCGCATGAAATCGTAGCCATCGCGATCGGGCATTCCGATGTCGCTGACGATGACGTCCGGGCGAAGCGACTTCACGAGCACGAACCCCTCGTCCGCGGATGATGCGGTGAACGCTTCGGCCCCGGCGTCGGTGAGCACGGATTGAACGAGCTCGCGCGCATCGGGCTCGTCGTCGACGACGAGCACCTTGAGCCCATGGAGCGAGATCTGCGGCCCCCGCCCCACCTCCGGCCGCAGCGGTGGCAGCTCGGGGGGTGAGGATTGGCGCACCGCTCGCACCGGCAAACTGACGACGAACGTGGCGCCTTTTCCTTGACCGTCGCTCTCGGCTTTCACCGTCCCTCCGTGGAGCTCGACGAGCTGCTTGACGATGGATAGCCCCAAGCCGAGGCCACCGTACTTGCGCGTCGTGGACGAGTCGGCCTGGCGAAAGCGTTCGAACAAGTGGGGCAGGAACTCGGCGCTGATCCCCATTCCCGAGTCGTGCACGGTGATCTCGACGTGCGAGTTCACCCGCTCGACGATGACGTCGATCTTTCCGCCTTTGGGCGTGAATTTCACGGCATTGCTCAAGAGATTCCACACGATTTGCTGGAGGCGGTTGCGATCCCCGAACACCAGCACGTTGGTATCGAGCGTCTTGCGTACGGTGATCGCTTTGGCGTCAGCCGACGGTCGTGTGGATTCGAGCGTGGCCTCGACGATCGAACTTAGCTCGATAGGCTGCACGTCGAGGCGTACTTTGCCCGACACGATGCCGTTCATATCCAGCAGATCCTCGATCAGTTTCGCCTGAGCGCGCGCGTTGCGAGCGATCGCCTCGAGACCAGGGCGCGAGCCCGATTCCGCATTGCTGCGCGAGAGCAGGATGTCGGCCCAGCCCAGCACGGCGTTGAGCGGCGTGCGCAGCTCGTGCGACAGCGTGGCGAGGAATTCGTCCTTCATCAGATTGACGCGCTCGCTCTCGACGCGCGCTCGGCGTTCTGCCGCGAGGAGCTTGGCGCGCTCCTCTGCGGAGCGCTTTACCTCTTCGTAAAGTCGGGCATTGTCGATGGCAATCGCGGCTTGCGCGGCGATTCCGACGATCAGGCGCTCGGCGCGCTCACTGAACACGCCGCATTCCGAATGACCGAAGAAGAGGCCACCCATCACGGTCCCAGCGCGCGCCACTACGGGCACCGCGAGATAGCTGGCCACGGGCAGGTGGCCGGGCGGCATCCCGTGGTGCGGTCCCCATTGCCCATAGCGCGGATCCTTGCGAATGTCGGCGACCCTGATGACGCCCTCGCCGCGAAACGTGGGCCCGAACACCGATGTGGCCCGAGGATGCCCGAAGTGTTCGAATGCCTCGCGCGGCGCACCGGAGAGCGTAAAAAGCGTGAACACGTCGCCCTTGGCGTCGCTCAGCGTATAGAAAAACGCACCGAATTGCGCGCCGCTCAGCTGCGTGCCGGCGTCGGTGACCGCCTGCACCGCGCTGTGCAAATCCAGCTTCGATGCCAGCATTTTGCCGGTTTCATTGAGCAGCTCGAGGATACGGCGTTCTTCTTCGAGCACCTCCTTGGTCTTGATCAACTCCTGCTCGGCGCGCTGTCGTGCCTGCAGGATGCTTTGCACGTTCTGGAGTGCTGCCGAACGCAGCTGCTTCTCCTCGTCCTGCGGATCCATTCAGCGTCCTCGCAAGATCTCGCTCGCCAGAGCCGTTCCGCGCACGCGCGCGGTGATTTTTGCGAAGGCGGTATCACGCGTCGTCGACGTGTCGTCGCTGAAAGGTGAAAAGCCACAATCGTCGGTCGTCCCGAGCTGCGCCAGGGGGATGTACTCGGCGGCTTCCAAGATCCGGTCCCGGACTTCTTCGGCGGTCTCGACGCGCGGATCGATGGGCGATACCACGCCGACGAAAATCCGCTGCGTGGGAGTGAGATGCTCGCGGATCATGGCTAGGACGCGCTTTCGATCCTTTTCGCCAGCCAGCGCCACGTAGTAGTTGGTCAGGTTGAGCTGAAGCAGGCTCGGCAGAAGCTCAGCATAATCGACATCCGCGCTGTGGGTGGAATCGAGATCACCGCCGGGGCACGTATGGACGCCGATGCGCCTGCGTTCCTCCGGCGAAAATCGAGCGAGTGCCAAGTTGTTGAGATCGATGAAGCTTGCCAACAGCGTGCCGGTCGGGTCGACCTTGACGGCAAATCGTCCTTCGGTGAAATCGATCTGGACCGCGTGGGCGCCCTTGCCGAGACAGGCCCGCACCTCGCGAACGTGCTCGCTCAGCAGATCTTCGATGAACCGTTCGCGACTGTAGCCCGCGATGCCGTCGGCTGGATAAAGCAGGCTGAGCGCAGACGGGGAGATCACGGCCTGTTTGACCGGCACCTTCGTGTAGCGCTGCGCGATCCCGAGGTACTGATCGGCGTACTTCTTGTAGCGAAACGGCGCTTCGGTCAGGCGAGGCATCCGTCGCGTATGGCCTGCCGCAAAGGGTATTTTGAAACCATCGGGGGCCACGTTCGGTAGCCCGTGAACGCAGTAGTCCCAGAAGTTATGGTACTTGCGCTGCTCGCCGTCGGTAATGACCGGCGAGCCCGTCGCTTCGAAGCGAGCGATCGTGTCGCGAATGGCTTCGTCGAACATCGGGTCGAGGTCAGGCTCGTCGACGTTGCCATCGCGCTTCGCGACTTCCTCGATGAGCCGCGGCGGGCGGGGAATGCTTCCGATCGGTTCAGTCGGAATCAGCATGGGTGTGTATGTAGCGCTGCCAGGGCGAGGATTGAAAGGCGCTTCGGACTTTTGACCCTGCGGGCTTCTCGCCCGAGCGATGCAGCATCCGCACTTAGTGGTATCACGCCGCTACTCGATCTTTTTGTAGTCGCCGACGCCTTGCGCGCTCGCCGTCTCGAAAACGGAGACCGCCATCCCCACGCGCACCCCCAGCTTGCCGAGCTTCGGATATTCGGCAATTTCGCTGGGTCGGCGCTCGCCACCTAACAGGTAAACGAGGTCTTCCGAAAAAGGGTTGTGCAGGTGATGCCCGACCGGAGGCGAGGTGCCGAAACCCATGAAATCGCCCGGGCCTACTTCGTACTCCTTGCCGTCAATGTCCGCGATGCCTCGCCCGGAGAGAACGTAGATGAACTCCTCTTCGGTGCGGTGGCGATGGTAGACGAACGCCTCCTTGCCGCTGGGGACGCGGACCAAGTGCACGCCGATGCGTTCGAGACCGGCGCCGTCGCTCAGCGTTCGGGCGAAGATCTTCGAATTCGGATTGAGAGGGTGAGAGAACGACTCTTCCGCGGCTTTCGCGCGCTCGGAAGCCCGCGAAAGTGGCGCTTTCCCCGAGGGTGGAGCGGGCGCGCCTGACGTCGGGGCTTGGGCCGAGGGAGAAGAAGCGGACGGGGGGTCGTCTTGGGTCATGGGCAGAGTTTCCTATCGTTGCCCTCTCGCAGCGACGGGTTTCGCGTAACCGGAGATTGAAATGCCGACCTGACAGCTTTATGTCAGGTATCGACATGCGACGGACCGAGCGTCTTTTTGCCCTGGCCGAGTACCTGCGCGGGCGCCGGACCGGGGTCACGGCGGAAGCGCTGGCCGAACGGTTCGACGTCACGGTTCGAACCATCTACCGCGATCTCGACGCGCTGCGCGCCGCGTCGATGCCGGTGGGGGCCGAGCGCGGCCCGGGCGGAGGGTACGCGCTCGATCGAAGCTACAGCTTGCCGCCCGTCAATTTCACCGCGCGCGAGGCAGCGCTGCTCGTTGCGCTCGGGCGTCACGCCATCGATATGCGCCTTTTGCCATTCACGGACACGCTGCAATCGGCTCTCGACAAGGTGCGCGCCGCGCTTTCCACCTCGGCTCAGCGCGAGCTGCTGACGCGGCTCGGCGAGCTCACTTTCCACGGTGTACCCGCGCTGCCGAGCAACAAGGACGTGCGTGCCGCCATCGAACGCGCGTGGTTCGAGCAGCAGCCCCTCCGCATCGTCTACGTAGACGGCAATTTCATCGAGACGAGCCGCACTGTGCGCATCGAATCCGTCGTCATGGACCGTCACGAGACACGCATCGATGCCGTCGACCTCGAGCAGGGCGAACGCCGCCATTTTCGCATCGATCGCATCACGAGGGCCGAAGTCGCGCGATGAGCGGCAAATAAATAGGGCGGAGGGCCCTCGCTCGGGCGCGGCTGGAAAGCGACGCGAGAGCCGGCGCGCCGTAGTATGCTGCCGGCCACCCATGAACGACCGAGCTCGGAACTTCGTCTTCTTCGCCTGCGTCTGCGTTGCGGGGCTCTCCTTCGGTTGCGCCGGCACGCCGGCGGCCCCGTTCGATAGCTTCAAGAGCGCGCCCATCCAAGCCTTCCGCCTGCAAAACTACGAGCCCCCTCCGCAGGTCGCACCCACCGCGCCCGGCCAGATTCCGGGAATTCCTCCGGAGATCCAGAAGTGGGTCCAGGCTGGCGCTTCGATGATCCCGCCCGGCCTTTTGCCGCCGGGTTTGATTCCCGGCGTAGGTGCGCCGGCAGCGCCGCTTGTCGACAACACACCGCGGTTTCACAATTTTCGCGTGCTCGGCATGCCCGTCAACGTGATCGACAATAAATTGCGCGACGAGCTCATCTCGATCTTCGGCTTTTCCAAGAACTTCGACGCGCCGCAGGCCAGCTGTATGTACGCGGAATACGGGTTCTCGTTCGGGCGCATGGGACAGCCGCCGGCCGACGTCTTGGTCTCACTCTCTTGCGATCAGGTGCAGGCCCAGAACTTCATCTGGCCGCACAAGAACGTCGGGCTCACGCCCGACGCCGCATCGCGCATTTCCAAGGTGGTTCCGAGTCTCTTCGGCGGCTGAAAGGCGCGGAACGGCGAACCGAGCACTCAGCGTTGCTCGGTGGCCTCGAGCGTGCGGCGTAAATAGTCGAGCAAAAAAGCCCGCTCTCCGGCGTGGTCACTCGCCGGAAGAACGAAGAACACCGCGATGAACGTAGCCACGACGGCCCAGGAGAGAATGACGCTGCGCCATGTCTCGAATGGGCTCGTGAACGCGAGAAACGTGGCTATCGCGGCGCCCGCGCCGAGCATGGCGGCGAGCACCGTCAAGAAAAGGCCGGCCACGCGGTTGGGGCCAATCGAGACTTCGATGACCGTCTTCTGTTCCACTCTCCGGATTTGCCCCGAGATCCAAGTGCGGAGCCAGGCGCGCGTGCTCATTCCCGGCCCCAGGTAAAATCCCCGTTCGAGTACGAGGCCGCGCACCGGCCGGAGGCCCGGGCGGAAAAACCCGATGAAGTGCGACGTCGTCCGAGCAAGCCGGGCCCGACACTCATCGGGGCTCAGGCGTGTCGCCAGCGTCAGCTTTTCGAGCTTGAGCGGCAACCACACCCATTGACTTTAGCGTCCCTCGGCCCTGCCGCCAGGATCGAGCGGAGTATGCGAAAAGTCCTAAGCTCTTTCAGCGCATACGATGAGGCGGGGTGAATCTGCACCCATGAAGACACCGGGCGTCGCGGGATGGCCGCTCACGTCGGTCACCTTGAAGCCCACGTCGTGGAGCATTCGGCCCAGCTCGTGCAATGTGTAAAGCCGAATCGAATAGTCCATTTCACGCGTGCGACCGTCGTCGAGAATGACCATGCGCTTGACCTTGAGGCGGCTCGTAATGAAGTCGACGCGCATCTCGTCCATGCAAACGCACCCGTCGCCCTCGAACCAGACGAGGCTCGGCTGGCGCTGGGTCACGAAGTCGCGATTGGCGACATCGAGCAGCAGCATGCCGCCCGTGCGAAGGGCGCGGTGAATGCGCTGCGCGACGAGCTGATTTTTCTCGTCGTCGAAATAGCCGAAGCTCGTCGACCAGCAGTAGATGCCGTCGAACATTTCCTCGAACCCCATGTCGCGCATGTCGCCGTGCAGGAAGTTGAGCTTCTGTTTGCGATCGTGGGCTTCGTCAGCGGCGCGCGCGAGCATCGCCAAGGAGAGGTCGTAGCCAACGACGTTGTAGCCGCGGACCGCCATCTCGACGGCGTGTCGGCCCGAGCCGCATGCGAGGTCCAAGACCACGCCGCCTTTTTGCACGCCGAGGCTGTCTTCGATGAACGTCACCTCGGTTTTGATTTGTGCTTCGGTGAGGCGGTCCATCGTGCGCAGAAAATCGTCGCCAAAGAGCTCGTCCCACCAATAGCGAGCGCGCTTCATGCTGCTCGGCTCTTCGGCGCGCTGCGCCTGCACCGCTGCCGCGAGCGCCGCCCCACGCGCTTGCAACGGAGGCGCTCCCTTGAGGGGCGGGGGCTTCTTGGCGTCGGCCGAACGCGGCGCGATCGCGCTACCGAACCCGCTTCCCGCCTCGTGGATCTCCATGTCCTCCGGATCGACTTCGGGCGGCGGCTCCGAAGCGCGCGCCCGAATGCCCTCGGGCTGCGTATCGTCGTTGGGCCCGGCAGTCGACTCCGGAGAGCGTAAGGCCGGAGACTCCAAGATTGTCACGGCGCGCCGCTCCGTCGCGGGAGCCTGGTCGGCCGTCGCAGCGACGGGAACGGCGCGCTCAGAAGCTTTCTGGCCCTCGAACTTTTCGTGATAGCCGATGGGCATCGGCTGGGTGGCGATCGGATCGGTGGGCGTGTCCGTTTCCGGTTCCGTCGCCGATTCGATCACATCGTCGGCACGCAGCGTCTCTCGCTCGGACGCCACCTCGGTGTCGGGCGGCGGTTCCGACTCGGTAGCGTCGTCGACATCGAAGTCGCTGCCTTCGTCCTCCTCCTCGACAGAGACGTCGATGGCAGGTCCGGCGACGCTTTCCTCGTCGAGCCCTGCCATGGCGGCGTTGGTTCCCGGAAGGGGGCGCTCCAAGTTGGGGTCTGACTTCAGCGGAGCTCGCGGGGCGGCTACCGTTTCGACCAGCGAATCGGCGGGAGGGCGAATGCGCGGAAGCTCGTTGAGAAGGCTGATCCCGCCGTCGCTCCCCAGCGGCGAAGGCGTCGGATCGAGGGGAGGTGGCGGAGGGATCGAGGACCGCCGAATGCCGCTCGATGCGATGGCGACCGACTGTTTGTCGTAGTTGGCTGCCGTTCCGAGCGAAATGATCGGCATCGCCGATATCGCGTCGGAAGAAATGGGCGAGTTGATCTTGGGGGCCGGCGCTGCGGGAGCGACGGGCAATCCCGCGGCGGCGGGTGCTGCAGTGGACGGCAGACGCGCAGCTGTCGCCGGAGATGCAGCGGGCGGCGGCGATGAGACGGGCCGCGGCGGAGCCGCTGGTACCGCGGTAGGACCGGTGTTGCGTCCGGGCGAACCGCGCACCGCCGAAGGACGAGGCGGAGCCGACGGTCGCGCCGGCTTCGGAACCGATTCTTCCGACGCTTCATCCTTGGCGCCGGCGACGTCGGTCACGACGACGACCTTGGCGTCGGTTTCTTCGTCATCTGTCGGGTCTTTGGCGCTCGCCAGCGTTTTCGAAATGAGCGACCCTTTCCGATTCGCCGCGTCTTTCGCGATCGCCGCATCCCCGCCCGCGATGGACGCGTTGATGTCGCGCGCACCGGCGTCGCGACCGCCCGCCTCGAGGGCCGGCTTCGGGGCG
Source organism: Polyangiaceae bacterium (assembly GCA_035318505.1). Lineage (GTDB taxonomy): Bacteria > Myxococcota_A > Polyangia > Polyangiales > Polyangiaceae > DASWDH01. Next base: position 28,745 of record DATHEQ010000496.1, on the reverse strand, counting down.
GGGGTGTCGCTCAAGCCTCCCCCGCGAGCGACTGCCCCAGTCGGACCGGGCCGGTAGCTCTGGTGAACGGCGACGCCGCGCCTCGCTCGACGAAGACGATGGCGGTCGACCCGAGGTGGAAGATTCCGATTTCTTCTCCTTTTTGTACGGGGATGGCCGGCGAAAGCACATGATCGCCGAGCGGCACGTCTTGGCCGGGAATGGCATTGACGGTGATACGGCCCACGATGATCGCCCCCACCATCACCACCGTGACACGGCCGAGCGCGGGCGTGTCAATCACGATCGCAACGCGCCGATTTTTGGAGAAAAGCAGCGGGACGTGTCGTTCGCCGATTGAATTGACGGGATAGAGATCGCCGGGCATCGAGCGAATGTGCGTGACTTGTCCGTCGGCCGGGGCGTGCACGCGGTGGTAATCGCGCGGCGAAAGGTAAACGATCGCAAACTGTCCACCCGCGTAGCGCTCGGCATCGGCCGCGTCGCCGATGAGGTCGGCCACGGTATACCGCTGCTTTTTCACGAGCAGCGTTCCCGCCTGATCAACGGGACCGATCGCTTCGATGGTGCCATCCGCAGGACTCGCGACGTCTTTGGAGTTCGAACAGATGGTGCGCAGGCCGGGCCTCAGCTCGCGCGTGAAAAATTGATCGAAGCTTTCGTAGGCGCCGTCGCGCGGTTGGCATTCGTCGAGATCAATTCCGTACGCGCGCACGTAAAGCTTCACCACCGCACGCGAAAGTCGCGGCGGAAGCGGCGTGTCACAGAGTCGCCCCACCGCCCGGCTGACCCGGGTTCTCGGCAAGGCGCGCAAGATTTGCACGGCAGCGAAAGAGGCAACGCTCATTGATGCAGGGACCTGATAGCCACCCTGTCGAATCGTACGGCTAGGGCAAAGGGTCGGTCAATCTTGCAGCGCTGACCGGGCAGCCTGGCAAAGTGGCGCTTTGGTGGGAGAGGGGGGTAGATCAGGCGGGGATTTGGCTTCGCACGCCACTTCTGGCGCCAGGGGACAGAGCTGGAGCCCGGTTTCGAAAGCGGCGGCCGCGCGCTCCCCTTCCCCCTGTTCCTGGAGCCAGCGACCGTGCAGAGCCATCCACGGTCCGAACTCCGAATGTATGTCTTCCATACGGGAAACGAGCTTTTCGGCTTCGGCCTTCTGACCCACCGCAAAGAGGGCTTGGGCGAGGTGGTGGCGCAGCAAAGGGTCGAATGGGGCGAGTTTTTGGGCGGGTTCGAACACCTGTTTGGCGGCTTCGGAATGCCCCCGATCGAGCAGAAGGCTCCCGAGCCGGAGCCCGCGCTGAACGTCGGAACCGCCGGGATGCCCCTCGCCCAGGCGGGCCCCGCGGGGCAGATCGCGTCGAACGCCTCCAAGGTAGGTGAGCCATCGGGCGTTCCACTCGGAAAGGGAGTTTCCAGTGACGACCTTCATCGCGGCGTCGACGTAGTCGTCGCCTCCGGAGATGCGAAGGCGAACCAGGAGCTCGGGCAAAGCGTCTTCGTTCGTCGATTTGATCCAGAAGCGAACGAAGCTCGACACCTCGGCAAACGCGACCATCGCTTGCTCGGCCGTCGGCAAAAGGGCGATCGATCCGCCGAGCTTGTCGATGGGACGGCCGAGCCCCTTGTCCAAACCAACCGCCGCCAACTGGTCGGCTGCGGGAAAATCGTCGAGGGCGCGATCGGGGCGCCAGCGGGTTTCCTGCCGCTTGGCGACCCCCTCTTGTAGCCAGAGGGGAGCGCGTTCGCGCGAGGCGCGTGTTTGCGCCAGGTGCGCCATCTCGTGGGCCAACGTGTCGGCCCACGGATAACCATGGGGCACGGCGCGGGGCGAAATCATCGTCACTCTGCCCCATTTGGCGACGGCCACGGTGCCGGTCGTCTGCGCGGCGGATTCGGGCAAACCCGTCATCGCCGCCAACGTGAAGAGATCGCGAACGAGCTCGATCCGAAGGGGTCGCGGCAGCTCCACCTTGAGATCGCGGATCAGCGCCTGGCGCGCGGCATCGGCGACGTCTGCCAAAAATGGGGCGAGCGGTGCGTCGCTCTCGTCCTGAAAACGAATGTTCACCCCGCGCGCCGCGTCGACCTCGACGACGGCGCCCGCGGTCGCCCGCGCGCATCCTTCGGCGACAGCGAGAAGCTCGGCGCCGGCGTCGGAGTGCGAGAGCTCGGGCTTGGAGAGAATGGCGGCCGCGCGGTCGTAGTCGCCTTCGTAAAGGGCGAGGCGGCCGCGCTCGAGCGAAACTTCGGGATCGCTCGAGACCATGTCGTCGAGGATGGCGTGCGCTTTGACGACATCGAGCTCGAGGATGGCAGCGCGTGCATCGCCTGCGCGATCAGAGTCGTCGGCGCGCGCCGGCGCCGGACCGGCCGTGACGACCAACCCGAGGGCGGCCAAAGCGATCGCGCGAAGCGCGTTCCTCTTCATCGCAGCAACCTTTCCGCGTAGCGCTTGACCGCGTCCTTCAAACGCGGGTCGCTGGCGTTGCCCAGGCCCTCGAGCACGCGGCGCCGAAAAGCTTCCGGGCCCTTGTAGTCTTCGGCGCGAGGAATGGGCGCCGTCTGCGCCACGCCGCCGTTCTGGCTCTGGTTGCGACCGGATCGCTCGCCCTCTTGCCCGTGTTCGTTCTCCTCGCCCTGTTCCTGCGAGCGCGCCATTTCCAAAAGACGCTGCGCTTCCTTGAGGCGTTCGAGTGCGCGGTCCCCGGAAGCCGCGCCGAGATCGCCAGCTGCCTCACGCATGCTGGATTCGGCACGCTGCAACAGGTCAAGCGTTTCGCCGGGTAAAGCGCCGGCTCCGCTGCTGCCCTCTTCGGTGAGCGCTTTGGCTCGGTCGGCGAGCTTCGACTCGCGCGGCGATGTTTTTTTGAGATCGTCGCCGGCGCGCTCCGACGCCGCTTGCCGCAGGCGCTGCAGCGCGCGTTCCGTCCACCGAACCTCGGGCTCGAGCTTGCTGCTCGCCTCGCGTGCGTCCTCGCGCGTATCGCGCCGGAATCGAAATCGGTCCGGACGCGCTCTCTCGGCTTGATCGAGCGCCTCGAGCGCGTGGCGCCCACTGCGCACGGCGTTGGCCACACCGCCGCTCTCGAGCTCGTCGGCCATGGCCTCCGCCTGTTCGCGAGCGGCGGAGGCCTCGCTCTCCGCCGAATTGGGCTCGCCCCCCGAGCGGGGGAGCGATCGCACCGCGTCGCGCACGGCGCGCGCGTGCTCCCGCGCTTCTTCGCGGAGCTTGTCCAGTTGGTCGCCGGACTCGGCGCCGCTCATTGCCTGTTCCACGCCTGCCACCTCCGCCCCGTGGTCGCGTGCCAGCTCTTCGATTTGCTCTTGCTCGCGCGCAATTTGCTGCGAGCCGTCGTCGGACGCTTCGCCGTCCGTTCCACCGCCGCCCGATTCGACGCCCCCGCTCCCGCCGCTGAAAGACGGGGAAGGATGTCGAAGGCGCGCCGCCAGATCGCGCAGGGCGAGCTCGGCGTGGTAAAGGTCGTCGCCAGTCTGGGCGCGGCGCGCGCGCTTGAGATCATTGCCCACGATCTCCCCGAGATCGCGGCCGAGGGTGCCGAGGCGCAAGAGCTGCGCGCCTCCCCCGTCGAGCACGCCGAGCGCCGCTTGCAAGCGCGAGAGCCCGTGTTCCTTTTCCGTGACCCGCCGAGCCTCGGCCGCCCCTTCCGCGGCGTCTTCGGCGACGTCGGATAGCCGCTTGGCAACCGATGCCGCATCGACCGCGTCGAGCCGGCGGAGCAGACCATCGACGGCCAGCGCGAAATCCTCCGCGAGCTTGCGGTTTTGCCCGTGCGCCTCGTTGGTGGTTCGCTTGATCTCGCGATCGCGCAGCTCGCGCAGCTTGCGGATCTGGCCTTGCGCCAGGGTTCGCGCGCGGCGCGGTAAACTGAGGCCCGCGAAGGACCGATCGAGGACGTCATCGAGAACGCTCAAAGCTCGGTCGGTTTCTTCCGTTTCGCGCGCGGCGTGTGCTTTGGCTTGCTTGCCCACGCCGTTTTCGATGCGGAAGGCGGCGAGATCGACGAGTGCGTTGCGCCCACCTTCGAGCGCTTCATAGCGGAGCGCTTCCGGTTCGCCCGCCGTGGGCGGGATGACGGTGATGGCCGCGCTCTTTCCCCACTTGGGGCCTCGCAAAGGGTCATTGTCGCGCGCTTCGACGACGACTTCGACCGGCGCGAAGGACCGCTTGAAGAAACGATCGTTGGCCCACAGCCGGTAGCCCCCGCGGTCGCGCGTCGCCTCGCCGTCGAGACGAGCGAGCATGCGTCGCTCTTCACGGCCGGCGCTGCGCAGGACGAGGTGGACTTCTTTGAGGCCGTGATCGTCGATCGCTTCGTAGCTTATCTCGACAGAGGGCACCTCCAAGAGCTTCACCGTTTTGGGTGCCCCCTCCACGCGAACGATGGGAACGTCATCGGCAATCGAGGTCACATCGATGCCGTAGGGGTCGAAGACGAGCACGCTGCCGAACCGCGCGGCGGTGCGAAGGCGCGTGCTGCCGGTGAGAGGCCAGCGCGCGACGAGCCCGCCGGCCGCGTCGTCGACGAAGGGAACTTCGTTCTTGCCGTCGACGAGCACGAGCTTGCGGCCGGGGTGGATAGCGACCCCGCGCAGCGTGAGCAGCGAGCCATACGGCACTTCGACTTGCGTGAGATCCTCGGGGATGAGGTCGTGTTGGTGCAAGTAGTCCGGCGGATGAGCGATGAGCGCACGATCCTCGATCCACTGAAAAGAAAGGGGGGCCACACCCCGTCGCGCCGCGAGGACGTCGAGACCCTCGACGACGCGGAAGGGTCCGTACACGACCGCGCCAAGCCCGATCACGCCGGCAGCCAGCGCCAGTCGCTGAAGTCTATGGGCCACGCGGCTCGCTTGGGCGTGCACCGCCGCCGTGGGAACGCGCGACAGCGTGCGCTCGAGGTGCGCGTGCGCGAGCTCGCTCGACCCGACCGTCGGATCGACGAGCGTGCGGTCGACCAAGCGCATCGCTCGAAGCGCGCGTTGCCCGAGCTCTGGGCTCGTCGCTACGAGGGTGCGCGTCACGACCCAGCGCGGATCGCGCCAACCTCGACGGCGCACGATCGCGCGCGCCAAGAAGCCGGCTACCAGACCAAAAAGCAAGACGGCGGTCGACCATCGAGCCGTCGGCGTGCCCACGCGAGCCAGGTGCGCGAGTCCGAAGATCGACGCGACCGTGACGGCAATGGACGCTTTGCGCAGGGGCGCATCGACCCGGTCGCGCCACGCCCGGGCCAACCGTTGGAGGAGAGCCAGGCGAAGCGGCTCGGAGCTGGCCACCGGCAAGGTCTACCCTATGGATCGCTCCTTGTCCTCTGGGCCGGTCGCGCCCGGGTGGGCACGGACCGGAGAACGGCGGTGGTATGCTGACCTACCACCGTGCCGAAGAGCGAAGCGACCCAGCTAGCGAAACGCTGGCGTCGAGCCTCGAATGCGCTCGACGGCGGGTTGCGTGTCGCCTATCTCGCGAGTGAAATCGAAGGGCGCCCCATCGCGCTCGCCGCGGAGGCGCTCGACGAGCTCTGCAGCGCTGGCGAGCAAGCGGAGCCCCAGGCGCGCGAGCTTCTCGTGACCCTCGTCGACCTTTTGGCGGCGGGACGCGGCGCACTCTTGAGTGAGAAGCTCCGCGAGCAAGCCGCCCAGCACTCCTTGCTCGCGCTGGCGCGCCTCTTGCGGCGGCCCGCCCCACCGTCGTCGCGCGCCGCGGCGCCGGATCCCGCCGAAGCGCGCGTGCCGGACTACGGGACGGGGCGCACCTTGACGCTTGGAGAGCGGAAGGCACTCGCGCGCCGCCCCACGCGAAAGGCCATGGAGAAGCTCCTCGCCGATCCGCATCCAGCCGTGATTCGGACGCTCCTCCAGAATCCGAAGGTGATCGAAGACGACGTGGTGCGTCTCGTCGCGAGGCGTCCGAACGACGCCGCCGTGCTCGCCGAAGTCGCGCAAAGCCCACGCTGGGCGCATCGGGTCAGGGTTCGCCTGGCCATCGTGCTAAACCCGGACACCGCGCCCGCGGTAGCGATTCCGCTGCTCGCTCTTTTGGTTCGACCAGAGCTCAAGCAGGTGGCGGATATGTCGGGCCTCGCACCCGCGCTTCGCGCCGCGGCACACGACCTTTTACAGCGACGTCCGCCGGTGAGGACCCGTTCCAAGTCGGGCCTCCAATGATGACCTACTCGCCGTCGTCCTCTTCGAGCTCCCACTGAGCAAGCGCCGCGAGCCCGATGGCGTTGGCGCATCGCGCACAGAGCGGCGGCTCTTCGTAGCGCGACTCGTCACCGCGCGTCCAAACGTAGAGCCCGTGCCCCGCGGGCTCGCCCTCTACGTTCTTTCCGCACGCATCGCACTCGAAGGTGGGCGCGCGGACCTGTTCGTCGGCGGGTGTAGGAGTGGGCGGGGGAAAACGACTGGCCATGCTTGCTATCTCAACGCGAGAGTGTACTTGACGGTTTCTCCAGATGCACCCCCGAAACCGCCTCTCGTTACGACGTAGAATCCGTCGTCAGCGTAGTCAGCCGCTCCAACGCGCCTGCTCATGACGAGCGCGGGTGAGACCGCTCACCCCCGCGCAGCATTTCGACATCGCGATTTTCGACTCGCGCTCGCGGGGAGCGTGGCCTCCGTCATCGCGATGCAGATGCAAGGAGTTGCCATCGGGTGGCAAGTCTACGACCTCACGCACCGACCACTCGACCTCGGATTCGTCGGACTCGCTCAATTCCTTCCCGCCATCGTGCTCAGCCTCGTCGCGGGCCAAACCGCCGATCGCTTCGATCGGCGAGGCATCATGCGCGTCTGCCAGCTGGCGCAGGTCGCGTGCGCGCTGCTGCTCTGGATCGAGACGCGCGACGGCACGCCTTCGGTGGGGACGATCTATGCGCTGCTCGTGCTCGTCGGGATCGCGCGCGCTTTCCACGCGCCGGCCTCGCAAGCGCTCTTGCCGCATCTCGTCCCGAGCGAGGACTTCTCCAACGCCGTGACCTGGACGCACTCGGTGCGGCAGGTGGCGAGCATGACCGGCCCCGCCTTGGGCGGCATCCTTTACGGCGCGGCCCAAGGCGCAGGGGGCGTGTACACCACGTGCGCGGGTCTCTTTTTCGCTGCGTTTCTCATGACCAGCTTGGTCCGTGATCTTCGGCGTCGCGACGATGATCTTCGGAATATCCACGAGCTTCTGGCTGTCGCTCACCGCACTGTGCGTGACGGGAGCTGCCGACATGGTGAGCGTCGTCATTCGCCTGACGCTCGTGCAGCTTTCGACGCCGGGCGCCATGCGCGGGCGGGTCAGCGCCGTGAACATGGCCTTCATCAACGCGTCGAACGAGCTTGGTGAATTCGAGTCGGGCGTCACCGCGGCGCTCCTCGGCACGGTGCCTGCCGTGATCGTCGGAGGCGCCGGCACGTGCCTCGTCGTGCTGGTCGGGGCCTATCTCTTTCCGGAGCTGCGCGCTCTCGAGCGGCTCACCGACGCGCGGGCGGCGGTGCAGGGGGCGTTTTCGCCGACGATGAGCTCTCGGGACACTGCGGAAGCCTCGCGCGATCCGGCCGCTCTCGCGTCGGACCGCAAGCTTCCGGACCATTGGCAATGACGTCGTGACCGCGATCGTCGCTCGACCAAGGCCGATTGGTGGAAGGGACGTTGGAAAGCCCCCCTCGCGCATTGCCCCCGCAGGCGCCGCCGAAAAGAGCGCAGCCAGCCGCAAACATCAACGTGAGCCGCATCCCGTTCGACGCCACCGTGGCACCATGCGTCTCGCCCTCGGACGGCGCAAGGGGCCCGAGGAGCGCCCGCCCGAGCCAGTCACGCGATCGGCTATACCGCTGGGATGACCGTAAAACGGGTGGCCCCTGCCGCGGACCGTAACAAGGAGCCGATCCTCGAGATCCTGCGCGATGTCCTACCGGCACGCGGCATGGTGCTGGAGGTAGCGAGCGGCTCCGGGCAACACACCGTTTTTTTCGCGCATGCGTTGCCTGAGCTGGTTTGGCAGCCGTCCGATGCCGATGAAGGTGCGCTCGACAGCATTCGTGCCTACTGCGTCGAGGCGAGCCTCGGCAATGTTCGTTCACCCGTCTGGCTCGATGCGAGCGCGTCGGCGTGGCCAATCGAACGCGCGGACGCGGTAGTGAACATCAACATGATTCACATCGCACCGTGGGCGGCGTGCCTCGGGTTGCTCCAGGGAAGCGCGCGCATTTTGGCGCCCGGCGCGCCGCTCGTGCTCTACGGCCCATTCGTCATCGACGGTGATTTTCTCGGTCCGAGCAACGTCGAATTCGACCGGCGTCTGCGCAGCGAGAACGCAGACTGGGGCGTGCGCGAGCTGCGCGACGTGGAGAGCGCCGCCAAGGAATGCGGGTTTCGACTGGAGCGCGTCGAAGCGCGCCCAGCCAACAACCAGGTCGTCCTGTTGCGGCGAACGGGTAATGCGACGGGAGGTACGTGATGGCACCCGATGCGAGTGCTGCGCCAGCTACCGTTTCCGCGCCGGGGCGGCTATGGGTGGCGCGTCACGCGCCGGCGGTCGATACGTCCATTTGCTACGGGCGCACGGATATCGCCGTCCAGATCGCGCCCGAGCGCGCGGCGGCGACTTTGCTTGCCTCGTATGGCGGCGACCCACCGCGACGGCTGTGGTCCTCCCCTGCCTCGCGCTGCCGCTTGGTCGCCGAGCACCTCGCCGCGAGGTTGCGCCTTCCGCTGACGATCGACGCCGCCCTCGGTGAGCTCGATCTGGGCGCCTGGGAAGGGCGCCTCTGGACCGCGATTCAGACGGAAGAGCGCGCGGCCTACGAAGCGTGGATGAGCGATTGGCAACACGTCGCACCGCACGGAGGCGAGCGTCCGGCCGACATCGAAGCACGCGTGCGCGCGTGGTTGCTCGGCGTCAGCTTGGAAGGCGTCGACTGGGTCATCGCCCATTCCGGCGTCGTTCGCGCGCTCAGTGTCGTCATCGAAAACTACACCTGGCCGGACGCCATGCGGCGCGAAGTGCGCCACTTGGAGTGGACGGCGTTCGACGTGGCTCACCGCCCCGCCATCAGCTCCTCCAGTCGGTAGACGGGTTTACTTGAGCCAGGTGAGCCACTCTGCGTGCTTCGCGTCGCGGCCGCAGACCGCGGCCAAATAGGCTTTTTGCAGCCGCGCACCGAGCGTACCGGCGCCGGTGCGAAAGACGCGCCCGTCGATCTCGCGGACCGGCGTGACCTCGGCGGCCGTACCGGTGAGGAACACCTCGTCCGCCGCCATGAGCTCGTCGCGCGTGAAGGCGCGCACGCGCGTCGGGATCTCCGCTTCGGCGGCGAGCTTCAGCACGGTGTCGCGGGTAATGCCGGGCAAAATCGAAGACGTGGCGTCGTTGGTGACGAGCTCCGCGCCTTTGACGAAAAAGACGTTTTCTCCCGTGGCCTCGGCGACGGTACCGTCTTGGTTGAGCAAGATTGCGTCTTCGAATCCGCGATCGAGTGCTTCGTGGGCGGCGAGCACGCTATTGGCATAGTGCCCCGACGCCTTGGCCGTCGTGGGAAGCATGGTGTGGTGGAACTTGCGCCACGACGAGATGGTGACGCGGATGCCGCGCCGGAGCCCCTCTTCGCCGAGATACGCGCCGAGCTCGCGAACGGCGATGAGGACGTGCACCGGGCATTCTTTTTTCGGCGCCAAGCCGACCGAGCCGCGTCCGAAAAAAGCGAGGGGGCGCAGGTAGGCATTCTCGACGCCATTTTTGCGAGCGATGTCACGCGCTGCTTCGGCCAGCGCTTCGGCCGAGAATTGGATGGGCAGACCGTAGATGGATGCCGAGGCGAGCAAGCGCGCCACGTGATCCTGCAACCGGAAAAGCGCCGGTCCGCGCGGCGTGGGGTAGCACCGTATGCCTTCGAAAACGGCGCTTCCGTAGTGGAGCGCGTGGGAAGCAAAATGCACGGACAACCGCTCCGCATCGCGGATCTCGCCACTGTACCAGACGTAAGGAGCGAGCGTTTGGCCCTTGGGCCGGCTGAGCGGCAGCTCGTCCCAATCCGGCGTGAGGTGAAAACCCGGCCACTCTCCAGCGTGCCTCGCATTCGTCATGACGGTGACCTCCCCTCCCCCCCTCGCCGGCTCGAGCCGCAGGGTTCCCGATTTTCTTGGTTCTCGATGTGTCGTCATGGCCGTTCTGCCTCGGCGGTCTTGCCGCCGGTGGGTGCGGCGCCGCTCGCTTTCGGCTTGGCGTCGCGATCCTTGATCATTCGCTCTTCTTGCATCCACGGCATGAGCTCGCGCAGGCGTTTGCCCACGGATTCGAGCGGATGCTCGGCTCCCTGGCGCTCGAGCGCCTTGAACTTCGCTTTGCCCGAAGCATTCTCGGCCATCCATTCGTCGGCAAAGGCCCCGGAGCGGATCTCAGCCAGCATTTCCTTCATCACTTTGCGGGAGGCGTCGGTGATGATGCGCGGGCCGCGCGTGAGATCCCCGTATTCGGCGGTGTTGGAGACGGAGTAGCGCATGTTGTCGATCCCACCTTCGTAGATGAGATCGATGATGAGCTTGAGCTCGTGCACGCACTCGAAATAGGCCATCTCGGGCGCATATCCGGCGTCGACGAGGGTCTCGAAGCCCGCATAGATGAGCGAGGTGAGCCCGCCGCAGAGCACGGCCTGCTCGCCGAAGAGATCCGTCTCGGTCTCTTCTTGAAAGGTCGTTTCGAGAATGCCGGCGCGACCGCCGCCGAGCGCTCCAGCATAGGCGAGCCCCACCTGTCGCGAGTCACCGCTCGGGTCCTGGTGAATGGCCAAGAGCATGGGAACACCGCGCCCGCGCGCGTATTCGCGCCGCACGGTGTGCCCGGGGGCCTTGGGAGCCACGAGCCACACCGAGACTTCGGGCGGCGGCACGATCTTTTTGAAATGAATGCCGAACCCGTGGGCGACGGCAAAGTGCTTGCCCGGTTTCAGTCCGGGCAGGATCTCTTCGCGATAGACCTCGGGCGCGAGCTCGTCAGGCACGAGCAACATCACCACCTCGCCCCACGCCGCGGCTTGGCCGACCGGCGCGACCCGGAGGCCCGCCTGCAGCGCTTTGCCCCAGGACGCGCTGCCCTGGCGGAGACCCACCGTGACGTCGACGCCGCTCTCTTTCAAGTTGAGGGCGTGGGCGTGGCCTTGGCTTCCGTAGCCAATGATGGCCACGCGCTTGCTGCGGATGCGGGTGAGATCGATGTCTTTATCGTACGACGGTTTCATGCGACTCCTCCGAGGGGCGGGACCGACTCGGCCGCCACTTCTATGCCCGGTCGGGCGATCGCGATCGGTGCCGAGCGCACCATGTCGCGAATCCCGAGGGGGCGTAACAATTCCAAGAATTGATCGATTTCTTGCGACGTCGCGCTGGCTTCTATGGTGAAGGCCGTTTGCGCGTAAGCGATAACGCGGGCGCCGGTGAGGGACACTACCCGCTCTACTTCTTGGCGGGCGGTAGGGCCGGCAGCCTGCACGGTGACGATGCAGAGCTCGCGTTCGATAGCGCGATCGTCGGAGAGCTCGACGACCTTGTTCACACGAATGAGCTTGCGCAGCTGCTTCACGATCTGCTCGACGATGGCATCGCTGCCGCGCGTCGTGAGCACGATTTTGGAGAAGGCGGGATCCAAGGTGACGTTGACGGCGAGCGAGTCGATGTTGAATCCGCGCCCCGAAAAGAGTCCGACGACGCGCGCCAGCTCGCCGAAGCGATTTTCGACGAGAACCGAAAGGACGTGCCGATCTTTCATGCGAGGTCCCTCGGTTCTGGCGGCGCGCCGTCCCCCTCGGGCGCCATCACGATTTCGTAGTGCGCCGCGCCCGCCGGAATCATCGGATAGACGTTCTCTTCTTGGGAGACGATGACGTCCATCACCACCACGCCGCGCGTGGCAAAGCCCTCTTCGAGCACGGAGCGCAGCTCTTGCGGTTTGGTGGCGCGCAACCCCTTGGCGCCGTACGCCTCGGCGAGCTTCACGAAATCGGGGAAGTAGCGCATGCCCACTTCCGAGTAGCGGCGCGAGTAAAAGAGCTCTTGCCACTGCCGCACCATGCCGAGGCAGCCGTTGTTCATGATGACCACCTTCAAGTCGAGGTTCTCCGCGACGCAGGTGGCGAGCTCTTGCAACGTCATCTGAAAAGATCCGTCGCCGGTGACGAGCAGCACCGTGCGCCGTGGGTTGGCGAATGCAGCGCCCATCGCCGCCGGCAAGCCGTAGCCCATGGTGCCGAGCCCACCCGACGTGAGCCACGAACGAGCATGGCGCACGGGGTAGTACTGCGCGGCCCACATCTGATGCTGCCCGACGTCCGTCGCACAGATCGCTTCGCCGCGCGTGACCTCGGCGAGCATGCGCATCAAGGCTTGCGGCATGATGACGTCGTCGCGGTTGCGGTACGAAAGGGGGAAGTCACGTTGCCAAGCGCGCAGCGTGTTCCACCAAGCCTCCCGCGCCGGCCTCGGATCTTGGGGAAGTACCTCCAACATCTGTTCGAGCACGGTCTTCGCGTCGCCCACGATGGGCACTTCGACTTTGACGTTCTTGTTGACGCTGGCGGGGTCGATATCGACGTGAACGATGGTGGCGTGCTTGCAAAACTCTTCGAGCTTGCCCGTCACGCGATCGTCGAAGCGCGCGCCGATGGCGACGACGAGATCGGCTTTGGCCATCGCCATATTGGCGACGTAGGTCCCGTGCATGCCCAACATGCCGAGACAGAGCTCGTGTCCGGAGGGAAAACAGCCGAGACCCATCAGTGTAGGGGTGACCGGAAGGTTCAGCTTTTCGGCCAAGGCGAGCAGCTCGGCGGCGCCGTTGGAGGCGACCACGCCGCCGCCCACATAGAGAATGGCCTTCTCGGTTTTGGCCATGAGCTCGACCGCGCGGCGAACCTGCAAAGGGTGGCCGCGGGTGCTCGGCTTGTACGAGGGGAGATCGACCTTGCTCGGATAGGAGAACACGCACGTCTGCGCCGACACGTCTTTGGGCAGATCAATGAGCACCGGGCCCGGGCGCCCGCTGCGCGCCAGGTAAAACGCTTCTTTGACGATGGTGGCGAGCTCGTGAACGTCGCGCACGAGGTAGTTGTATTTCGTGCAGGGTCGCGTGATGCCGACGATGTCCGCTTCTTGAAAAGCGTCATTGCCGATGAGGTGCGTCGCCACTTGTCCGCTGATGACGACGATGGGCGTCGAATCCATGTAGGCATTGGCGAGACCGGTGACCACATTGGTCGCGCCGGGGCCGCTCGTGACCATCGCCACACCGACCCGGCCGGTAGAGCGCGCAAAGCCCTCGGCGGCGTGAACGGCGCCTTGTTCGTGACGGACGAGTACATGGCGAATGCGTTCGCGCATTCGCGCGAGCTCGTCGTACACGTGCAGAATGGCGCCGCCCGGGTAGCCGAAGATGGTGTCGGCCCCTTCCTGCAGTAGACATTCGAGCAGAATGCGCGCGCCGCGCATGGGCTCGGCGCTGGTCGTGACCGTTCCCGGCTGTGGTTCGTTGGCTTTGTTGCTTAAAGCAGTTGCTCGAGCGCTTGACATACGAAGCCTCCCATCTGTTCGGTAGAGACGGCGCCGCCGAGGTCCGCCGTGCGACGCCCGTCATCGAGCACGCGATCGATGGCGCCGTCGATCTTGTCCGCCAACTCCGGTTGTCCGAGCGATCGCCGCAACATCTCCGCGGCTGAGGCGATCGCGCCGAGGGGGTTGGCTATCCCCTGGCCGGCAATGTCGGGGGCCGACCCGTGGATCGGCTCGTAGAGACCGGGACCGGATCCGATGCTCGCGCTCGGCAAAAGACCGATCGATCCCGCCAACACCGAAGCTTCGTCGCTCAGAATGTCCCCGAACATGTTCGAGGTCAGCACGACGTCGAAGCTGCTCGGCCGACGCACGAGATCCATGGCACATGAATCGACGAGCGCGTGACGGAGATCGACGTCGGGATAATCGCGCGCCACCTCGGTCACCACGTCGCGCCAGAGGCGCGATGTTTCGAGGACGTTGGCCTTATCCACCGAGGTGACCTGCCGGCGACGCGTGCGAGCGACGTCGAACGCCACCACCGCGGTGCGCCGAATTTCATCTTCGGTGTAGACCATCGTGTTGATCGCTCGGCGCGGGCGCCCTTCGATGCCCCGCGGCTCGCCGAAATAAACGTCGCCCAAGAGCTCGCGCACGATGAGAAGATCGGTCCCCTGCACGATCTCGGCGCGCAGCGGCGAGGTCGCGAGGAGCGCGGTTCGCGCCCTGACGGGGCGAAGATTGGCGTAGACCCCGAGCGTTTGGCGAAGAGCGAGCAGCCCCTTTTCGGGCCGTTTCTCGGGCGGGAGCGCGTCCCATTTCGGGCCCCCCACGGCTCCGAGCAACACGGCGTCGGCCGTAAGGCACGCTTCGCGCGTGCCCTCCGGGAAAGGCCGACCGCTCGCGTCGATGGCAGCGCCGCCAATGGGACGCTCGACGACGCGAAGCTCTGTGTCTCTTCGTTTCAGAGCAAAGGCGAGGACGCGGAGCGCCTCGCGGCAAACCTCGGGACCGATACCGTCCCCGGGCAATGCCACGATGCGATGGGACCGCGGGCCGCCTGAACTTCGTGGGGCGCTCATGGCTGCGCTCCCAACTGAGCGGAGCGCTGCCGAGCGACGACGGCGGGGACCTGCGGCGGCTTGATGCTACCGAGCGTCGCCAGGCACTTGTTCACGGCGGAGAGGTACGCGCGCGCCGATGCTTCGACGATATCGGTGCCCACGGCGCGCCCTGAAAATGGACGCCCATCGATGACCACGCGCAGCGAGACCTCTCCATCTGCGTCCCGACCTTCGGAGACGGCGCGAAGCTCGTAACCGACGACCTTGGCGGGATGCCCCGTGATGCTGTCGATACACGTGCACACGGCATCGACGGGGCCGTCGCCGAGCGCGCAAGCGACGTACGTTTCGCCTTCGCGCGTGAGGCGTACGGTGGCGGTGGCCGGACGAACCGTGCCGGCCGACGCCTGTACGAGCGAGAGCGTGTACGACGGAACGAGCGCCGGTTGGTTGTCTTGCGCGAGCAGGATGAGATCGTCGTCGGTGAGCGATTTACCCGACTCGCAGGCGCGGAGAAAACGGTCGTAGACGAGGTTCAGCGTCGTGCCGGCGACGTTGTAACCGAGATCGGCGAGCCGGAGCGCCACGGCGTGGCGACCCGAGTGGCGCCCGAGCACGAGCTGCGTCGGCGGCGCGCCCACCGATTCCGCGGTCATGATTTCGTAAGTGCGGCGGTCTTTGATGACACCGTGCTGGTGCACGCCTGCTTCGTGCGCAAACGCGTTGCGACCCACCACCGCCTTGTTCGGCTGCACGCCGACGCCGGTGAGCGCAGAAAGGAGCTGGCTCGTCGGATAAAGCAGCGGGGTGACGATTCCCGTTTGATAAGGCAAAACGTCGCTACGCACGGACAACGCCATCACGATCTCTTCGAGCGAAGCATTGCCGGCGCGTTCGCCGATGCCGTTGACGGTGCATTCGACCTGCGCCGCACCACCCTCGACCGCGGCCAGCGTATTGGCCACGGCCAGGCCGAGATCATTGTGGCAATGCGCGGAAAGAATGACCTTTTCCATGCCGCGCAGGCGCTCGCGCATGGTCTCGAAAAGCGCGCGGTATTCGGCCGGTGTCGAATAGCCGACGGTGTCCGGTAAATTGACGACGCTGACGCCCTCGTCGACGGCAACTTGGACGCACGAAACCAAATAGTCGATGTCGGTACGGGTCGCGTCCTCGGGGCTGAACTCGACGTCGTCGCAATAACGGCGGGCGAGCTTGGTCGCCTTACCGATGCGATCGAGCGCGGTGGCGCGATCCATCCCGAGCTTGTGCGTGAGGTGGAGATCGCTCGTGCTGAGAAAAAGGTGAATACGGCCACGCGCCGCCGGCTCAAGCCCTTTTGCGCAGGCCTCGATGTCCTTGTCGGTACAGCGGGCCAAGGTGGCGATGGTCGCCCCTCTGACCTCCCGCGCGATCGTCTGAACACCCGCCAAATCGGCGGGGCTCGCGGCGGGAAAGCCGGCTTCAATAATATCGACTCCGAGCGCTTCTAGCTGCTTTGCCATTTGCAGCTTCTGCTCGGAAGTCATCCCGTATCCGGGTGACTGTTCGCCATCTCTAAGCGTGGTATCGAAGATCAGGAGACGTTTCATTCTTCCTCTCTCTCGCTTCCACGCTGCCCGGCGAAGTCAGCCGGGCTTGCTAGACCGACGTTTTCTTCGACGCCGCCAACCGCGGAAGCCGTTCTCGTGTGTAATTGGGAGTGGCGCGATTGGGGCCATTGGGGTTGCCTATTGGTTTAATACGGAAAAACTTCCCCGAATATCGGAGAAGGCACATTAGCCATAAGGGAAGGATATCTACAAGGAGATTCCGTGGAGGAATGGTGCTGAACGTGCGTTTTTGCGAATGGCACGAGCGTTCGCCAGTCAGTTTTGCCGCCATTCTTGGCGTGTTTCCATGCAAACAACGGCGTATGCATTGCGCCGCAGTGCTCGGCCGGCCATGCGTATAGTGACGTTTGACGCCGCATTCGAGGCTCGTCCATTTCGCGGCGACCGCCCGCAACGGTGGAGATCGCGCAGCGCTCAGCCGGCGCGGCGAGGCCGGCGCCGTGCGTTCGCCCCCGCGTGGGACCGTTTCGCACTATATAGAGGTGGCCATGGCAGGCACTTCCCATCCAACGGCGCTGTATTCGGTTCGCCCGGCGGCGCGGCCCATCGACGGCGCGATCCGTCCCCCCGGGTCCAAAAGCTATACCAACCGCGCTCTCTTGCTGGCCGGGCTGGCGAGCGGAACGTCCAACTTGAGCGGCGCGCTTTTCAGCGACGACACCCTGCACATGGCGCGCGGGCTCGCCGCGCTGGGTCTCGCCGTGCGCAGCGACGAAACAGCGCGAACCTTCACCGTCACCGGCGGGGGCGGGTTGATTCCCGCGGCGCGCGCCTCGGTATTCGTTGGCAACTCCGGTACGACCGCACGCTTTCTGGCGCCCTTGATGGCGCTCGGCCGCGGCGTCTACGAGCTCGACGGTGACGAAGCCATGCGAAGTCGCCCCATTCAGCCGCTGCTCGACGCCATGACCGCGCTGGGAGCGCGCGCTCACAGCATCCAGCGCAATGGATGTTTGCCGATTCGCATCGAAGGGGGCGCTTTCGAGGGAGGCGCCACGCGCATGCCAGGGTCGGTCAGCAGCCAATTCTTCAGCGCATTGCTGATGGTGGCGCCCCGGCTGCGGCGCGGAATCGTGCTCGACGTCGAGGGTGAGCTCGTCTCCAAGCCCTACCTGGAAGTCACCGCTCAGGCGATGAAGGCCTTCGGCGCGACCATGAAGCATGACGAGTTCCGCCGCTTCGAAGTCGCGCCGGGCGGGTACGGAAACACGGACTACGAAGTCGAGCCCGACGCGTCGGCGGCGTCGTACTTCTTTGCTGCAGCCGCCGTGACACGCGGAAGGGTGATAGTGAAAGGCCTCGGCTCGAGCTCGCTGCAAGGCGATCTCGGCTTCGTTCGCTTGCTCGAGAGAATGGGATGCCGCGTTCGACAGACCGCGACGGAGACGGAAGTGGTCGGCGCCGCCAAGCTCGCCGGAATCGAAGCGGATATGTCGAGCATGTCCGACACCGCGCAGACCATCGCTGCCATCGCACCGCTCGCCAGCAGCCCTACGCGCATCACCGGCATCGGTTTCATTCGGCGAAAAGAAACGAACCGCATCGCTGCCGTGGTCAGCGAGCTGCAGAGGCTCGGCATTCGCGCGGAAGAGGAGAGCGACGGCTTCGTCGTTTACCCCGGTGCGCCTCGCGCCGGGCGCGTGGAGACGTACGACGACCACCGCATGGCCATGAGCTTTGCGATCCTGGGCCTTGGCGCGCATGGGATCGATATCTTGAATCCGGAATGCGTTTCCAAGACGTTTCCGGAGTATTTCGCGGAGCTCGAAAAACTGACCGGCGCTTGAGCGCCGTGCTCTATGCTGGCGCGATGGCAGGCGAGGTCGTTCCCAGCGCCTCGGGGATCTCCGTACTCGATCTTCGTGCGGCGCTCGAGGAGATCGTCGGAAAAGACGTGGTTATCCGGGGCCTGGCGTCGCTCCCCGCCGAAACGCGCGGCGAATTCGTGGATATCACAGCGCTTTCCTGGGTCCCCCTCGCCACGATCACACGCGTGGTCGACGCCATCGCTATCGCCGGGCAGAAGAATCCGGAACGACTCATCGATGAAGCAGTCAAGCGGGCGGTGGAGCGCACGTTCAAAACGGTTTGGCGCGTCATGCTGCGCTTTACCACCGACGCGGCGCTCATCGCACGAACGCCCGTCGTCTATTCCATGTCGCGCAACATCGGGCGATTGACCTCGCGCATGATCTCGCCGGGAAAGTCCGAGGTCACGTTGTCCGATTGGGCCGGCGTTTCCGCGCGTCACGTGCGCACGCTCGGTATCTCGATTGCGACGGTGGTGACGCTCGCCGGGCGCAAAGAAGTCGGCGTGGTCTCGACGCCGACGGCGGATGGTGCCGTTTTTACTTTGACGTGGCGGGTGTAACTCAAGACGGCCGAGGATCGGTCACCGTCAACCGACCAAGGGCCCCCGCTTCTTTTATTGACTCCCCCGCTGCAAGTGCTGGGCTTTGCGAGATGCGGAGGCGAGCGGCCATGGCTGCGCTGGCGGGGCTGGGCCTGGCGGCGTCGATGTCGTCTTGCCGGTCCGAGCGCGCGCACGGGGGGCGATCGAATGGAAAGATCGCCCTGGTCATCAAGTACCAGCCGCTCGGAGAAGCGGACGCGTTTCAACGGCTGCTCCGCGACTTCGAGCGCGACCACCCAGGGGTCTCGGTCGTGGCCGAAGCGCTACCGACGTCCTCCGATGTCGCGCATCAATTCTTTCTTACCGCGCTCGAGGGGCAAGCTCGCGACTTCGATCTCTTCATCGTCGATATCGTGTGGGTCGCCGAGTTTGCGCGCGCAGGGTGGCTGCTCGATCTGTCTCCGTTCGTCGCCCCGTCCGAGGTGCGCCGGGATTTTCTCGCAGGGCTCGGCGACGCCGTCGTCTTCGACGACAAGACGTTCGCGCTCCCCTGGTACGTCGACACGGGCGTCCTCTATTACCGCACCGATCTCGTTACCCACGCCCCGAGCACGTACCAAGAGCTCATCTTCGCCGCTGAGCGCGCCATGCGCGAACGCGCCGAGATCGGCGGCTTCGTTTGGCAAGGGCGGCAATACGAAGGACTGGTGTGCAACGTCTACGAAGCGATATGGGGACACGGCGGAGAGACGCAGCAAGGCGGCCACCTCCTTTTGCAGACGGATGCCGCCCGCGCCGCGCTTCACTATCTGCAATCGCTGCTGAGAACGAGAGTATCGCCGCCCACCGTGACGTCGGCGGGCGAGGAAGAGGCGCGCCGCGCGTTTCAGGCGGGAAAGGCGGTGTTCATGCGCAATTGGCCCTACGCCTTCGCTGAATCGGAGCGCGCCGGATCGAACCTACGGGGCAAGGTGGGGCTCGCGCCGCTCCCCACGGTCACCGGCGAGCCCGGGCACGGCGTGCTCGGCGGCTATCAGCTCGGCGTCAATGCGCGCATCGCGGAGGACAAGCGCGAGCTCTGCATCGCGCTTCTTCGGCACCTCACTTCGCGCGCGGCAAGCGTCGAATTGGCGATAGCCTACGGGCGTAGTCCAGCGCGGCGCGATGCGTACGACGATCCGCGGCTCGTCAGCGAAGCGCCGCTCGTGGCCGCGCTTCGCCCCGCCTTCGAGCGAGCCCGCCCGCGCCCGGTCACGCCGTATTACATGATGCTCTCCGATCTTTTACAGGGAGAATTCTCCGCGGCCATCACCGGCGTGCGCTCCCCGGAAGAAGCGCTGGCGCGAGCGCAGGCGCTAGTCGATCGATTGACCGAGGTTCGCTGACGTGATGCAGCGCGCACGGACCGAACACACCGAGAAAGCGTGGGCCGCAATCATGATGGCACCCGCCGTCCTGGTTCTCGCGGCGGTCGCGCTTTATCCCACCCTGGCTTCGATCTGGCTCAGCTTTCACCGCCTCATTTTGGTCTTTCACGAGCAGCGCTTCGTTGGTTTCGAGAACTACGCCTTTCTGGTCAAGGACGCGCGTTTCTTCGGTGCGCTCGGCCACACCGCGTACTTCACGGTGCTGTCGGTAACGGCGGAGCTCGTGCTTGGCTTGGGTCTCGCGCTTTTTCTCCAGGCAGGGCCGCCGGCCCGCACCCTGCTGCGCGCCGCCATCCTCGTGCCGTGGGCGATCCCCACCGTCGTTTCGGCGCGTATGTGGGCTTGGTTTTTCACGCAACAAGGCGACGGCCTTTTAGCGGCGCTGGGAGCTCGCGACATCGCTTGGCTCGGCACGCCGGGTTACGCGATGCATGCGGCGATCTTGGTCGACGTCTGGAAGACCACTCCCTTCGTCGCACTCCTCTTGCTGACGGGTTTGGTCGGCATACCGCCGGCGATTTACGATGCCGCCGCCATCGACGGCGCGTCGCGCCTTCGCACCCTTTTCCGGATCACGCTGCCGCTCGTACGACCGGTGTTCGTGGTCACGGCGCTTCTTCGTGCGCTCGACGCCTTCCGCGTGTTCGACGTCGTCTATGTTCTCACCGAAGGTGGGCCGGCGAACACGACAGAGACGTTGTCCGTCTACGCGTACAAGACGATGATGCGGGCGGGCGACTTTGGATACGGATCCGCCTTGTCCGTTATGACGTTCATCTGCGTGCTCTTTCTCGCGGCAGGTTATTTCGCGTGGGCTCGTTGGGAGGAGAACCGGTGATGCGGCGCGCCTTGCAATGGTGCACCGTCGCCATGGTGCTCGCGTTCGCGACCGGCCCCTTGTTCTCGCAAGTGGTGACCTCGCTGCGTCCCGATCGCGCGCTTGGCGGAGGCGAAACACCTTTTGCGTGGTCACTCGCCAACTACCGCGGCGCCCTGGAGGGGCGCGCCCTCGGGCGATCGCTTCTCAACAGCATTGCCGTCGCCGGCGCGACGACAATGCTCTGCCTCGGCATCGGCTCCTTGGCTGCGTTCGCCTTGGCGAAGCTCCGGTTTCGCGGCAAAGGCTTGTGGCTCGGCGGCGCGCTCGCCATCTCGATGTTTCCCGCCATCGCCACCGTGAGCCCGCTCTATCTCGTCATTCGCGCGCTCGGTCTGCGCGACACGCTCGGCGCGCTCGTGCTCTCGTACGTGACGTTCGCGCTGCCGCTTTCGCTCTTCCTCTTGACGCGTTTCTTTCGCGAAATCCCGGACGCCATCTACGAAGCGGCGCGTGTCGACGGCTGCACGCCGCTGCAAGCTTGGTGGCACGTCGGCCTGCCGCTCGCCGCTCCGGGCATTGCTTCGACGGCGATTCTCGTTTTCATCTTTGCTTACAACGAATTTCTGTACGCGCTCACGTTCACGTCATCGCCCGAGATGCGCACCGTGCCGGTCGCCATCAGCCTCTTCGCGAGCAATCGGGTCGAACCGTGGGGCGAGATCGCCGCCGCCTCGGTCATGGCGGCTGTCCCGCTGGTGCTCGTAGCGATCGTCTTTCAACGCCGCATCGTGACGGCGCTGACGCAGGGAGCCGTCAAGGACTAGCCGACTCGCGGTGCGCGTACGTCGCGCGCAACTACAGCATCGAGACGCGCTTCATCAGCGCGCCGCAGAGATCCGACTGCGGGTTGCGCTCGCGCTCGAGCGTGAGCCCCGCTTTGAAGATGGCGCTCGCCGTCGCTTCGTCCCCGAGCACGACATGGCAGATGCCGAGCAACTCGTGATCCTTCGGCTCGCGATGGACCTCGACGAGTTGCTTGAGCGGGACGATCGCTGCGCGATGCGCTTCGATCATGGCCGGCGTCGGTTGCCGGGGGGCGCCCTTCATCATCACCATGAGGCGGAGCGCCTGGCGCTGATCTTCGACGCGATACCCGAAGAAAGCGGGGGCGACGAAGACATCGCGGTACCCGAGGTACGCCCCATCCATGTTGCCATCTTTGCCAAGCGCCACGAGCGCCTTGATGGCCTGCACCAACGTCTCGTTTGCCACGAGGTCTACTCTGTCAGATCCGGCGCACTTCGTCGAACCGTCTGCATGACGCACAGCGCCCACCGGGCGCGAGCGATGCGCGGGTAAGCCAAATGCCTACGCGCCCGCCCGTGCCAGCCCGCCCGTGCCAGGCCTGTTACGCCCCGAAGATTCGGCTAGCATGGGGCCCCGGAAGTCTTGGCTGCGATGCCGTGCAAGGCTGGAGCCAAATGCATCAATGGACTATGCACCGTGCGCGAACCGGCCGCGTGCCGCTGAGCGCGCGAGTTGAATCTCTCGATTGGCACCATCGCGCTCCTGGCCGCGGTGGCTTTCGTGGCGGGCGTCGTTGACGGGATCGCGGGCGGCGGCGGGCTGATCTCGCTTCCTGCGCTGCTCGCAGCGGGTTTGCCGCCGCACATCGCGCTCGGGACCAACAAGGGGCAATCGACTTTCGGCACGTTCTCGGCTCTCATCCAATACGCGCGCGCCGGGCTCGTCGACCCGCGCCGCGCGCGATGGATGTTCCCGCTTGGTTTCGCGGGCTCGCTTGCCGGCGCGGCGCTGGTGCTCCTCGTACGTCCCGACCAATTGCGACCGCTCGTCTTGGTCCTGTTGATCGGCGTAGCCGCATTTCTCGCGTTCCGGCCGCCGGTCGCTCACCCCGCGGGGCATCCACCTCCGCCGCATGCCGCGCTTTGGGCGGCACTGATCGCCTTGGTGGGAGGACTTTATGACGGCTTTTTCGGTCCCGGAGCGGGCACTTTTCTCATCGTGGCGCTGGTTGGCCTCGTCGGACTCACGCTGACGCGCGCGACGGCCGAAGCCAAGGTCGTCAATTGGGCGGCGAACTTCGGCGCACTCATCGTCTTTGCGAGCCGCGGCGTCACCGTGTGGCGCATTGCGCTACCCATGGCCGCGGGCTCGCTCGCCGGCGGCTACGTCGGCGCGCACGTAGCGATGAAGGGCGGCGACCGTCTCGTGCGCTACGTCGTTTTGGCGGTCGTGACGGCGCTTGTCGCCAAGCAGGCGCACGCGTTGTACGGCTCCTGAGTTAGCCGAAAACGAATTGAAACGACATCGCGTTCCATATACAACGCGGGCGGCGCGCGAACGCGCTCGCGCGTCTCCGAACCTTTCTGGCAAAGGTGGCGCCCAATGCTGAGGCATCGAATTTCGTCCGATTTCCGGACTGCTGTGCGACCGCTCGTTTGGGTCGCGCTCGCCGCGGTCGCGACTTCGAGCTCGCCGGCCGCGGCGCAAGCGGTGGCTAACGGTTCTTCACCCGCTGCCTCGACGGCCGCACCACCTGCGCCACCTCCGGCAGTAGCCGCATCGAAGGACGACGGCGGCGGGCTGCGCACGGCCGGGTACATCCTCGGTGGGGTCGGCATCGCGGGATTCGTCCTCTTCGCCATCGCCGGGATCGGCGCCAAGAATGCGCACGATCGCCTCGACGAAGCCTGCGCCGCGGGCCGCTGCAACGACGCTTCGCACGACGCCGACATTGCGGATGGAAAGCTGCTTCAGACCGCAGCGAACATCGGTCTCGCCACGGGACTCACCGGTCTCGGCCTCGGTGCGACGCTCGTCGTGCTCAGCAGTCATTCCGCGAGCGATACCGTGCCCGGCGTCGCAAGCTCCCCGTCCGGCGGAATGATCACCTTTTCGGGTCGCTTTTGAATGCCGAACGCGAGGCGTTCGGTGTCGGCTCGGCGCTTCTTGTGGGCAGCGCTCACAAGCTCGAGCGTCGTCGCAGCATGCAATTACGACTTCGACGAGTTTTCCGGCCTGGCACCCCCGCTTCTCGATAGTGGTTCGTCGAGCCACGGCGGCTCGGCGGGCGCCGGAGCATCGGGCGCGGCCGGCGTTGGTGGCGCTAAATCCGACTCGGGCGCCGGCGACGCAGCGGGAGGCGGCAAGGGCGGCGCGGGCGGGGCCGGTGCAGCCGGCGGCGGGGGAAGCGGAGCGGCCGGTGCGAGCGGCCGATCGTCAGGTGCCGGTGGCGCGAGCGGCTCGGTAGGCACAGGCGGGGCGGGGGGAACGGTCGATGCCGGCGGACCGGGTGGCGGAGCTGGCGGCGCGGCGGGGGCGGGGGGCTCGAGCCTCGACGCAAGCGTCGACCGCGCTGAAACCGGGGGCAACGGCGGCACGGGCGCGGGAGGAACGGGCACCGACGCGGGCGGCGGCGGTGTAGGGGGAAGCGCCGGGACCGGCGGAACGGGAAGAGGCGGCGCCGGCACGGCCGACAGCGGCACAGGTGGCACCGCCGGCACCGGTGGCGGCACGACGCCCCCCGACGGCGGCACGGCGCGCGACGTGCGCGCCGATACGGCGGGGGACAGCGCGCTTCCGCCGTTCGACTGCGCGGCGATCGGAGGGCGCGTGTACGAAGATCACTGCTACTACGCGAAAACGACGCCTATCAGTTGGGACGTCGCTGCCAAAGAAGCGTGCGCGGCGCCGGCACATCTCGTCACCATCACGAGCGCCGGCGAACACACCTTCGTTACTTCGTTCCTCGCCGACCAAAGCCGCTGGATTGGCTTTTATCGGCCCGCCGGCTCGGCCAAAACTCCGGCGGCTTTCGAATGGATCACGGGCGAGACCAGCACGTTTCGTCAATGGTACGCCTCCAATGGCGAGCCGGACTACGACGGCGAATGCGTACGCCTCGGTCCCTCCAACAATTGGGGCGACAACCCGTGCGCCGCCGCGTTTCCCGCCATCTGCGAACGGGAATAACCGTCGACGTTCGACGGCTCGTTCCTTTTGTCGGGCGGCGTCGGCTTGCGGCTTTTGCCTACCTTCCTGGCGTGGGCGATCGTGCGCGTCGACGGCGGAAGGCTGTTTCCCCCGAGACAAAGTGGTTCGTGTAGCTGTCGTTCTCGCAGTACCTCTGAGGCGAACTACGAACGAATGGCGAGCGACGCACCGTCGAAGGTGATGCCGAGCGGCTGCAGAACAACCTGGCGCGGACCTTTCTCGACGTGACCGACGTGGACGAGCTCGAATCCGACGCTTTTGGCAGCCAAAACCGCGTCAGGCGCGGCCCGTTCGGGCAGATAGAGCGCGAAGCCGAATCCCATGTTGAACGTGCCATACGCCTCTTCGTTGGCCATGCCGGCGCGCTCGCACAGAAAAGGAAAAATCGGCGGAACGGGGAGGATTTGTTCGACGACGTAGTGAAGCGCGACGTCGGCGCGCATGAGCTTACGTAGACCGTGCCCCGTGACGTGCACCGCGTAATGCAGATCGATCCCCCAGCTCTGCACCGCTTCGATCAGCGGTCCGTAGAGCGGCGTGGGGTCGAGCAGCACTTCGCCGAACGAGCGTCCCCCAGGATCGCCCGGTACCTTCGCGGCGTACCCTTCGGGGTGCTCGGCGGCGATCTTGCGGGCCAAGGTGGCGCCGTTCGCGTGCAGGCCAGTCGAGCGCGCGACGAGGATCGCGTCACCCGGCTGGATACGACTGCCGAGCAGCAACTTGCCTTTGGGTTGGATGATCCCGACCGCGGCCCCCGCCAGGTTGATAGCGCGGGGCTCGATGATACCGGTGATGGTCTGCGTTTCTCCACCACCCCAGCTGCACCCCGCGCGCGCGCAGGCCCGCGCCCACCCCGTCGCCAGATCGCGCATTCGTTCTTCGTCGCAGAACCATTCCGAGCTGCCCGCACCCCAGTACGCGGTGAGTGACAGCGGGACGCCGCCCACGCTGGCCAGATCGTTGAGGATGGTGGCGACCGTGTCTTCGGCGATGGTGTCGTAGTGCGACCGCCCGGTGAGCGGCCGGACGGCATCGGCGATGAGGTTCTTCGTTCCGAGGGCTTCGGTGACGGTCGAGAGGTAGGCCTCGCCGATATCGACGACGTACGCGGACTCGCCGCGCGTTTCGGCCAGCTCGCCGAAGCCGCGCGCCACGAGCGACACGCCGGTGGCGAGCGCCTCGGCTTGTGCGAGCCGCTTGCCTCGATCGAGCTTCTCGTAATCGACGCCGGCAGCGGCGTAAGCATCGCGCGGAGGCCGAGAGTCGCTCACGATCTCACGTCTCTTGATTCACCTGTGCAGCCGAAGGCGCCGCGCGCGGCGGGTCTTGCGGCATCGCGGCGCGCACGCCGAGCGGCAGATCGAGGGCGCAGCTTTCTTCGAGCATTTCGGCAACGTCGAGCTGGCGGATCTCCTCCTCGAGCGATTGCGACTTCAATCCATCGGTGAGCATGGTCATGCAGAAAGGGCAGCCGCTGGCGATCACCTTGGCCTCTGTTTCGACCAGCTGCAGCGTGCGCCGCACGTTCATGCGGTCCTTGTTCTGCTCTTCCATCCACATCTGCGCGCCGCCCGCGCCGCAGCAGAGGCCCGTGGAGCGGGACATCGACGCTTCGACCAACGTGACGCCCGGGATCCGGCGCAGGATTTCACGCGGCGGATCGTAGATGTCGTTGTAGCGGCCGAGGTAGCAGGAGTCGTGGAACACGACTTTTGATTCCACCTTCTTGCGCGGCGTTAGCTTTTTCTCGATGACGAGCCCCAGCAAAAAGTCGCTGTGATGCACGACTTCGTATTTTCCGCCGAGATCGGGGTATTCGTTGAGCAGCGTGTTGAAGCAATGCGGGCAGCTCGTCACGATGGTGCGTGCGCCGCCTTGTTCCTTGTAACCGTTGAGGGTGGCCACGTTCTGCTCGGCGAGCGCCATGAAGAGGTACTCGTTGCCGGCGCGCCGCGCCGGATCGCCGGTGCACGTCTCTTCTTGTCCCAAGATGGCAAACTCGACGCCGGCCGCTTTCATCAGCTTGGCCGTCGCGCGGGCGATTCTCTTGGCACGATCGTCGTAGCTGGCTGCGCAGCCCACCCAAAAGAGCACCGGTGCTTTGGGATGCTCCGACATGAGCGGGATCGAAAGCCCATCCGCCCACCCTGCGCGATCGACACGCGCCAGGTTCCACGGGTTGCCGTTGACCTCCATCCCCTGAAAGGGCTTCTGCAGCTCGGCCGGGAACTCGCCTTTGATGAGCACCAGATTTCGCCGCATGTCGGTGATCTTGTCGACGTAGCTGATCATGACCGGGCACTGCTCTTCGCAAGCGCGGCAAGTCGTGCACGCCCAGAGGACGTCGGGGTGGATGACGTTCGGCACGAGATCGATCGGGGCCGTCGCCACCTCGGGAAGCGGATTCGGGTTCTCGGGATAGACCGGCTCGTGGTGCCCGTGACCGTTGTGACCGTGACCATCGTCATGGCCGTGGGCGTGATCGTCGTCCCCGTCGTGCCCGTGCGCCGCGGCGTGACCGTTGGTTGCGTGCCCATTGGCGCCGTGCGCAGCGCCGTGCGCAGCGCCGTGATCGCCGTGACCGTGCGCTTCCGACTTGGGTGCCTCGGGCCCGCCCGGCCGGTAAAGAAACTCGACCTCGCGCCCGTAGAGATGGTCGCGTAGATCGAGGGTGAAGTGCTTGGGGCTCAGGATCTTGCCCGTCCGATGCGCCGGGCAATGGTCGGAACAACGACCGCACTCGGTGCACGTGTAAAAGTCCAAGATGGCCTTCCACGTGAAGTGCTCGATGCGCGCGACGCCCACGGGATCTTCGAGCGGATCGGTCTTTTCCGACGCAGTGCCGACCGCCTCCATCAGCGCCTCGCCCGATGCCGCCATTGGCTTGAGACGGCCGCGCGGCGTGAGGTCGGCGGTGAAAGCGTTGGGGAGCGAGGTGATGATGTGGAAGTGCTTCGAGTGCGGAAGAATGTTGAGGAAAATGAGGACGAGCGCCGAGTGCGTCCAGAAGCCGGCGTGGGCGAGGAAGATGAGCTCCTTCAGCCCCGATCCGTTGAGGATCACGGCGAAGAGCGACCCCGCCGGCGAGGGCCAAAGCGCGTACGTCACCTCGCCACCCGTCAGCGGCTGAGGATAGTGGGCCAGCGCGGTGCGCCCTTGCGCACAGGCTTCGACCAGGTCCGCTGCCGGGTTCTCGCACCCGAAGGCGTGGAAATTCGCGTGCATCACGATGGACGCGCCGTCGTACAGCATGTCGGCGAGCATCATGGTGCAGATGATGCCGAGGATGAGCAGCCCCTCAGGGTGCAGCGACATCCGTTTTTGCGGCTTGATGAGCCGGTAATAGAGGAAGACGGCTGTGCCGAGCAGCACCATGCTCGCGAACACGTCTTTCAAGAACTCGTAGATGAGCCCGAGCGGAATTGCCCCGAGGAGCGGCAGATTGACGGGGCCTTCCCCGAAGATGCCCAAGTTGAACGCAGGGTCGAAGCCGCGGCCCCAAAGGATGAGCGAGCGCAGCAAAAGGACGCTGAAGCCGAGAAAGATGAGCTTGTGAGCTACACCCGCGAGCGGGTAGTAGTTCATTTTTTTCTGAACGAGAGCGTACTCGTACAGCATCTTCAGACGGCGCCCCACGTGGTCGAGGCGATTCTCGCTCCGACCCACCTTGAGCAACTGCCAGCGCCGGTTCGCGCTCCAGGCGAACGCCGCCCAGGCGGACACCAGGAGAGTGAGCATCATGGTCGGGTTCATCGAGTGCGCATTCCTAGCATTAACCCGTCAGATTCACTATGGGATCGTCGAAAACCGTGCCCTCCAGCGCGGCCGTGCGGCAGCCACCACCGGAAGTAGGGATGGAAGAGGGGCGGAACCATAGGCTTTGAGGGCCGGCGGCCGCG
>DATHEQ010000495.1:0-17100 GCA_035318505.1 Polyangiaceae bacterium | reverse complement strand
GCATCAACTCCGTCTCCTCCGCTGCGATCAGCTGCAAGGATACCTAGCCGCCAAACCGCAACGGCCGGAGCAAGTCGAACAGCTATTCGGAACGAGGCTATTGAACACGCGCCGTGCCGTGCACGGCGAAGCTCCGTCTTGATCGACGGCACACTAGCCGCCGTGCCGGCGCATTGGTCGAGCGGGCCAATCAATTGGAGTCAATCGTGCCGCGTACCCGCTCGAGGCTGCGCGAACGGCCGATGGGCGACTATTTTCGTCGACCTAGGCAGCCGCCGTCAGACCGCGCTACGCCGGCGCGGACCCCACGTAGGCGACGAGCCGCGCGACGAGTCCTTCCGGATTCGAGAGCGCGACGAGGTGCCCGCCCGGGATCTCGTCGACGCTTAGGCCGAGGCGCTCCTTGGCGACACGTGCTTGAAATTGTGCAGGAAAGAAGCGGTCGTCTTTGCCGACGATGACGTGCATCGGGACGTCAGGCCAGCGCTCGAAGCGGCACGGTTCGGAAAAGATGATCTTCGCTTGGGCGTGCTCTTCCTTGTCCGCTTCGACGACCTCCTTCGGTACGTCGTGGAAAAAGTACGTCTCGTCGTCGAACGTGGTCGCGTACCCGCGCGCCTCGGCCGCCGCGACGCGCGCTTTTTCCGAACCGGTGACATCCCACCATGCCCCGGCCGTCTCGCCGGGGTTCGGGATCATCGCGTTCACGAAGACGAGCTGCTCGACCGACGCACGGGCGCAGACCTGCGCCGCGGTGAAACCGCCGAGCGACTGGGCGACGAGGACGACGCGACGGCCGTCGATCGCATCGAGGACGCGCGCGGTGTAGACATCGAGGCCGGCGCGTTCGTCGCTGCCGGGTAGACCGACCGCGGTAGCTTGGTGGCCACGCTCAGCGAGCATCGGCACGACGCGATGCCAGTACGACGCGGCGCCGCCCGCGCCGGGGATGAGGACGAAGGTGGCCATCGCCGGAAGCCTACCGCTTTTTGCGGGCGCGCGCGTCTAGGCGGCGATGCAACGAAAGGAGGCCGTGATCGGGCGCGCCGTGAACCCCGGTGCTGTTAAAAAACTGGCCCTATAAGGGCTCGGGCATGGGCCAGCGCCGTAGCGTCGCCAACCGCCACGATCCGAACACCTGATGCCGTGATTAAAATTCGCCGCCGCAGCGACCGGCGGGCATACCGCCCACCGCCACCGGATCGTTGCAGCCCAATCCGACCACCTGCAAGTTCACGCCGCACATGCGGTTGGGGCGGCAGCAACCAGTCAGCGGGATGCCCATCACTTGGACGGTCGGGCAACGCGTGTCCGCAACGCCTGGCGTCGTCGTGAGGCATCCCGGAATGAGCGGACTTTGCGCGCCGCATGCGTTCGGCGTGTCCATCGGGCAGCAGGGTTGTAGCGTGCCGACCGGACCCCCCATGATGGGCCCGCAAATGGACGTTCCGCATGCGACCGTCCCGGGTGGGGTCGTTCCACCACCGGAGCCGCCCGCGCCGCCCATCCCTGTTCCGCCGGTGCCGCCCGTCGTGCCCGCCGCTCCGCCGGTGTCGCCGCCGCCTGTTGATCCACCCGTCGGATCGGTGCCGCCCCCGCCTGTTGATCCACCTGTTGCCCCGGAGCCGCCCCCGCCTGTCGATCCACCCGTTGCGCCGGTGCCGCCTGTCGTGCCGGTGCCACCGGTCGATCCAGCTGTCCCGCCGTTGCCGGCACTGCCACCCGTTTGGGCAGAGCCACCGGATCCGCCGGTTTCCGCGCTTTCCGACGCAGTGAGGCGCCCTCCGCAACCGACGCCAAGCGTACTGCCAACGAGTAGAGCGGCGGTGAGTGCCGCGAACGTCCCGGTGTTCTGTTTCATTGGGTTAAGCTCCATAGAGTTCGAGCGAGCGACGGGAGTCAAGTCGCAACATCGTTGGATGCCATTTCGCCGCATCGCGAGCACGCTCACATGGGACGACACGAGCGCAATCATTTCCCGCGCAGAGACCCCGACTTTCGAAGCGCGATGGAGCGTCGGAGTCACATCGCGAGCGCACGGCCGTGTTCGTACGCGCCCCGGCGAGCGGGAGCGTCTGGCGACCGCCCTCGGTTTCGATTGGGCCTGCCACGGGCGCCATCAACCGAGGAATTGTTGGTTGGGCGACGCTTTGGAACGCATCGTTGTCGCCAGTGGAATATCGAGATCACGCGGGTCGACGAAAAATGGGCGTGGTGCGTATTCCCGCGCGAAGGGCAATTCCTGTCGAAGTGCATAACTGCAGCGTCGTCGATTGACGCCGCGCCTAGCGACCAATCGCGCGCGACACGGCCGGGAAGGTGAACTAATTGGCGCCCGCAGTCAGTGCGTCTTGATGCATGCTTTGCGACCAAAGAACAACGCCTCGGAAGTCTTGGAGGTTCGCTGTATTGGAGGTTCGCTATGGCTTTCGGGCTGCATCGACTTTTGGGCGCTCTCCTTCTGTTGACAGCCTGCGGTGACTTAGCGGAGGAGGATGGCGGCCCGGGCGGGGCGCGCGGCGTCGGCGGTTCCGACGCGGGCGCGACGGGCGGATCCGATCGCGGCGTCGGCAAGGGCGGCTCCGGCGGTAGCGGGGTCGGCGGGACAGGCCCAACTGGAGCGGGCGGTGTTGGCGGCGCGGGCGGCTCCGGTCCGGCGGGTGCGGCCGGCAGCTTTGGCGGAGCAGGCCCGACGGGTGCCGGCGGCGTTGGTGTTGGCGGCGCGGGCGGCGCCGGTCCGGCCGGTGCAGGAGGCGTTGGCGTTGGCGGTGCCGGCGGCGTCGCTGTCGGCGGTGCGAGCGGCGCCGGTCCAGCGGGTGCGGCCGGCGTTGGCGGCGCGGGCGGCGCGGCTGGCGCGGGTCCCGCGGATGCAGGCGGCATTGGCGGTAAGGGTGGCAACGCCGGGACGGACGGTGGCGCCGGTAAAGGAACCTGCTGTCCAAGCGGCGATTGCCTATGCCATGGACCAGCTCCGACCGGTTTGACGTCCAAGGCCGGGCCGTTCAAGACCGCTACTTTCACGGTAACGGGCGGCACCGTCCACTATCCGACCGACGCGGAACCTCCGCTCGCCGGCATTTCGATTTGCCCCGGCTTCACGAACGTAGGACCGGAGATGGCACCCTGGGGGCCGTTCTACGCGTCGCATGGAATCGTGACGGTCGTCACCGACACATTGGGCACCGACGGGCCTGACGTTCGCGCCACCAAATTGCTGGCCGCCCTCACACAACTCAAGGCGGAGAATACGAAGAGCGGCAGCCCGCTCAATGGCAAGCTCGCGGGTCGGTATGGCACCTCCGGCTATTCGATGGGCGGCGGGGGTACAACCCTCGCTTCGAACACCGACGCGACGCTGAAAACCTCGATCGGGCTCGCCCCATGGGGAGGAAATGGCACCGGCGTCACGGTACCGACGCTCTTGTTGTGCGGTTCTGCGGATACGGTCGCACCGTGCAGCATGACAGAGAGCGTTTACCCTGCGATTGGCGGGAGCACGCCCAAGATGATGGTGAACATCGCAGGAGCCACTCATTTCAATTGGTTCAATCCCGCCGACGCGGGCGGCGGCAATTCGGGCGAAACGGCGCTCGCCTTTCAAAAGGTGTTTCTCGAAGGCGACGAACGGTGGCGGCCCTTTTTGCTGCAAACGCGGGGAACGAAGACCACCAACATCAAATAGGGACTGCGCGCGCTTTTTTCAGCCGGCAGAACTCAGCCGCAGGATGAACGTAGTGCCGAGACCGAGCTCGCTCTCCACATCGATCGTGCCCTTGAAATGAGCAGTCACGAGGTCGTGCACGATGGTGAGGCCGAGGCCGGTGCCGACGCCGAAGGGCTTGCTGGTGTACATGGGCTCGAAGATCTTGACCACGTCTTCCGGTGCGATGCCGGTACCGCGATCGCTGACGCGGAGCTCGACGGCGCCGTCCGACGGTTCCAACTGAACGACGACGGGGCCGCCGCCTTTGGGGGCGCTCGCGTCGATGGCATTGGCGACGAGGTTGGTCACGATCTGGGCTAGCCGTCCCGGTGAGCCGAAGAGCTCCATCGGCGTTGATGCGACGCCGAGCGTCACCGTGCAATTGGCGGCGCGTGCCGCGTGATTGAGCAAAAGCAGCGTGTCTTTCGTCACGGCCAACGGATCGAACTGACGAAGGTCTTGGGCCCCCAGATCGCGCGTCTCCGCCTTGATGCCGCGCACGAAACCGGCCACGTTTTGCGCGGCACTGTCGGCCAACTTCGTCGCGGCCTCCATCTCCGCAGCGATAGCGCGGTGATCTTCCGCCGTCACGTCCGGGCCGTCGATGGACGTGCGGTACTCGCCGATCAAATCGAGAAGCTCGCCGAGAGCAGCGCGCACGGCGGCAAGCGGGGTATTCATCTCATGTGCCATCCCCGCGGTCAGTCGGCCGAGTGACGCCATGCTCTCCGAGATGAGCAGGCGTTCTCGATTTTCGCGCAGAGCTTCCTGCGCTCGCTCGAGCTCCTCGACGCGCTCGCGCAGCGCCGTGTGCAAGGCAGCGAGCTCCCGTTCGTGCGCCATTCGTTGAAAGGCCGCCCCAAACTGGGTGCGCAGCTTGTCGTAGGCAGTCGCTTGGTTGGGGTGTCCCTCGAGAAGGATCATACCGAGTTGCTTGTCCTCGGACGCGAGGGGCATGACGACCGTCGTATAACGGCGGTCCTCCGGCAGAACACCTTCGGGTACCAGTCGGCTCGTGCGGAACCGCGCCGAGACGCGATCGGACACGCGGTCCTTGTCGTCAACGCCGAGGACGAGGATCGAATGTTCCCTCGAGCCGGGAGCGTCGTAGAGCGACAAGTAGCAGCTCTTTACTTCGAAACGCCGGAGGCTCTCCGAAAGAACGACGATAAGATCGGGAAGGTCTCGGGTGGCGATGAGCGATCGGCTGATGCCTGCCAGCGCATCGGCGCGCTGACCGTCGGAAAAGCGGAGAAATGCCTGTGCTCGCTGGCCGCTATCGCTCATCAAGACGCGCGCCTGGTGCCACAAATTTTCGGCCCGAGAGAGGAGCGCCTCGTCGCCGGTGAGGCACGGCAGCGTCAGCCGGCGCATGGCTGAGATGGCCTCTTCCCACCGCATGAGATCGGCAGGAGAGCGCGCCGAAACTTCGAGCTGCTCGTCCAGGGCCGCCAGAAACTCGTGGGTGGACCCGCTTTCGAGATCCGATGAGAAGGCCGCCAGAAGTCCGTCGACGCTAGCGACTTGGCGCGGCGAAAGAACGTCCTTCACTGCCGCTGCGATTGCGGCATGGCGTGCCGCCAACGACTCGTCGCCCGCCCGCCGCGTCGAGGGCAGACCTGTGCCGATCTCGAGCACCGAGCGCGGAAAGCACCCGCAGGATCGCCGAACCACCAACGCGGTGTCGAGAACCACGTGATGGGGAATGGGCTTTCCTTCGAGTGCTTCGAGAACCAGATTCGCGGCCATCCTCCCCTGCTCCTCCAATCGCTGGCTCGTCGTCGTGAGGGGTGGAATGGCCACCCGCGCGTCGAGCGTGTCGTCGAATCCAACGACAGCGATGTCCTGAGGAACACGGATACCTCGGTCGGTAAGGGCGGAGAGAGCGGCCACGGCGGTGGCGTCGTTGAATGCGACGATCGCTTCGGGCGGCTCTCGAGAATCCTCGAGCAACGCGCGAATGGCGTCGCCGGCGCCGCCAAACCCCGAGCTCGATGCGACCCACTTAGGGTCGAACGCGAGGTGATGCTCGGCCAGGGCCTCTTGGTAGCCCGAAAATCGTTCGCCGATATCGCCCCCGCTCGCCTCGGGACCGCGGATGAAGGCGATACGCCTACGGCCGTGCGCCTCGATGAGGTGCGAGACGGCCACTTTGACGCCTCCCGCGTCGTCGACTCCGATCGTGGGTACACCCGAAAGGGTCAGGCCAAGCGCGACGATGGGAAGCGAACGCCGCTTCTCGCAAAACGCCTCGAGTGCTTCTTTGCCAACGAACTGAGCGAGCGATGCCGATAGGAGGACGAAGCCATCGACGCTCTCGGTTCCGATGAACGTGTCGAAGTCATCCTTGATGCCGTGCACCGCGAAGCACACCGCGCTGGCACCGCCCGCCTCGATGGCATCGACCACGCCGGTCACGACGTCTCGTTCGTATGGATTGCCGGAAAGCCAGAGCGAGACGACGCCGATCCTAGGGATCCGCGAGCGCGCTCCGCCCAAGGCTACACCCATCCACCCGTCTTATCATCGGCGGCCGGACCTCCTCAAACCCACACCTGCCAAGCAGAGGAGTTCGAGCTTTTCGCCGGGCGTTCTCCGTGCGCTCGAGCAAAACCGCACACGCCGCCGACTGCCCTACATGGTGACCGCGGTCTTGATCCGATGCGAACAGCACGGCGGTCCGATCGCGGATTGACGGCTGCCGAGATAGCCGCGGCGCCCAGTCGACGACTCGTGAATACTTCCGATCATTGTAGGCAATTGTCTCGGGCGTTAATGCCGCGGTTGATCAGTGCTGCGCCATGCACACGTAACAAGGTGGCCGCGCACAGGTTGTCGCGGCCGCCTCGTTGCAGACTCCCAATAGGCCAGGGCCGAGGGAACAGGTCTGCCCCATCTTCGCGCAAACGTCCGCGGGCTTCTCACCCGCGCTTCGAGGACACCCGGCGAGCATCAGCAACGCAAGGAGCGCTGCGCCACAGCGGGTGCACGCGCGTCGCGAAAAAGAGAGAGGTTTCTGCATCGGAGCAAGCCTAGCGCAGACGAACGCGCCACCACTACCACCCGTCACGGGTTCCGCAGTAGGATGCTGCGCATGCGTACCCTCTCCCTCTCGGCTCGCCCTGTCTTGGTGCTGTTCCTCGCGGCTTGCGGTTCTTCCGGCAAGGCCGGACCCGAGCCCGTCGCGCCGCCCGCGCCCGTTGCGGAAGCAGTGCCGACTCCATCGCCGACCAAATCTGCCCAGCGAGAAGCCAACAGTGAGCCCGATGTACCGACTGGAGCGGCTGCGGCGCGCGACGCAGAGCTCGCCAAAGCTGCGGCGGGATTCATCGACGCTTTCACCAACAACCGTCCAGTACTCTCGCGCGACGGCAAGAAGATCATCTTCGGCTCGAATCGCGATGGCTTACCGCAGCTTTACGTTGCCGACGCCGCCAAGCCGGAGGCGCCGGCCATGCGTCTTGCCACGACCAAAGAGCGAATGGGCGACGTCAAGACCACCAAGGACGGTAAATCCGTCATCTTCCTTTCCGACAAAGGCGCCGACGAAAACTGGAACTTCTTCCGCGTCGATCTCGATGGACAGAACTTGGTGCAGCTCACGTCCGAAGAACAGCTCAACCGAGACGCGCCGATCATTCCCGAGGGCAAAGCGGAAACGCTCGTCTTCTCGGCGCGTAAGATGTCTGAATCGGCCTCAAGCATCTACGTGCAACCGCTTCGAGCGGGCGCAGACGCGAAGAAAGTCTATACCGATAGCGGGCTCGGATTTTTGACGGACGTCTCGTCCGATGGTCGATGGGGCGCTTTTGTCCACGTGCCCGCTCAGACCAAGACGACCGCGGTTCTGGTCGATCTCGATAGCGGCAAGGAGAAACTCCTTTACCCGCTTTCCGGCGACGTCAGCGTTCAGGACGCCGTATTTTCGCCGGACGGCAAGCGAGTGTATGTGGCGACCGACGGTGGGGGCGACCAGGCGCTGGTCATCGCCTTCGATACCAAAACCCTGAAGGAGATAGGGCGGTACGTGGAGACGCATCCGGCGACGGCAGAGATCTCGAACATCGCCGTCTCCAAGAAAGGGAATCTCCTCGCGCTCAACGTCATCGCCGGCAATCGAATCGAAACGCGCATCCTCGACGCCGGCACGTTGAAGCCCAAGATCGACGTCAAGCTGCCGCCCGGCTCCGGCTTCATCGTCGACTTCAGCGCGGATGGCAAACGTCTCACGCTCGAGCGATCGACGCCCGATGCTCCCGCCGACATTCACGCGCTCGACGTGACGACCGGCGCGCTGACTCCCCTGCGCAAAGAATCTCGACCGTCGATCCCGGAGCTTGCCACTGTCGAAACGCACCTTGTGGAAATTCCGGCCCACGACGGGCTCAAAATCCCCGCAAACGTCTATCTTCCCGCCGGCGCAGCCGGAAAAAAGCTTCCGGTGA
The DNA here is from genome assembly GCA_035318505.1 of Polyangiaceae bacterium. GTDB lineage: Bacteria > Myxococcota_A > Polyangia > Polyangiales > Polyangiaceae > DASWDH01. Next base: position 8,952 of record DATHEQ010000495.1, on the reverse strand, counting down.
TCGTCAGTTACCACGGTGGGCCCTCCGGCGCGTCGGTCGTGCGCTGGGATCCCATCGCGAGGTTTTTTCTGGGTCTCGGCTACGCATGGGTCGAACCCAACGTGCGCGGATCGGGCGCCTTCGGGCGCGCCTTCGAAATGGCGGACAATGGAGCCAAACGATCGGAGGCATTCAAGGATATCGAAACCGCCGGGCGCTGGGTCGGCGCGCAACCGTGGGCCGACAAGAACAAGCTCATCGTCTACGGCGCCAGTTACGGCGGGTACACGACGCTCATCGGGCTCACCCGACAAAGCGATCTCTGGCGCGCTGGCGTCGATCTGTTCGGCGTGGCCAACCTTCCCACCTTTCTCAAGACAACGAGCGGCGCCATCCGCGAGCTCTTCAAGACGGAATTCGGCGATCTCGAAAAAGACGCCGATCTTCTCAACGAACAATCCCCCTTGCGGCAAGTGGATAAGATCGTGGATCCGCTCTTCGTTTTCGCTGGCGCCAACGACCCGCGCGTGCCCAAATCCGAGTCCGACCTCATCGTGAAGGCTCTTCGTGAGCGCAATGTGCCCGTCGAGTACATGGTCGCCAATAACGAGGGGCACTCGCTTGCACGGCGCGAAAACCGCGTTGCGCTTGCGTCGCGCGTAGCGCGCTTTCTCGAGACGGAACTGCGCAAATAGCCGGAAGGGCGTCAACCGCGGTGCCAAGGCGAAACTCGCCGCCCGAGCCTCCGCATCGTGCACCGTTAAAGCGCCGTTTGACTGATCACTTTGGCGTGGACGACGCGCACGGGACGGGCGCCGATGTTGGCAAAATCGCAGCTCCCAGTCGCTTTCATCTGTCCTTGCGCCGTCACCCCGCCCTGGTAGCTGCAAACTTTACCGCGGCCCTTCACCCATGCGCCTAACTGGTCCCCGTTGAGTGCAATCTGCGCTTTGTCCGTCGGAGTGCTGAGAGGCGAATCGACGAAGGGGTTACGTTCTCTCGTGTCGCGGTAGGTTTCGGTCGTCGAGCGCACCGGTGGTCCGGACACGGCTACCTTCGCGTCTTCCGTGCGCGCCAAGGAACCATTGGGGAGTCGTTCTTCGGCGCTCACCTCGATGACGGTTCGAACGCCCGCAGCGCCTTCCTTGAGATGCGGTGGCTTGCGCTTGATCGCTGCTGCGAGCGCTTCGGTGACGTGGCGCCAGGCCGAAAGAGGTGGACTCGCCCGCAAGAGCTGCACCGCGGTATCGCCGTTTCCGTCGAGCGTTATCGAGAAAGTTGCCGTACCGCTCGCCGGTGCCGTGGGTGCCCGCGCTGCTTCATGTGCGGCCGAAAGCATCGCTCCTGCAGGGCCGAGCCCTAGCTCGCGATCTTTCGCGTCGAGTTCCTCAGCGAGACCGCCCGTGCTGCTCGCCGGCGGGGTCCCACGCTCGGCGCCCACGGGAGGTGCAGCGCGAGCCTCAGTGATGGGCTTGGTCCAGCGTGCCCAATCCCCCGCGGCAATGCCGAGATCGATGGGGCGCTCATGCTGCGACGGCTCCGCTTTCGAAGCTGTATCGGTCCCGTGCCCGGGGGATGGATCGACCGCGTCGTCTCCTCCAACGGCGGGGGCTGAGTCCGCAAGCGGCGGCGCGGCGGTTTCGAGCACGCGCGCTGCGTGGCGCGCCTCCCCCGGCGATTCGAACGGAACGGCGCCCTTCGAAGATCGCTCGGGAAGGCGGTCGATTACCGCCACGGCAGGTTCAGCGGCGGGGCGCTCGAGGTCGAGATCGAGGTCGTACTCGGAAGCGGCCAATGGAGATTGCGGAGCGGTGTGTGGCGCGGATGCCGCACCCCCCAGCGAATCACGAACAACGGCCGCCAATCCGACATGCAGCGCAAGAGCCGCGACGAGCGCGAGAGATAGGCTCCAGGATCGCTCTTCGTCCGCGCGCATGACCGGCATTTAGTTTGCTACCCATAGGCCGGCAGCGTCAATCAGGTTGGCGTGACAGCTTACCCAGTCCGATTCGCCACGTCGGCTGTTAACGACGGGAGTCCGCCGGCCCGCGCGACCGCTGTAGACTCAATCGTATGCGCCCGCGCACTCCATTTCCCCTCGCGTATCTCATGATCGTTGCTTGCTCCGGTCGAACGACGACGCCGCCCGTGGAAAGCGGCGGCGACGCGGCGAATCTCGTCGATGCCGCGGACGGCGGCGAAGAAAGCCCGGCGTCCGAAGATGCCTCGGGCACGGCGGACAGCGATGACGCCAGCGACGAGGGAGCTTGCGTGGCTGAATTCTACGAGGGAAAACCGCTGCCCGTCGACATCTACATCTTGGCGGACAGCTCTGGGATCACGGATTGCCCGATCGGTGCGTGGTGCTACTTGGACGGCGGAACCCGACCTCCGGGCGAAACGCAATGGTCGGCCGTCGCCCACGCCATCGACAGTTTCGCCATGGACCCGCGCGCTGGGGTGGCGCTCGGCTTCTTTCCGCGACTTTCCGGCGGCGGAAGCGTCTCCTGCCTCGCGGAAGACTATGCAGTTCCGCACCTCCCATTCGGCTCGCCTTCCAGCTCCTTCACCAGCGTGCTTGGCGCGCAAATACCGCGCGGCGGCTGGCTTCTCGCTGCACCGCTCGAGGGCGCACTGCGATACGCCAAGACGCGCGCCAAGGATAACCCGGGCCGCCAAGCGCTCGTCGCGATCATGACCCACGGTTTTGAAACCAACGCGTGCAACGAGGACACTATCGCCAACGCCACCGAGCTGGTCGCCCGCGCCTTCGCGTCCGCACCGCCCGTCAAGACGACGGTTATCTCGCTCCTTCCAAGCCTTGCGGACTTGCGTCACGTGGCCGAAGCGGGCGGCACATTTCCGTACAGCGTCAACTCATCGAGCGCCGATCCTCGGGCCGAGACGTTCGCGCAGCTCCGCGCCGCCAGCGCACCGTGCGACTATCCAATTCCCGACACGCCGAACCCTTCCCGTACGCTCCTCGCGCTCTTTCTCGAAGTGAGAATCGGAAATCTGGGCGCATTTTCGCCGATCGCCAGGGTCGCCAATGCCGAACGTTGCGCCGCACCTGCCGGATGGTTCTATAACGACAACGCGGATCCCTCGCGCGTCACACTTTGCCCAGAGACGTGCCGAACCGTCACGACGACAGCAGGCAGCGCCGTTCGGATGGGCGTTGGATGTCTGAATTGATCGAACGGTGAGACCTCGTCGTCAGGGCCCGCCGGCGCACCGCCAAGCTGCCAACGACCTATCGAAAAGGCACGTATCTTCGGGCCAACCGCGCGGCGCACACTCGGCCGTGTCGAGACAGCAATCGCGGCTGGTATGACAGAAGTAGCCATTCGCAAGCTGCGTCCCGTATCCGGCGCCGCCATCAGGCAGCACCTGGCTTCCAGGGATCAGGCTGAGCGAGCAGTAGCCACCCGGACCGCAGTCGGCATCGACCCGACAGTTTCCTCCGGAGATGCAAATCCGCGGCGGGTATCGGTCTTGCCCGCGCCACGTCGGCTCGCACATACAAGCGCTAGTTCCCGCGCAATCGTCGTCACTCGTGCAAGCGTATTGGCCCGCATCCGGGAGTCCGCCCTCGGGTGGACACGCGATGGGTTGGGGACGGTGCGAGACGGGTTCGTGGGTGATGCCGCTACAAACGTCAACGTCCTGGCGATCACTTACGACGACACGATCCGTGGGTACGTCGATCGCGTCCGGCGCGTCGACACTCTCGGGCGCATCGCGTGGTTGCGAAACATCCGCGTCGGGCGCGTCGACACTCTCGGGCGCATCGCGTGGTTGCGAAACATCCCCATCCGCGATGGTAAGCGCGTCCTCAATCGGCAATCCCCCTTCTTCCGCACCTTCGACGTCTTCGTGGCCGCCTCCCGTGGTGTCTTTTCCGGCGTCGCTGGGCAACGAACTGCTCGCATCGACAGGGGGCTGGGCAGGGTCGGAGGCGCACGCGGCCACGAGCAAGCCAAGAAGGGAAAGCACCACCACTGATTGTCGCTGGGTCATGACATGCGATGAGCAAGTCTCGTACCGCGCAGATACTGCCGCGAATCGATGATATCGAGAGCCAGGCGCGCTCAATTTGTGCCGCGCCGCTGTGCCACCGATGTCCGGTGGTGCCACCGACTGGCATTGTTCTCGAACGCGCGCGGCCCCACCGTGACCCACAGCGCAGCAGCGGATCCTGGGCAAGCACGGTGTGTTCAGCGGTGCCGAGCGCCCATCGAAAGAGCGACGGCGTGTAGGCTTTCGAGCACGTCGCGCAAATGCATGCGCACCCGGCCGGCGCTTCCGCTCTCGTAGGCGAAGGGCGGCTCTTCACTCAGGAGATAGCTTTTTTGCGCAAGCTCCATTTGGAGGGCGTGCACGCCTTCGTCGGGCCGTCCGTAATGCCGCGTGGTCCAGCCGCCGCGAAATCGCCCGTTGAGCGCGAACGTGTAGCCGTCTGCATCGCGGCACACGTCGACCGCCGCCGATTCGAACGCCGACGCGCATGTCTTGCCATTGTTCGTTCCGATGTTGAAATCGGGCAGCGTTCCCTCGAAGAGAAAAGGCACGACCGATCGGATGGAATGGCAGTCGTAGAGAAAAACGATACCGTGCTCGCGCTTGACCCGCTCCACCTCGCCGGCGAGAACGCGATGATAGGGCACGTGGAATTGGTCGAGGCAGCGCGCGATCTCCGCGGCATCGGGCTCTTGTCCGGCATTCCAGATCGGCACGTTGTCGAAATTGACGCGCGGGACGAGCTCGGTCGTGTTTTGCCCGGGATAGAGACTGACTTGCATGGGATCGCGATTGGCGTCGATGACGTAGCGATGGAAGGTCGCGCACACGACGGTCGCATTCGGAAGAAGACCGTCGTAAAGCTCGTCGACGCGCCAATCCGTGTCGCGCAGTCGCCTTCCTTCATCGTTCAACTTTTGCAAAATCTCCGCGGGCACGTACGTCCCCACGTGGGGCATGGCGAGGACGACCGGCCCGCTGCCGCGCGTGACGAGCGCAGGCGTCATGCGCGTCGATGTGGTTGGTCGCATCACGGTTCACGTTGGTTTTTCCATCACCGCGCCCGGGGTGCAATCACCGCTCGTCACTTGGATGTCGACTTGTTGGCCCCTTCCGGCGCCACGTCGAAGCGCGATTCGCCATCAATGGCTCGGCCGGCGAGCAAACCCTCGACAATGGGGACCATCTCGCTTTCGAACGCCTCGCCACCCCAGAAGTAACGAAGCTTGGCCACCGAGTCGAAAAGGAAGGTCGCCGGCAGCATTCCGGGCCAGCGCGGGGTGATCCCGGCCTTGAATGCATCGAGCGGCCTTGCGGCGAGATAACTCGTCAAGCGAATGCCCTTGTCGGCAAGGAATGTCCTCACTTGGGCGAGCTCATCGGGCTCGTCGACCGAGACGAGCAGCACCTTGACGCCCTCTGGCCCGAATTTCTCGGCGAGTCGCTGCAACATGGGAAGCTCGTCCTCGCAGGAACCGCACCACGTCGCCCACGCATTGACCAAGACCGCCTTGGCGTGAAGGGCGCGCACCTTGGCACGTAACTGATCGGCCGTCACCGCGGCCAGCGACTCCTCGGGCGGCGCGTCCGTGCGGCGGCGCGAAGTCGCCTCGTCCCGTGAACACGCGGCAAAACCGAGGACGATCCACGGGGCAAGTAGAAGCTTCCAACGCATGCGGAGGTGCTTATCACACGGCCGGCTTCCCCACCCACCCCTGCGGTATAACCGCCGACATGCGCGTCAATCTCGCCATCGCTCTCTCGATCGCCACCGGTTGTGCGTCTTTGACGCCGGCGTCAGTTGCGCCGCAGCCAACCTCCGCTCGGGGCGTCATCTCGCCGAGCTCCCCCGTCGGCCAGCGCCTCAATCCGCCGCAGCTTCCCAAGCCGAATGGCTATAGCCACGTCGTGACCATCGGCGCCGGCCGGACCGTCTATCTCTCCGGACAAGTCGCTCTCGACCACGATGGCAAGGTGGTCGGCGCCGGCGACTTTCGAGCGCAGGCGGAGCAGGTCTTTACCAATCTGAACGAAGCGCTGCGCGCTGTGAATGCCAACTTCGGACATGTCGTCAAACTCACGTTCTTCGTTGCCGAGCTGACGCCCGAGAACCTGTCGTTCTTGCGCGAGGTGCGCGATCGCCATATCGATCCCGCCCACGGCCCGGCCAGCACTTTGGTGGAGGTCGCCAGGTTGTTTCGCCGAGAACTCCTCGTCGAAATCGAGGCGATTGCCGTGGTGCCGGACTAGGGAGCCGACCTACATGAGCCTCGGCGCGGCTCGGTGTTAAGCGAGCCGCGTTGTGATGATTGTTCCCTTCATGCGAACCTGGTCACTAATGAAAAAGCGCGTCCGGGGTGCCTTCGCCGTGCTGGCGCTGTTCATGGGATGCTCGGATGATGACGGCAACACCGGGCCACCTGGTCGCGGCACGGCGACGTGCCATCAATGGCAATCCGCGCTCTGCGAATGGATCGGCAAGTGCGCAATGCCCGGCGCCGACGCCTGCAACCAAATCAGAGCGATCGCTTGCAAGTCCGATGCGGAAGCAGAGCGTTGCGCGACCGCTCTCCGGGCCGCGACCTGCGTGGCGCCGCCCGCCAATTGCGACATTCGCGATCTGGCCGATCCCGCCCCGGCGAAAAAAGCTTGTGAGGAACTGAGCGGGGTCGTGTGCGCGAAGTCCGAGCAATGCCAGCCCGCCAGCGGCGACGCTTGTTTTCAGGAGCTCGAGAACACCCTTCCCTGCGCCGATTTCATCGGCGTCACCCTGGCCTATGAACAATGCATCAGTGAAATGCGGAACCTCGCTTGCACGGCCGCGGGCCCCGAAGCATGCAGGGGAGTTCTGCTCCGGTAAACGCCGCGAGGAGCGCCTGACCTGGGGGAAAAGCCTTGCCGGCCCGCTACGCGGCTCGTAAAGCAGATCCTCCATGCGGAGCCGCTTCTTCGCGCTCGTGCTGTTCGTCGGGTGCACCCAGCCGCCGCACGCGGAGCCGCCCGTCGCATCGGTAAAGACCGCGTCTCAGGATGCCGACTGCGGTGTCGACCGATTCGGCAGCGAGGCGAGCTTCGCGCTCGACCGAGCCGACCTCGTTGCGCACGGCGCATCCCCCAAGTTGCTCGAGAAACTCGCTCGAAGCGCGTACGCCTATTTCCGCGCGCTTGCCCGACCTTTCGAGCTTCGCACGTGTGCGCGTTTCCGCGACGAGCGATGGCACCTGCCCGTCGTCGCCATCCACGGCGATCCCCACGTCGAGCAGTTCGTCGTCACGCCGACGACGGCGGGGCTCGAGGACTTCGACCAATCGGCGTTTGGGCCCGCGGTGGTGGACCTCGTGCGGTACGCCGCGTCGGTGCGCCTCACCTGCCGCGAAGTGTCCTGGTCGTGCGACCCGGACCGGGTGGTCGCTGCCTATTTTCGCGCCTACCGCGCATCGCTGGATCAGCCCCTCGAGCGGCCTCCGCTCGCCATCACGGCGCGCATCCGTCGCGACACGCCGGCGGGAGCCGAGCCGTGGCTCGCCTGGGCCGAAGGGCTCTTTCACCCGCTCTCATCAGCCGTCGAAGAGCGCGTGCTCCGAGGATGGGCAGGCTTTCGACGCCTCGAGGCGGAGGTCCATCCGGAGCGCTCTACCGCTTACTACGATGTCGTTCGCGTCGGGTCGCTCCAGATGGGCGTCGGGAGCGCTCTCGAGACGAAGCTTCTCTTTCGCCTGCGCGGCCCGACCGACGCACCGGGTGATGATCTCATCGTCGAGGCCCGGACGTCCGCTCCGTCGACTGGAAACGACTGCGCGTTGCGGCCCCTGCACGGTGGAGCGCTCCAGCCTCTCATGTTCATGACGCTCCTCGGTTCGAGGATGCCGGAGGTGTATGGGTTCGCCAGCTTCCGAACGGAGGCGGCGCCGGAGTTCTGGGTGCAGTCGTGGATCCCTGGATACCGCGAGCTCGCAATCGAGGATCTGCGCTCCGAGGCCGAGCTCGTCGAGCTCGCCGAAGACGCCGCGCGCCAGCTCGCAGGGCATTTCTGGACGCGCTTTCCCGAAGCCCTCCGTGCCGTTCAACGACAGGCACAGCTCGACGCGTTCGACAGGACCGCTGCGCGAGCGACCGCGATGGCGAGCGAGTTCGCGGACGAAACGCGGCGCGAATGGGAGCGTTTTCGGGCGACCAAAACGCCGTGACGCGCGCTGGAAAGCGGGTCTTCCGCTCGGCGCGCCTGCTGTTGCTCCTCGCGACAGCCGCGTGCTCCGGACGCGGGTGCGCACGCTCTTCGCCGGAACCTACGACGCAGCGATCTTCCGCGGGCAGTGATGCCGAACTGAAGGCCCGACTCGAGAAAGCGTTTCACGCCAAGGGCCCGAGCTACGTTGCGCGGACGCGCCACAAGAACGCCGATGGAACACCTCACTACACGAACCGGCTGATCCTCGAATCGAGCCCGTACCTCCTTCAGCATGCGCATAACCCGGTGAACTGGTTTCCTTGGGGTGACGAGGCGTTCGAACGCGCTCGCGCGCTGGATCGGCCGGTGTTTCTCTCGGTTGGGTATTCGACGTGCCATTGGTGTCACGTGATGGAAGAAGAAAGCTTCGAGGATGAGGAGATCGCTCGTTACTTGAACGACCATTATGTAGCGATCAAGGTCGATCGCGAGGAGCGCCCCGACGTCGACGCGGTCTACATGACCTTCGTGCAGTCATTCGGAAGCGGTGGTTGGCCGATGAGCGTCTGGCTTACTCCGAAGCGCGAGCCCTTCTTCGGGGGGACGTACTTCCCCCCCCGCGCCGGCCTTCGCGGCCAAAAGCGCGGATTCATCGATCTCCTGCGCGAGCAGAGCGGGCGTTTCGCGGCCGATCCTCGCGCGATCGCCGAGACCGCTCGCGCTATAATCCAGCGCGCACGAACAGCGTCGGCCGCCGAACCGGCCGGCGACTTTCCTCCCGCCTC
>DATHEQ010000494.1:0-15578 GCA_035318505.1 Polyangiaceae bacterium | reverse complement strand
GGCTTCCTACTGCTTATACGGCGGGGGCGCTTTTGCGCTGCTCTTCATCCTGAGCGCGCTTTTCGCCAAACCGCGCCGCCGCTGACGCACGAACTTTTCGGCTCAGGGAACGCCGCATTCCTCTTGGCAGAATTCGCGCTGACAATCGACGCGCCATTTGGCCCCCGTACCGCTGGCGGAGAACTCTTCCCAGCAATGCGCCGTCGCCGCCACGCCTTCTTCGCTGCTGGGATCGGCGATGTGCTCGAGACACTCGTCGAACTCTTCGTCGGCGCACGAGCAACCATCGTCGTCGTAGCATCCGTAACGCGTCCCGCAGCAATGCGTGTCTTCACAGATTGCGCATGCGTCGTCGTCTTCGTCCGGCGTGCAGCGCGGGTCGGGTTGGCCCGGCGCGTAGGCGTCGGGCCGCGCGTATGCACCGCCCGACTCTTTGCAAGAGCCGCGAAACTTTCCCACTTGCGGCTCGATGTACGAGCACGAAGCGAAGCACCAGGCCAGCGTCGCGACCGCGGCGCCCAGCGCCAAGACGCGTGCGGCGCGGCTGCGTGCTCTTTGACCGACGCTGCCCGGCCGCGCTGCGACATCGAGCAGGCCGGGATGCACGTTCTTCATATCGCCTCACTAGCCATAACTCCGCCGCTTTCCGGCCGCAATCGGAGATGCCCGTTCCTTCTCCCCCCGCCGCCTACATGTTAAGCGCCCCACGTCGACGTTGGCGAGTGTCCTTTCGTGCGACACAGGGAGTCGTGCGACACAGGGAGGCAGCGAGGTGAAGAGCAGCTTTGATCTTTCACGCGCAAGCTTGACCGAGCTTACAGGGGCGCTCCGCGAGCGCGCACTCTCCGCCGTGGAGCTGATGCAATTCACATCGCGAGCGCTCGACGCGACGCACGCGCGGTTGAATGCCGTCGTGAGTCGCCGTTCTCCGGACGTTCTTGTCGCCGAGGCTCGCGCAGCACAAGCGCGTCTCGACTGCGGAGAAGCGAGGCCGCTCGAAGGCATTCCCCTCGGTGTCAACAGTCGCGATTTGGCGGCGTGCCCGTGCAGAACGACATTGCCCAAGTGATCGAGCACGCGGTCTCGTCATTGCGAGAGCTCGGGCACGAGATCACTCTCGTCCAAGATGGTCCCCCTGATCTTGCACCGATTGGGGGCTCGCCCTTGCTCGATCCCTCGACGAATCGCTGAGCGGCACGATCGAGGGGCGCGAGGCAGAGGTGACGCGCACCCTGGTCCGGTGGATGCAGGCGGCGCGCGAGGCAGCGCCGGCGCTGTGGGGCGAAGCAGCGCGCGCTCGCATGAGCGTCGTTCGGTGGTTCGCCGGCGTGTTTGCAGACCACGACATTCTGCTCACGCCGACCGCGCCCTGTGATCCGCCCGCTGCGAGCGGTCCGCTACCGACGAAGGTGGCCGACTCGCCGTTGCCCGCCGCGGGTCTCGCGGCGTTCACCATGCCCGTCAACTTCGCGTGGCTGCCCGCGGCAACCGTTCGTGCGGGCTTTTCGCAGAGCGGACTGCCCGTCGGTCTGCAGATAGTCGCACCGCGCGGCGCCGACGATCCTCGTCCTCCAGGTAGCGCGCGCGTTCGAAATTCTTTGCCCTTGGCACCCCCACTGGCCGAGCGCCGAGTGACGCGCCATCGACGCCAGGGACCGGCGTCAATCAGAACGTTCCGACGGCGCCCCAATGCGCGCTGATCTCGGTCTGCCGTCCGCGCGCGTCGGGATCGCTGAACTGCCAGAGCTCGGCCGAGCATTTGAGACGCAGATTCCGTTCTACCGCCAGCGCGAGGCCGAACGTTGCGCGCAGCACCGAGCTCCCATCGGATAGCTCGCTCGAGGCGAGCACGTTGCCCGTGCGGAACATGGCGTCGGCGCGCCAGACCGCGTCGAGCCTGCGCGCGAGCGGATGCTCGAGCTCGATGAAGGCACCGTGTTTGGCGAAGAAATCGCCTTGGCGCGGCGAGATGTCGTACTTGAAGAGCGCGGGGTTGGAGGCGTCGAATTCCTGGCGACGCAAGAGGTACTCGATCCGTATGGTGGTGCGTTCTACGCGCAAGGAGAGGTCGGCACCGCCGATGAAATAGGTGAGATCGTTGCGGTGGTCGTACGTTCCCGTCATGGCGCTCCCTCCCACGGTGGTGTCAGCCATGGCGCCGAGCTTGAAGGTGAGCGCGATGCGCGTACCGATCGCCGGGCGCGCGTTGTTGTCGACATAGTACGGCAGGTGCGATTCTTGAAAATTGAGGTCGGTGGGATTGGCTCCGCTGTTGCGAAACCCGCTTACCGTGTACGCGGCGTAGTCGAATTGGGCGGTCTCGCCGAACCAGTGGGTGCCGCTCAGCTCGATGCCGACGTCGGGAAATGGAGCGGGGAGAACGCCGTTGTTCCAGGCATTCTTGCGAAGCATGCGGCCCATGTCGTAAGGCAAGGGCTTGTCGCTGAGCTTGTGGTTGGCGGGGTCGTGGCGCACGTTGAAGGACCCGAAGCTCGGGCTGAAGCGTCCGACGCGGAGGTTGAACTCATCGGCGGCGCGTAGATCGAAATACGCCATGTCGGCTTCTAAGCCGTGGCACCCGAAGCAAACCTTCACATTGGCCGAGAGATGCTCGGAGACGTCGACCGCCATCTTGAACGAGGCCTCGATCGTGAACCCATCGAACACGTCGCTGTTGCCCGACGCCGGATTGCCGAAGCCCTTGCTCCCAGCGAGATGATAATCGACCTGCGCCGACCCCGCGGTGGTGTGGTCCACCGCCCGGGCGAGCCGAAACGTCGTCGTAACAAAGATGAACGTCGCCATCAGAAGCCACCACGCGCGGATCGCGGGCGAGTTCATACAGCTACATTCGGATTTGCAGAGGCGCGCGGCTCAGCGAGGAGCCGGAAGTCGCCGGGGGTGGGACGGCCTTTTCGTTCTTACGGAGCTGCTCGAGCGAGTAGTAATGGAGAAAGCGCAGGATGGGGCCCGCATCTTCTTGCGAGATGCCGCTGCCCGGTTGCCGGCGCATGCGCGCCACGTAGAGTGACCAATAATTCTCGTCGCTGATGCCGCTGTTGAGCGGCCGCGCCAGTGAATGGCATTTCGAGCAGCGCTGAGCGAAGACCGCGTAATCCGCCCGCAGCTCGGCGGGCAGGGTCGCCGGTTCGAGCCCTTCGGAGTGCGTCGCGGACGATCCGCACCCGCCCATCGCCAGGGCTGCAGAGAGTCCCGTGAGGCGGAAAGCGCGACGCATCGTGACGAGCAGCCGGAGGTGACGCGTGGATGGTGTCATCGAATCTTGAAGCTGAGAGGGACATCGGCGGTCGCGCTCCCGGTGTCAACATTGGAAATGCGACGCCCCCGGACCGCAGCCACGATGCACCTTCCCGCGCCCGCCGCGAGCGACCCTTCGAGACGCGCATCCATGATGACGCCGTCTTCGTTGGTTTCTACGTGCAGCACGCCGCCTTCGTCGGTGGCTTGGCTCTGGTGAGAGAGCGCGCTTCGGTAGCAAGCGGTGAGCTTCTGCGCGAGCGGTGCGATCGTCTTGTTGACGTTGGACGCGGTGGTTCCGGTGGTCGAAGTTGCCGCGCCGATCTCGACGCGCGCCAGCGCGGGATTCAGCGGAGCCAGCGCGGCAGCCGGGGGAGGCGAGGGCGGGACGCCGGGCGCCTCGGCCGGCAAAGGTGCGGCGACGGCGGGTGCCTCGACGACCGCGGGCGGCGGCGGTGCTGGAGATGCGGCAGGCTGAGCGGCGAGCGGGCGTTCCTCGGGCGGCGTGTTGACCGCTGCGGGAGCGGCGTTCTCCGGCGCGAGATCCGCGGGTGACGCCTTGCCCTTGGTTCCCTTGCGCAGCGATGTCGAAGCCGTCGCGGTGACAGGCGGGGCCCGGTGCTGCAAATCGCTCGGCGCCGCCGTCGTCTCAGGCTGTGCCGGCTGTGCCATCGGGGCGACTGCGGTTGCGAGCGGGGTTGGGGTTGGCGGCGTGGGAGACACCAAACCCTGCGAGGGTGCGACGGGCGGCGCGTGCCGCAGACGCGGTAGGAAGAACGCGCTCGACGCAATGACGAGCGCGGCGCCTATCATCCACGGCCGCGCCATTCGCGGCGGCGCGGCCGTCGGAGCCAAGGGAGCATCGGACGGGGGAAGCGACGGGATCGATGGAAGCGTGGCGGTATCGGCGTTGGGCCGGCTGCCCGTTGGCCGTGGGCCGACGTGCACGATCTGCGGGCTCGGCGAAAGCGCTTCGTAGCGCTCGTGTCCGGAGGGGCGCGTGTCTCCCATCGCCGCCCGAAGCGCGGCGCGCATTTCGCGGGCGTTCGGATAGCGGTCCTTACGCTGTTTCGACATCGCCTTGAGACAGACTGCTTCGAGCCCGGGATGGACGGCAGAGCTCACCGACGAAGGCGATGGGGGCTTCTCATGCACGTGCTTCAGCAAAAGTCCCACCGCCGAAGCCGCCTCGAACGGCAGGCACATGGTGAGGATCTGGTAGATGATGACCCCCACCGAGTAGAGATCGCTGCGCGCATCGAGCGGCTCGCCCTGAGCTTGCTCCGGCGACATGTATGCGGGAGTGCCCACCAGCATTCCGCCGGTCGAGAGCTTGGCGTGTGTCGAGCTCACCGGCGGCAGGTCCGAGTCGCGCGAGTCGATGATCTTCGCGATGCCGAAATCGAGAACCTTGACGACGTCGGCGGGGCTGCCGTCGTCGTTCACATGGCGGAGCACCATGATGTTCTCGGGCTTCAGATCGCGATGCAAGACGCCCATATCGTGCGCCACTGCGAGTGCCGAGAGCGTCTGGGACACGATTTCCGCGGTTCGCCAGGCCGGGAGTGGCCAATCCTCCTGAATCACGCGCAAAAGGTCGCGCCCATCCAGGTAGTCCATGACGATGTAGAGAAGCCCGTCCGGTTCTTCGCCGAAGTCGAGAATGCGGATCGAGTGCGGATGGTCGAGTCGCGACGCGGCCTTGGCCTCCCGGTGAAAGCGCGTGGCAAACGTCGGGTCGGCGAGCAGCCCGCGGTGCATGACTTTGACCGCGACGGTTTTTTCGAGTGCAATTTGCCGAGCGCGGTACACCGCGCCCATCGCGCCCGCTCCGAGGATGGCTTCCAGAGCGAACTTTTCGCCGATGGTTCGACCTACGAGGAGATCAGTATTGCCCGCATCGTTCGATTCGAGGTGCGGGGGCATACGGCTCATCCAGAGGCCTTTCCAGCTTTCAATTCTGGCACAGACCCGCGAGTCTTGACAGCGCCATCGTTGAACCTTTCCAACCTGCTCGTGTGTCGGTCAGCTGTTCAGCTCTGCTGTGATTTCCAATCCGATGTTGCGCGCTCTTTCGATCTCGCTCGGCCCGAGGGCGATGGCGCCCACCACCGCATGCCCGCCGCCCCCATAGCGCTGGCAGATCTGCGAGATGTCGTGCTGACGCGCCGATCCACTCCATGGGTTATAGCCGACCGAGACTTTACACCGTGTTTTTCCGCGCGAGACCATGACGGAGTACACACTCGTTGGGAACAGCGCGTAGGTCACGAACTTACCCACGACGTCGATGACCGATTCGGTGAGGTCGACGAACACGACCTTGTCTCGCGCTTCGCTCTTGGCGCGCACCTTGTCGACGAACGTGAGGTGCGCATCGCGAAGCGGCGTCCACTTGGACTGGATCTCCGCGCTGCGCGCGATGTCCTCCAGCGGTTCGGCCAAGAGACGAGGTACGAACTTGGCGAGGAAAGCTTCGTCACCGTGGTTTTCGACGACGGTCATCAGCCAAAGGGCGGGATCGGCCCGGACGACCGCCATTTCAGCGCTTGCGAATCGCGCCGCATCGATGATGTCTGCCCAGCGCACGAGCTCGACGATGGCGGGGGTATCCGCGAGCCCAAAGTGATCGCGCGAGACATCATAAATGAGCTTGGTGCACGAGCCGTAGTGCGGGTCGTAAAACTTCTGTTTGCCGTCATTGCTGTCGAAGTCCCCGCGCTCGTCCGGCGTCGCGAACGCCGTCGCGTGGTGATCGAAATACCAGGTGAGCTTGGGCGACTTGGTGTAGCGAAAATCGAGAATGGCATTCTCGTCCCCGCTGAGAATGGCTGGGCTGACGCCGCCGGGTTCCGGCCCGTAACCGCACGCGAAGTAACGAAAGGTCGCCGCGGGGGAGATCCGCGCACGCGCCAGGCGTGTGAAAAGTGCCGCGGAGCACATCCCGTCGAAACAGTGTCCGTGGGTGGCGACCACCACGGCCGGGGCTTGCTGACTGACCATGCCCGCCTTCTAGCACTACTCGGACGTACACAAGCATCGCCCGCCGCTGAATTTCGCGCGGTGCGTGCGCGACCGGCCCTATTGCGGGACGCGTTTCGCGCGGCCTTCGGATCTGGCGCCGCCAAAGAGCGGCGGAGTGGTGCTAGCATCGCCCGCAACAATCGATACGGACCGGCATTTCGGTCCTATCGAACGAGCAGCTCGAAGTTGGTATCGAACGAGATGTGAGGGCAAGCCCGACGGAAAACGGGCCCCTTTTTGGCACCTTTGCCACTGGAGCCGCCATGAAAAGAACGATTTTCGCCCACGCAGCTTTCGTCCTCGCAGCTTCCGCTTTCGTGTCGGCTTGCGGTGGATCGAACCCTGAGCCGCAGCAACCGCAGCAGCAAAATATGTACGGTCAGCCGGGCCAGCCGGGTCAGCCCGGGTACGGTCAGCCGGGTCAGCCTGGGTACGGTCAGCCGGGCCAGCCTGGCTACGGACAACCGCAGCAGCAGCCCGGCTACGGTCAACCGCAGCAACCCGGATATGGGCAACCGCAGCAACCCGGCTATGGCCAAACCGATCCCAACAATCCTGGCTACGGTCAGCCGCAGCAGCCGGGCGCACCGCCGGGGCCCGGAGCCCCACCCGCGGGAATGCCTGGCGCCGACGCCGCCACTGCCGCCGCCGTGCGATTGGCGCTGCAACCCCGTGCTGCAAACGAAGCCAAAGGGATGAAAGAGGACGGAAGTGCCATCGGCGGCATGCTGGCCGAGGGCGGCGCGTTGACGCAGGAATTCATGCTGATGCCGGGCAAGTGCTACACGATTCTCGGCCAGGGGCTGCCCCCCGTCGCCGAGCTCGATATGCAGCTCTTGGCCAAGCCACTGATGCCGTCGCTGCCCCCCGCCGTCCTCGCGGCGGACCAAACGCAAGGCCCGTCGGCGAGCATCGGTAGTGGCAAAAACTGTTACAAGAACCCTTTCCCCGTAGCGGCTCCCGTCATCCTGACGCTGAAGGCCGCGAAGGGTGGCGGCCCCGCCGGCGCCCAAGTTTACAGCAAGTAGCTCGGTCTCCCGTGCGCCGTGCGCGTCTTCGCGCACGGCGCAAGCAACTTCCGGAACGCCGCGACCGACGGGCGATATGGCTCGCGTGCATATCCACCGCGTGCTCGATCGCGACTATCCGCACGAGCTGCGCGACCTGAAATATCCTCCCGACCCGCTGTGCATCCGCGGCGAGCTTCTCGCGGCACCAGCGGTGGCGATGGTGGGCACGCGCCAACCTTCGACAGAAGCGGAGTCCTACGCACATGCGCTGGCGTTTCGCTTGGCCAAGCGCGGGGTCACCATCTGGTCTGGGGGTGCGGTGGGTATCGACGCAGCTGCCCATCGCGGGGCGCTCGACGCCGGTGGCGTATCGGTGGCGGTCATCGGCACCGGGCTCGACCATTGCTACCCGCCGCAGCATGCCCCCCTCTACGAAGAAATCGTGCTGACGGGCGGTGCGCTCGTGTCGCCCTTCGAGCGAGCACAACACGCGATGCTAACGACGTTTCCCCGGCGCAATGCCGTCCTGGCCGCTCTCACCCAGGCCACCGTCGTCGTGCAGGCCCCCATCAAGAGCGGGGCTCGCTCCACCGCGAGTTTCGCGCGGCGTCTTGGCCGGCCCGTCTTCATCGTGCCGGCGGCTCCGTGGGATCCGCTCGGCGAGGGCAATCTGCTGGAATTGTCCCTCGGCGCGCGCGTGCTCTTGGATGAGGGCGAGCTTCTCGGCTGGGTGGGTCTACCGAGGGGCGCGACCCGACCCATCCGTCGGCGCGAGCATTCGCGTGCACCGCCGTCGCCCGTCCAGGCAACTACGGCAAGCGACGATCTTACCGTCGAGGCCCTCTCGCCCGAGTGTCGGGCAATCTTTCAGATGCTGTCGTGCACCCCCTTACATCTCGATGATCTTTGCGCTGGGACCGGCCTGCCGACCGCGCTCGTCCACGCTGCGCTCTTGACGTTGAGTCTCGAAGCCGTACTAGTAGAGGGTCCTGCGGGGTGGTTCAGACGCGTAACCATTCGAAAGGACTGAGTTTGAGTAAAGAAGCCCCGACCGCGGGTGTTGCGGGGCTCGAACGGGTAGGGTAGTGGGCCTCTGCCGCCGTCAGTAGGAGGCGCCGGTGCGCCGGTTTGTTGGGCTTGAGAGGCCCGTCGTATTAGTGCTGAGCGTTAACGTGCGGCCCGGCGAACCCGGCTATCGGTGCTCGGTAGGGCCGCTCGGTGAAGGAAAGGGCAAAGGTACTCAGTGTCCACGGCAGCAAAGACACTCGTGGTGGTCGAATCGCCGGCCAAGGCGAAGACCATCAAGAAGTACCTCGGCCCCGGCTACGAGGTGATGGCGTCCAAGGGACACATCAAAGACCTGCCGAAGAAGATGGGCGTCGACGTGGAGAAGGACTTCACGGAGACGTACGAGGTCATCGAGGGCAAAGCCAAGGTCCTCGCCGAGCTCAAAGTGGCGGCCAAAAGTGCGAGCGCCATCCTGCTCGCTACCGACCCCGACCGCGAGGGGGAAGCCATCGCGTGGCACGTGATGGAAGAGCTGAAGCGCCCAAAGCTCCCCATCCATCGCGTCGAGTTCCACGAAATCACCAAAAAGGGCGTCGAGCACGGTGTGTCCCATCCCCGCAAGCTCGACGACAATCTCTACGACGCCCAGCGAGCGCGCCGCGTGCTCGACCGCATCGTCGGCTACGACGTCTCGGCGCTCGTCTGGTCCAAGCTTGCTTTCGGGCTCTCGGCTGGCCGTGTGCAATCGGTCGCGCTCCGGCTCATCGTCGACCGCGAGCGTGAGATCGAAGCTTTCGTTCCGGTAGAATATTGGAACGTCGGCGTTGGTTTGATCGGCCAGAAACGACCCAGCCTCGTTGCCCGTCTCGTCAGTGCCGACGGCGAGAAGTTCGAGGTCAAGGACGACGCTACGGCGAAAGTCGTGCGCGGCGGCCTCGAAGGGGCAAAATACGTCGTCGCCAAGATCACGCGCCGCGAGCAAAGGCGGAAGGCTCCCGCGCCGTATTCGACCTCCAAACTGCAGCAGGACGCGACGAGCTACCTCCGCTTTACCACCAAGCGCACGATGCAGATCGCGCAGGGCCTCTACGAGGGCGTCGATCTCGGCAAAGATGGCGGTCCGGTCGGCCTCATCACGTACATGCGTACCGACTCGTTGAGGGTGAGCGAGGACGCCATCCAGACCGTGCGCGAGCACATCGGCCAGCAATACGGCGAAGACCACCTGCCCGAAAAACCCAACTACTACAAGGCCAAGAAGAACGCCCAAGAAGCGCACGAAGCGATTCGACCGACGTCGCTCGAGTTTCCGCCGGATTCCATTCGCAAGCATCTGAAGGACGAGCAGTACAAGCTCTATAAGCTCATCTGGGAGCGGTTCGTGGCATCGCAGATGTCGCCCGCCGTCTACGACCAGACGAGCGTGGACATCGATGCAACGGTAGCGCCCGCTGACACACCCAAAAAGCAGGCGGAGGTCGCGGGCCACGACAAATACGGCCTCAGGGCGACGGGGCGCATCCTCAAGTTCGGCGGGTGGCTCGAGGCGTATGGCAAAGGGGTTCTCGACGCGAGACTCGCCGGCGAAGAGGACGAGACGAGCGCCGACGCCAACGGCGGTGGGCCCGACACCGCTGAAGCCGCAGGTCCCAACGGCAGCGTGAACGGTAACGCTAACGGCCACGCTCCCGCCGAGAGCGTCTCGTTGGAAGATCTCGAAGAGGCGTCGCTCCCCGACCTCAACGAGGGCGAAACATTGACCGTGGTGAACCCCCCCGGTGTCGTCACCGAGCAGAAGTTCACCCAGCCGCCGGCGCGTTACAACGAGGGTTCGCTCGTGCGCGAGCTGGAGAAGCGCGGTATCGGCCGTCCCAGTACCTACGCCGAGATCATCAGCAAAGTGCAAGCGCGCGACTACGTGGAGAAGATCCCGTCGGGCGGCTTCAAGCCGACCCTCCTCGGTAAGTTCGTCGTTGACGGCCTCGTCTCGAGCCCGCTCGACTTCATGGATCCGAACTTCACCGCCAAGATGGAAGAGGACCTCGACGAGGTCGAAGCGGGGCGGCTCGGCAGGGTGGCGCTCTTGAAGCGCTTTTACAAGCGATTCCGAGAACAGCTCGACGTTTCCAAGAAGCAGAAACGCTGGACGCCCGAGCCGCAAGAAACCGATCAACTCTGCCCAGAATGCAGCTCCAAAATGCTCAAACGCTGGAGCAAGAACGGTTGGTTTCTCGGTTGCTCTGCTTATCCGAAATGCAAAGTCACCCAGGATCTCGGCGACGGTTCGGGTACGACGCCGCTTCCCATCCGGATGACGGACTACAAATGCGACAAGTGCGGCAAACCGATGATGATCAAGACGGGCCGCTATGGCGAGTTCTTGTCGTGCACGGGCTACCCCGGATGCAAAAACGCCAAGCCGGTGCCGCTCGGCATTCCTTGTCCCAAGTGCGGAGGGGACATCATCGAAATCAAATCGCGCCGGCGCGGCGGGCGCAGCTTCTATGGCTGCTCGAACTACTCGGCCGACATCAAATGCGACTTCAAGCTTTGGCAAAAGCCAATAAACGATCCTTGTCCCTCCTGCGGGGCAAAGTTTCTCGTCTTCGGTGGCGGCAAGAAGAATCCGGTGCTCGCCTGTCAAACCGCGGGGTGCGGTTTCAAAAAGCCGATCGAGGAAATGGCGGCCGCTCCGGCGCCCACGGCCGGTGCGCACCCAGCGCTGCACGACAGCGCCGCGCCCCCCGCCAGCTGAGCGCTGGCGATCGCTCGGATCTCTTGCTGCGCGGCATTCGATGCGGACCGTGACCATCGTGGGAGGTGGCCTCGCCGGGTGCGAGGCGGCTTGGCAACTCGCCGAGCGCGGCATCGAAGTGTTGCTCCTCGAGCAAAAGCCGCACAAGCGTACACCGGCGCAGACGGGCAACGATTTGGCAGAGCTCGTGTGCTCCAATTCGATGCGCGGCGCCGCCCTCTCCAATGCCGTCGGTCTCCTCAAGGAGGAGCTTCGGCGCGCGGGATCGGTCGTCATCGCCACCGCCGATCGGACACGGGTGCCGGCGGGGGGCGCGCTCGCCGTCGATCGTGAACGCTTCAGCGCCGAGATGAGCGCCGCCATGGCCAGCCATCCGCGTATTCGCGTGGTGTCGGAAGAAGTGACGTCGCTGCCCGAGGCGCGCCCACTCATCGTCGCCACCGGGCCGCTCACGGGAGACGCGCTCGCTGCGGATCTGGCGCGGGTGGTCGGCGCCGAGCATCTCGCGTACTACGACGCCATCGCCCCCATCATCGCGGCGGATTCCATCGCCTGGGATCAGGTGTTCCGCCAATCGCGCTACGACAAGGGCGAGCCCGGCGAAGAAGGCGCCTACGTCAACTGCCCTTTCGACGAAGCGGGCTACCGCGCGTTCGTTGCCGCCGTCGTAGCGGCGGAGAAAGTGGCGCCTCGATCATTCGAAGAGGTGCGCTACTTCGAAGGATGTCTGCCGGTCGAGGTGATGGCCGAGCGCGGCGAGATGACGCTCGCCTTCGGACCGATGAAACCGGTGGGGCTCGTCGATCCGCGCACCGGTCGGCGTCCCTTCGCGGTTATCCAGTTGCGGGCAGAAAACGCCGACGCCAGCGCCTACAATTTGGTCGGCTTTCAGACGCGCATGACCTACGGCGAGCAGGCCCGCGTCTTTCGCACCATCCCCGGCCTCGCTGAAGCAGAGTTTCTGCGGTTCGGTTCCGTGCACCGCAATACTTTTCTCCACGCGCCCGAGCTTCTCGACGCCACGATGCAGTTGCGTGCGCTACCGGGTGTCTTCATTGCCGGTCAGCTCTCCGGCGTCGAGGGGTACGTGGAAAGCGCTGCCGGCGGATTCATCTGTGCGCTCTTGCTCGGGCAGCGTCTCTGCGAAGTACCGCTCACGCCACCGCCGCCGACCACGGCGCTCGGCGGAATTTGCACGCACCTGGCGCGCAAGGTGGAGCGTTACCAGCCGTCGAACATCACCTGGGCACATCTACCGCCGCTCGGCGACCGACATCGAAAAAAACGCGAGCGGTACGAAGCCATGGCTGAGCGCGCGCTCGAGGATCTCGAAGGGTGGATGCGGAGCGCAGCGCTGCCCGCGCGTCGTGCGGCACCGCTCACTGCAATCGACGCGTCCGCTCCCTAGAAGAGCGCGGCCGCGGTGTCGTCGACCCAGATCCACGCCGCGCGGGGCACGGTGATGCGACCGTGGCTGAGAACGACGCGACCGCGGGTTTCGAGCTGCGTGAGAGCCGTGCGGCGCTGCCCCGGGTAGGGGTCGGTACCCAGCTCGAGCGCTGCAGCTTCGAGATCGAAGCCCTGCCTCATTCGCAAGCCGAGCATGATGCGTTCGCGCAGCAGCGCCGCGCCATCGAGCCGTTCTTCGGAACTCGTGAAAGCAGCCGTGGAGCGGGCGTGGCGGGCATCATCAGCCGAAGCGAGCGCAGAGTTTGCCGCGTGGAGATAAGCACGGGGCGTTGCGTGATTGCGGTAGCGCAGCGCGCCCTCGGGCGAGCGGAGCGTCCCGTACGCGCCGCACCCGAGGCCCAGGTAATCACGGCCTTGCCAATAGCCGAGATTGTGCCGCGCTTCGTTTCCCGGCTTGGCGTAGTTCGAGACTTCGTAGTGCACGAGGCCGGCGCTGGCGAGCGCTTCGTCGATGGCGAAGAATGACTCGGCCATCACGGCATCATCGCAAAGCGGTAATCGCCCGCGTCGCGCGAGCTGGCCGAAGGGCGTGCCCTGTTCGATGGTCAAGCTGTACGCCGACACGTGCGTCACTCCCAGCGCGGCTAGCGCCGTCGCTTCGCCGGCCGCGGCATCGGAGGTTTGTCCGGCGACCGCATACATGAGATCGGTGGAAACCCGCGGCACACCCCCGCGCACGGCGGCGCGAACGGCCGCGATCGCCTCTTCTCTCGTGTGGATGCGCCCGAGGAAGCGCAGCCGCTCGTCGTCGAGCGCCTGAATGCCGATGCTGAGACGGTTGACGCCGGCATGGACGAGAGCGCGCGCGCCGTCCTCGTCGAGCGAACTGGGGTCGCATTCCAGGCTGATTTCGGCGTTCGTATCGCACGGGAACGCGCGGACGACCGCGTCGATGACGCGCGCGATCTCGGCCGCACCCCAGAGCGACGGTGTCCCGCCGCCGAAGAAGATGCTCGCTAGGCGCCGATTTTCGAGCCCGATGCTCCGCGCGGCGAGCTCGGCCAGCACGGCGTCCGTATAGGCAGCCCCGTCGATCGACGAGCGCGGCGCCGCAAACGCGACGAAGTCACAGTAGGGGCACTTCGATAAGCACCACGGGAAGTGTACGTAAACCCCAAAATCACCCGCCGAGGGCGAATCGTTGGGCGAGGTGGAGGAGAGAGCCGATCGATGCACTCTTGAGCTCGGGCGGGCGTTTCGTTGCCGGCCTAAATGACGGGTGTTAGTCTTCTTAGTTGCGCGGGCTCTACGGGGCCACGCCGCCCGATGCTCAAGCTTGCTGATCTAGTCGAAAGGATACGAGGATATCACCCCGCTGCGGACGTCGAGATTGTCTCGCGAGCTTACGACTATAGTGTAAGAGCGCACGAGGGCCAGAAGCGCAAGAGCGGCGATCCGTACTTCATTCATCCAGCCGCGGTCGCCGGCATCATCACCGAGCTGCGCCTCGACACGGCCAGCATCTGTGCCGGCCTCTTGCATGACGTCGTCGAGGATACGCTCGCCACGCTGGACGACGTAGAGCGCGAGTTCGGTGCGGAGGTGGCCTTTCTCGTCGACGGCGTCACCAAGCTTTCCAAGATCAACTTTGCCTCCAAAGAGGATCGGCAGGCCGAGAACTTCCGCAAGATGGTGGTGGCCATGGCGCGCGACATTCGCGTGCTCTTGGTCAAACTGTGCGATCGCCTCGACAACATGCGCACGCTCGATTGCATGAGCGCCGAAGCACAAGAGCGAATCGCACGCGAGACGATGGACATCTATGCGCCGCTCGCCAACCGGCTCGGTATCGCCCGCTTCAAAGCGGAGATGGAAGATCTGTCCTTCAAATACCTCGACCCGCAGGCGTACCAAGCCCTTTCCGGAAAAATCAGCAAGTCGAAGAAGGAGCGCGATCGCTACATCGCCGACGTTTCGAAGACGCTCTCGGGGCGGCTGGCGGAACAGGGATTTCCCGCCGACGTCTACGGCCGCGCCAAGCACCTCTATTCGATTTACCGCAAGATGAAGGGGCAGGACTGCGAATACGAGCAGGTCTACGACGTCATCGCCTTCCGCATCGTCGTGGAGTCCGTCGCCGATTGTTACGCCGCTCTCGGCGTCATTCATTCGCGCTGGACCCCGATTCCGGGGCGATTCAAAGATTACGTCGCGCTTCCCAAGCCGAACATGTACCAGTCGCTTCACACGACCGTGATCGGGCCCGGGCGCGAGCGCATCGAAATCCAGATCCGCACCCACGACATGCAGCGCGTCGCCGAGCACGGCATCGCCGCTCACTGGAAATACAAAGAGCGCATCTCCGGCGGCGTCGATCCCAAGGACGCCGAGCGTTTCGGTTGGCTGCGCCAGCTGGTCGAGTTTCAGAAAGAGATGAAAGATCCGGCCGAGTTTTTGGAATCGGTCAAAGTCGATCTTTTCGCCGACGAGGTTTACGTGTTCACCCCCAAGGGGGACGTTCGCGTCTTTCCGCGCGGCGCCACTCCCATCGATTTCGCCTACACGATTCACTCCGAAGTCGGCAATCACTGTTCGGGCGCGCGCATCAACGGCGCCATCGTTCCCCTCAAGTACAAGCTCCGCAATGGCGACGTCGTCGAAGTCATGACGTCCAACCCGCAGCATCCGTCCAAGGATTGGCTCGAAAACGTGGTGACGGGTCGCGCCAAAAGCAAAGTGCGCGCCTTCCTTCGCACCGAGCAGCGCGACAAATCACTCAAGCTCGGGCGCGAGCTCTTGGAGAAAGGTCTGCATGCGCGCGGGATCTCGCTGCAAAAGTTTTTGAAGTCCGCGGAGGACGTCAAAAAAGTCGCCGAGGAGAACAAGGTTGCGTCCGAAGAAGAGCTCTTCATCAACATCGGGTACGGCAAAATTGCCGCCGAAGACGTAGCCGACTTCTTGGCGCCGAAGAACGGGGCCGCGGTCGCCCAGCCGCCGCCCGACTCCCTGCGCGAGGGTCGCATCGAGTCGATCGTACGCAAGGTGACCGGCAAGGCGCAGGGGGGCATCAAGCTCTCCGGCATCGACGACGTGCTCGTCCGCTATGCAAAATG
>DATHEQ010000493.1:0-2765 GCA_035318505.1 Polyangiaceae bacterium | reverse complement strand
CATGAACTCCTGCGAGCCTTGTCCGACCTCGCCTTGGAGACCGCGCATGACGCGACGCCTGCCACGGACCACCACAGCAATGGCGACTGATGGAGCGGCCACGTGCTGGGGTGCGCCGTGTGGTGCAACCACCCCTGCCGATGGGGCGTCAAAGCAGAGCTTGGTTTGGCGACCGCTTCTGCGCTGGGAACGCGCGGTGCGCGGACAGGCGCACGAACGGTGCGGCGGCAGGCATTGATCTTGAACACGGTTATG
Organism: Polyangiaceae bacterium; assembly: GCA_035318505.1. Classification (GTDB taxonomy): domain Bacteria; phylum Myxococcota_A; class Polyangia; order Polyangiales; family Polyangiaceae; genus DASWDH01. Next base: position 2,510 of record DATHEQ010000493.1, on the reverse strand, counting down.
GTGGGTCACTATGCGTTTGGCGGACTTCATCTTGGCGAATGTCGAACCCATCCTTGTCGAGTGGGAGTCGTTTGCGCGCGGCATTTGCCCCAGCGGGGCGACGGCAGACCCCGTCGCGATGCGCGACCACGCCGAAGAGATCCTCCGCGAGACCGCGGGGGACATGCAGTCCGAACAAACCGAGACACAGCGAGCCGCGAAATCCAAAGGCGCCGGCATACCGTCCGACGACCACGTGGAGTTGACGAGGGCGTCGTCAACTCACGGGAGCGGCCGCGTGGCATCCGGTTTCGATTTGTGGGCGGTCGTCGCCGAATATCGGGCCGTGCGGGCCAGCGTGCTCCGACTGTGGCGCGAGAGTCTACCGGCGCCTGACTTGAGAGACTTGGATGACGTGACGCGGTTCAACGAGTCGATGGACCAGTCGCTCACGCACGCCGTTCGCGCCTATGCGGAAGAGGTCGAGCGCGACCGGGCGGCGCTGTTGGCCAATGAGCAGGCCTCGAGACGGGCCGCCGATGTGGCCAATCGCGCGAAGGACGTGTTTCTCGCCACGCTGAGCCACGAGATGCGCACACCGTTGAACGCCATCGTCGGATGGCTCAGCATCTTGCGGCACGAATCCGCGGAACCAAGACACTTTCAAGAGGGACTCAAGGTCATCGAGCGCAACACCCTCGCGCAGGTGCAACTCATCGATGACATTCTGGACGTGTCGCGAATCGTCTCCGGCAAACTACGCGTGGACATCCGCCCCTGCGAACTGGCGGACGTGATCAACGCGGGTGTCAACGTGGTGCGGACGGCGGCTGACGCTCGGGGCATTACGTTAGGCCTGCGGCTTGATCCTTCCGCAGGCGGCGCCTGGTGTGACGGCGCGCGCATGCAACAGGTCGTGTGGAACCTGGTCTCGAACGCTGTGAAGTTCACACCCAAGGGAGGACACGTCGACGTCACATTGCGCCGAGAGCAGTCCAGGTTTCAGATCCAGGTGAGCGACAGCGGACAGGGAATTAGTCCGGAGTTGTTGCCGCACGTCTTCGACCGATTTCGCCAAGCCGACAGCAGTACACGACGGAAGTTCGCTGGGTTGGGGCTGGGGCTGTCCATTGTCAAATACCTCGTGGAAGCGCATGGAGGGACCATCGAGGTTAGCAGCCCGGGCGAAGGCCAGGGTTCGACGTTTACCGTCCGTCTTCCCATCCGCGCGGTCCGAATCGGAGAGGAAGATGACGAGCGAGCGAGCGCAAATAATACGGGCGAGCAGGAACCTGCGGACCCCGTCTCTGTCGCCGACCGCCGTCCGCCGGTTCGTCTCGACGGCGTACACGTGCTCGTCGTCGACGACGAAGCCGACGCACGTCGTGTACTGGCCATGGTGCTCGAACGAGCAGGCGCCGTCGTCGTCACAGCGGGCGGCGTCCCCGCGGCGCTTGACGCGCTTTCCAACGCGCGCCCCAACGTGCTCGTCAGCGACCTGGGCATGCCGGACCAAGACGGCTTCGACCTGATTCGGCACCTGCGCCAGGATGGGCACGACGCGGAAGATCTACCGGCGATCGCGCTCACTGCATTCGTCCAGAAGGACGATGCGCAGTTGGCGCTCGGGGCTGGGTTTCAAGTCCACCTGCCGAAGCCCGTTGACCCCTACGAGCTCACGTCGGCGATCGCTAGGCTCGCAGACCGCACCGCCGCCCAGTCGCCGAAAGACGCTGGTTGACACTAACCCCGCGTTTAGCCGCAAGGCGTGCGCATGCCCGGCGGGATGCCTTCGGGCCCAGGCGTAGAGGTTCGCGACAGCGGTCCCAGGCAAGCGATCGTAGCGATGCCGCTGGCCTCTCAGTTGCGCAGACATTCACCAATGGCCATCAAGCATGCACATGAGGTCCAAATCGGCACGAGCGGCTGGAACTATCCCTCGACTGGCTACGGGCCGTGGACCGGCGTGTTCTATCCACTGAAACACGGCCAGAAGATCCCCGGCACGAAGGAGAAGTTCGACGAGCTCGCGTACTACGCGGACCGCTTCGACACCGTCGAGATCAACAACACGTTCTATCGTCCGCCTGCCGTGAAGACCGCGCGGTCGTGGGCGGATCGCACCCCACGCGGTTTCGAGTTCAGCCTCAAGCTATTCCAGCAGTTTACGCACAAACGAGAAGTGAAACAGGAAGACGTGGACGTCTTCAAGCGGGGCATCGAGCCGCTCGCGGATGCCGACAAGCTGGGCGCGCTCCTTTGCCAGTTCCCAGCCAGCTTCAAGCGCGATGACGCGTCGGTGGACTACCTCACCTGGCTGCTCGAGACATTCGTGGATCATCGTCTCGCCGTGGAGTTGCGGCACCGGTCCTGGTCAGACGAGTTTGGGCTGACGTTAAGGCTGCTGAACGAGCACGACGCTGCTTTCGTGCAGATCGACGAACCGAAGTTCAAGACCTCCATCCGCCAGAATCAGCTGCCGAACATTACCTCCTTCTACTATTTGCGCGCGCACGGCAGGAACTGGAAAA
>DATHEQ010000492.1:0-17600 GCA_035318505.1 Polyangiaceae bacterium | reverse complement strand
GCGCGTGCGGCTGCTCGACATGTGGGAAGGTGAAATGCGGGTGGCGAGCGGGCTCGTGTCCGAGTCGCAATACGGCGAGCTTTTCGACAAGTACATCGCCCACGTCAACGTGTGGATCAAAAAAGAAAAAGTGCGCAACCGCATGACCGGTAGCTACGAGGATCCCGACGAGCGGATGATGGGGGAAGTCGAAGCGCTGCTCGGCGTCAAAGGAGACCCTACCGATTTTCGCCGCGGCCTCATCTCGGCCATCGCGGCGTGGGCCATCGATCACCCGGATAGCAAGATCGACAACGCCGTCGTTTTCGCGAACCAAACCAAAAAGCTCCGCGAAGCGGTGTTCGCCGAGCGGCGCAAGCAGATCGCGCTCGTCGCGCGCGACATGATGCTCGTGCTCTCCGATCAAATGACGGGCCTTCCCGCCGACCAGATCGCCGAGGCGCGTGCCGCCATCGAGCGGCTCAAAAAGTCGTATGGCTACTGCGACGAATGCGCGCGCGACACGACGTCGGCGTTGGTCCGGTGGCGCTACTCCGAGCTCGTGAATTAGACTCGTCGCCCGAGCCATGCTCGTCGATTCTCACTGCCACCTCGATCCGGCCTATCTTCCCGCCGGGCCCGACGATGTGCTGGCGCGCGCCAAGGCCGCGGGCGTCGGCACGTTGGTGTGCATCGGCGTGGGGCGCGACATCGGCGCGGCGCGTGCCGCGGTGGCGCTCGCGGCGGCACGCAAAGAGGTGTTTGCCACGGTGGGCGTTCATCCCCACGATGCGGCCACCACCGACGAGAAGGGGTTCGACGAGATCGCCCGTCTCGCGCGAGAGCCGCGCGTCGTCGCCATCGGCGAGATCGGCCTCGACTATCACTACGATCACTCACCGCGCGAGGTGCAACAGCAAGTGTTCCGCCGCATGATCGCGCTGGCGCGCGAGCTCGGCAAACCCATCGTCATTCACACCCGCAGCGCGCCCGCCGACACGCTCGCCATTCTCGAAGAGGAGAAGGCCCGCGACGTGGGGGGCATCATCCACTGTTTCTCGGAAGACCGCGCTTTTGCAGAGCGGGCGCTCGGGCTCGACTTCGATCTTTCGTTTTCCGGCATTCTCACTTTCAAGAGCGCACACGCGATTCGCGAGGCGGCGCGCTTCGCCCCGTCCGATCGCATCCTCGTCGAGACGGACAGCCCCTTTCTCGCGCCTGTGCCTTTGCGCGGAAAAACGTGTGAACCCGCCTACATCGTCCACACGGCGCGTTGCCTGGCCGAGCTGCGCGGGCAGACGTTCGACGCCATCGCCCGCGACACCAGCGCCAACGCCGCGAAGCGCCTCGCCCTGTCGCTGCCCGCCGATTGACGGGCGGGAACGGGCGGCCGCCCGCGAAATCTGCGGCATCGGGGCGAAGGGGAAGCAATAATGTGGGAGAGGCGAGAAGGTTCGGGTTCGCGTGGAGAGTTTTTCACCGCTACCGCGTTGGCGCTGGGTCGGACCGAGCTCGTTTGTAGTTTCGATCGCAGCGCACCTCGGCATCCTCGCGGCGGGCGCCTTGGCGCTGTCCGTCGGGTTCACGCGCAGCCCGGTCGAGACCGCACCCGCGACCGATCCCGAAATTGTCGTCGAGATCGCTCCCCTGCATTTGCCGCCGCTGCATCTCGGTCCGCCGCTCGGCGAGGCCTCGTCCGACGAGCCTCTGCCAGTCGACGCGGTGCAGCAGGGCGGAGGGGAAGGTTTCGCGCGTCCGGACATGGACCATGCGGGGCGCGGAGGATCGCGCCGGGTGGACAGCGCTGCGCTGAACCTGGCCGATAGCGATGACGGCCTCACGCTTTCGCGAGAGGTCACGAGCCGCATCGATCGCGATCAGATCCAGCGTCTCCAGACATCGCGCGAACGTACGAGCTACGAGGACCGCCGTTCGACGACACATCCCATGGATCTCGTGTTTTTGGCGACCGGCGATGGGCACCGCGCTGAGCGCCGTCCGCGCGCCCCCAGCGATCCCGACCGCGGCGCCCTCCGCGCCGACGCGGCCTCCGTGCGCGGGTCGGTGGTCGGGGCGCCGAGCGAAGAGGGCGATCTCGAAACGCACGCAGCGGGAGGCGCGTTACCCGGTCGCGACCATGCCGCTCCGGGCGTCGGCGTCTTGAACGGTGCGCCAGGTCAGGACCACCGCACTTCGGCCGCCGTCGCGCGAGGTCGGCCGCGCGTGACCGAAGGCGCCCCCTCTATTCCCTCCGATCGGACCGGACCACCCAAGGACACGGTCGACAGCGAGCAAGAGGTCGCGGCCACCGTACAGTCGCTGGTCCACGCCAGCACCGCCGGCGGCGTGCTCGGAGGCGGACCGGGCGGACAAGAGGCCCCCGGAGCGGCAGGCTCGCAAGGGCTGGCTGGTCCTGGTTCGCGCGCCACCCCGTTCGGGGGCGGCTCGGGTCCCTTCACCGGCATCTCCGACGCGGATCCACGAATCTCCGCCTACCGGCGCAGCGTACTCGCCAAGATTTACCCCCTCTGGGAGAACGCCTTTCCGAAGTCGGCCAGTCTGGAAGGCAAGCAGGGACTCGCCATCATCGCGCTCGTCATTTACAGCGACGGCCACGTCGACGGGGTGCGCGTCGCGCGCCCCAGCGGCGTTCCCGAGTTCGACGACAACGTCCGACTCGCCGTGCTGCGCGCCGCGCCCTTCGGCCGCTTTCCTCCCAACATCGGCACATCGTCGATGAATTGGAAGATCACCTTCGATATGAATAACCCCGCCGTTCGGTAGGGATTTCGACGCACCGCCGAAAGCGGTGCCGGAGGAGGGAATCGAACCCCCGACCCGGCGCGTATGAAACGCCTGCTCTAGCCGCTGAGCTACTCCGGCAAACTGGGAATTGCCCGGGTTTCGGGCGGCGCGGACTATGTCGACCAATGCCCGATGTGTCAAGCGCGGGCTAGCCGCCGGAGATGACCGGCGGGACACGACGGCGCGGCATTCCCACGGGGAAACCGCGCTGGCCGTCAGTACTGCCCGAAGAGATCCTGGATGCGCGACTCGAGCGCGAGGGCGATCTTGTAGAGCGACGATATCGAAGCCGAAGACTCTGCGCGTTCGATCTGCGACAGGAGCGAAACGCTGAGCCCCGTCCGACGCGACATCTGCTTCAGCGTGAGATCCTTGTCCTTGCGCAGGTTACGGATGGTGTCTCCGATGACCTTGTGAAGCTGCTCTTCGGGGGTGCGTGCCAGCCCCTTTTTGCGCATCACGCGGGCGAGCACCTCGCGGAACTCGTCGACGTTGAACGGCTTCTTGATGTAGTCGACGGCGTCGAGCTTCATCGAGGCGACGGCCGACTCGAGGTTGGGGTAACCCGTGAAGATGACGACCGCGAGGTCGGTATCGATCTCCCGGATTCGCTTGAGCACCTCGATGCCATCGAGATGCGGCATCATCAGGTCCAAAATGAGCAGGTGATACCCCCCGCTCCGTATCTCGCCTTCGACCTGGGTCGGGTCGCTAAGAGTTTTGACTTGATAGCCGTCGCGCTCGAGGAGGGTCTGCATGTAGTCGCAGATGGCTCGATCGTCGTCGACGATAAGGATCCGAACAGCGGGAAGCTCAATGGCCACGGTTCCTCCTGTCGCAGGGGCGGAAGGGGTTGAAGGCGGGCATTTGGGCCCAGCCAGATTACAGCCAGACTATAACGTGATTCCGCTGAGGGTGCAAGGGCTGGCGCGTTTTTTTCGGAAGCGAGTTTTTCGAAGAAATCCTGCGCATTTTCGGCGTCTACGGGGCGGTGTTCCCGATCGCGCCGGCTGAATGTATCGAGACGTAAGCAAGACACCCCCATGAACGACGACCTCCGCATCGTAGTTTCGTGGAGAGCAGGGAGAGCTTGCTGTTGTCGCGCTGGGGTTAAGCTCGGTTGCTGCAGCCACTCGCGCGAGCAGCGAGACGTTTCCACGGCCGCGCTTCGAAATTCGGTGTCGCATCGGGCCATGGGCCTCTTTCTCCTCCCGAGAAGTAGGCCCATAGGGGGCAATGGGGATGCAGCACCCCTCCGCTCACGAAGGCGAAACATGGACGACACACGCGACGAGAAGCTGGATCAGGCGAGAATTGAAGTTGAAACGCGCGGCGAGTTACACTCGGCTGGTCCCGAGATGCGTGGACAAATGGGAGGTGGGGTCATGGACGTCAAAGGCTTCGTTCGGCGCGTCGTCATCACGCATCCGCGCGCGACGGCGCGGACCGTGTCGGAGGCCATGGTCACCGAAGGGACCGGCGCCATCGTCGTGCTCGAGGATGGCAAGCTCGTGGGAATCATTTCCGAGCGGGACATCGTCGCACGCGTCGTTGCCAAGGGGCTCGATCCGTCGAGTGTGGCCGTCTCCGAAGTCATGACCCGCGAAGTCCACACGGTCACCGAGAGCGTCTCGGTGGGACGCGCACTCGAGATGATGGCGCAAGGACGTTACCGGCACCTACCCGTCGCGAACGCCGCTGGACAGGTCATCGGCATGCTCTCGATCCGTGACCTCGTCGGCCAGCGCATCGGGGAGCTCACGCTGAAGAACGACGATCTCGTCGCGTTCATCTCAGCAGACGGCCCTGGGGGCTGAGCGCCGTTCGACGTCAGCTCGTGCCGCGTTCGACCGCGCGTAGCAGCGCGTTGGCCGTGAGTGGCTTCTGCAAATACAGGCGAACGTTCGGCGCCGCCGCTTCGGCGAGCGACGCTTCCGCGTAGCCGCTCAGCAGGATGACGGGGAGGTCGCGGCGAAGGTCGTAGAGCTTGGCCGCGAGCTGCAAACCGGTGAGGTCGGGCATCGTTTGATCGGTCACGACGACGTCGTAGTCGAGAGGCGTCTCGCGCACGCGCTCCAAAGCTTGCCCAGCTGATCGCACGCTGGTCACCAGATGGCCGGCGCGCGCGAAGACCTGCGAGATGACGCGCAGGACGGTGGCATCGTCGTCGACGCAAAGGATGCGCCGCTTGATGGAGCTGATTGGTGGAGCACTATCGCTTTCCTTGGATGCGTAGCTTCCGACGGCGGGACCCTGCAACGGGAAGTAGAGCTCGAAACGAGCGCCTTCGGCTGGTGCGCTACGGGTGACGATCGCTCCTTGGTGCTGGGTGACGATGCCGTGCACGAGCGAGAGCCCGAGTCCCGACCCTTCGCCGGCCGGCTTGGTGGTGAAGAATGGCTCGAAGGCACGCTCCAAAATTTCGGTGGGCATGCCCGGTCCGTCATCCTCGACGACGATGCGCAGCGCGGGTCCCTCCGCCATGCGATGGTGCACGGCGAATGGCGCGTCGATCGTCACCGGCTCGATGGCGACCAGAATGCGACCGCCGCGACCCTTGAGCGCCTGGTAGGCGTTGGTGCATAGATTGCTGACGGCCTGATGGATCTGACCGGGGATACCCATGATCTCGGGGCAGGCGTCATCGATCTGCTCCACGATCTCGACCTCTTTGGGAACGGAGGCGCGCAGGAAGCGTACGGCTTCGCGCACGATGACCGGGGCGCGCGTAGGCCGGGGAAGCTCGTCCGATTGGCGGCCGAAGACGAGAATGCGCCCGGCCAGCTCGCGCGCGCGCGTCGACGCTTGAATGATGTCTTCGAGTCCCGAGCGAAAGCGACTCGCCGGGCCAACGTCTCCGAGGATGAGCTCCGCGTTGCCGAGGATGGGGACGAGCAGGTTGTTGAAGTCGTGCGCAAGCCCCGCAGCCAGTCGGCCGAGGGTGTCCATTTTCTGCAGTTGTCGTAGCTGCGCTTCGAGCTGCGTGCGCTGGGCTTCTGCCTCCTTACGCGCGCTGATGTCGGTGACGCAGCCCGAAAAGTGCATCACGCCGCCCGGATCGGGCAAGCTGCGACCTCGACTGTGGACCCATCGATAGCTGTCTTGCGACGCGACCCGGTACTCGTGGTCGAATGGCTCCCCGCCGGCCATCGCAGCGCGCAAGATGCGCACCGTCTCTTCGCGATCGGCCGGGTGAAGGCGGGCGATGAAAGTGTCGATGCGAGCGTCCTCTGGCACGTTGACGTCCAGATGGTAGCCGAGGATCTCGAGCAGGCGCGGGGAGTAAAACGGGTCGCCGCGACCGAGCTCGATGTCGAAGATGCCGACCTCGCCGCCGTCCATGGCCAGACGCAGCCGGTGCTCGCTCTGACGTAACGCATGCTCGGCGACTTTGGCGTCGGTGACGTCACGCGTGAGGATGGAGAGCGCCGTGACCGCGCCGTTTGTCTTGATGGGACCGACGATGTTGGAAAACCAGCGTCCCAAAATTTCGACGTGGAGGTCATAGGTCGTCGCGGCGCCGGTTTGAAAGGCCCGCTCGAACGCCGCGCGCATGCTGGCGTGGAAGGCGGGCTCGACGAAGTCGAAGGGGGTGGCCCGGCCGATCAGATCCTCGCTGCGAATGCCTGGGGCAGTGTGATTGACATAGGTGTACTTGTAGTCGGCATCGATGATGACGACGAAGTCGTAGGGGTTCTCGGCGATGGATCGCCAGCGTTCTTCGGAGCTGCGCAGCGTGCGCTCGAGCTGCTTCTGTGCCGAAATGTCCTTGAAGGTCGCGAAGGCGCCGTCGATGTTGCCACTTGGGTTCGTAATGCGAACGGGATGCACGAGGGCCGAAAAACGCGAGCCGTCCTTACGGCAGAACTCGAGCTCGCTGTCGATCGGCGCGCCGGTCATGGTTCGTGCAAAGGCGCGCTCGATTGCGGCCCTGCCTTCGCGCGGCCAGAAGGGAAAAGGCGGAGCTAGCCCGAGAAGCTCTTCGCGCTCGAATCCCATCAACTTCGTAAATGCGGGATTGACGTCGATGAGGACGCCGTCTCGATCGGCGACGGCCACACCGTCGGCCATCAGCGTCACGATTTCGCGCCAGAAATCGGGGTGTCCCAGCCGCTCGCGCCGTGCCTTGAGGTCGGTGCGCCGCGGAGCGGTTTGCCCTTCGTCCTCGCCGTCCCCCCCAGGCGCCATGGATCCAAGAGAGTAACGGGCGTTCGAAAGTGACGCAACGGGCGTAAAGGCCAGAGAATCGCGCTTGTCGGAGGTGTCGGTCCGTACGGGGCGCGGTCTGAGAGAGTGGCTGCCGCCGACGAAAACCGCTATGCCGACAGCGATGAAAGGTCACTCGGAATTCTTGGAACGCTACCTCGGCGCGCTCGAATCGTTTGCGAGCCCCGAGGTGCTGCGCGGCTTCTTTACGCCCGACGCCGTGCAAGAGGAGCTTCCCAACCGTCTTTTTGCCTCCGGCAGGCGTCAAGATCTCGCCGCTATGATGGCCGCGTCGGAAAAGGGGCCGGCATTGCTGAGCGACCAGAAATACGTACTCAAGAAAGTCGTGTCCGAAGGAGACGAAGCCGCCGCCGAGATCGAATGGTCGGGCGTTCTCAAGGTGGGTTTCGGTACCGTCAGCGCCGGCACCACCATGCGCGCAGCCATCGGCATGTTCTTCACGTTTCGCGACGGCAAGATCGCCTCCGCGCGTAACTACGACTGTTACTATCCGTTTTGACGGCGCTGCCGTTGGGCCGGCCCGACGCGTCTCGGCGTTGACGAAACGCGAACGAGAGCAGAAGTTCAGACGCGCGGCCCAACGAATCTCGAATTGGGCGGCGAAGGATATCGAGCTCGCTTGGTCCCCACCGTTCCCAACCACTTCGTGCCCGCGCTCGTCAGCCTTGCCCTGCGTTTTCAGCTCCAGCCCGAAAAACTGTTCCGTCGCGCGGGCATCGATCTCACGGCGGCTCGTGCGCGCGGGGCAGGGTTTTCGGTGCACGAGGTCGAGCACCTGGTGGAGGCGTTCATTCGGGCCACCGAGCTGCCCGATCTGGCGCTCGTTCTCGGCGAGCACGTGGATCCCGAGAACCTCGGGCTCTTCGGTCAGCTCGTAGCGACGAGCTCAACGCCGCGCGATGCGATGGCGACATTTTCCGACTTCAAATGGCTCCTGCACCCGAGCTTCGATCTCAGGCTCGAGCAAGAAGGCGGATTGGCGGTCGTTCGCTTCGCGTCCAATGACGACACGCCGATCGGCATGAAGCCATATTATGCCGAAGCCCTTCTCGGCGCCGTTGCGTCGATCGGTCGACACTTCGTCGGCGATCGCGCGATGCCGCGGCGCGCCACCTTTCGCCATGCGCGCCCCTCCTACGTCGCTACCTACGAGCGTATTTTTCGCTGCCCTCTCGCGTTCGAGCAACCCTACGACGCGCTCTTTTACGCGCAGAGCTTGCTCGAGCGGCCCCTCCTCGGCGCTGCGAGCCCTTACCATCGTACGCTTCGCGCGCAGGCGGAGGGCGATCTCAGGGAGATTCAAAGCCTACCGCTCGCGCAAGCGCGGCGCGTGCTGCATGCGCGCATCGCCGACGCGGATCTCGACATCGGCGATGTAGCGCGCGTGCTCGGCGTGAGCGCACGCACTTTACAGCGACGCCTGGGAGAAGAGGGCAAGAGCTTTCGCGCGCTGCGCGACGAGGTGCGCTACCAGCGGGCGCGCGAGCTTCTCTCGCAGGGTGACGCTGCGATGGACGTCGTCGCGGGCGCCCTCGGCTATCGCGAACGCGCCAACTTCGTGCGCGCCTTCACGCGCTGGGCGGGCCAGAGCCCTAGCCGGTTTCGCGCAGATTCCCGGGTACCTTCGCGCCCACGCACTTCGGGCACGGCGCGCCGTCGCTGAAGACTGGCGCGAAATGATACATAGCTGGCGAGTCGCCACACGGCGGTCGGCGGCGTAGCCGGTACGCTTCAAAACATGCCCTCCGCCCCTACGCGCTTCCGGCACCCGCTCGATTCTCCGGATCCCGTCGCCCAACATTACTACGGTCGTTTTTTGAAATCGGGAAAGGCCCCGCCATGGCGCGAGCAAGCGGACGGTCTGGCGGCTGCGCTTTGGCGGGGGGATCCCCTCGCCGACGCGTGGGTCGAGAAATCGGACACCCTTGATCGCGCGCGCGCGGAGGACCTCTTGGAGAGTGCGCTCGAGAACCGGCGCGGCGCTCTCGCCGCCGCGCCGTTCGAGTTGGTCGCGCTGTTCGAGCAACTTCGCGCCGTGCCGCTGTGGGTCGATCCCTCCGCGATCGAGCAAGGGTGTCGCACCGCGCGCCGCGCCGGACCCATCGCCGGAGCCGTGCTTTCCGGATTTAGCTTGATGGGCGGTTACCGCTCGTCGGCGGTGGTCAAGCCGCTCATCATGACGGGCAAGCTGCGTGACGGCGCGAGCCGCCGACTCACGGAAACGGGCCGCTTCGTGGTCGCCATCACCGAACCGGGCGCCCTGCACGGCCCGGAAGCCGGCTTCCAAGCCTGCGTGCGCGTGCGTCTCTTGCACGCGCGCATCCGTCGCCGGCTCGCACGGTCGGCGGATTGGAAGGCCGAAGCGTGGGGTCTGCCCATCAATCAGGCGGACATGCTCGGAACCAATTTGCTCTTTTCACTCGGCTTTCTCATCGGGGCGCGCGAGCTCGGCATGTCCTTCTCGGGCGAGGAAGCGGAGAGCGTGATTCACCTTTGGCGCTATGTCGGTTACTTGCTCGGCATCGACGAAACGCTGCTCCCCGCGAGCGAACGCGAGGCCGAGCGCATCATGTACCTCGTCGGGGCCAGCCAGCCCGCCCCGGATGCCGACAGTGTGGAGCTCGCGCGCGCGCTTCATCGCGAACCGCTCGAACGCGCTCGAAGTGAGCGTCAACGCCGGATGGCCCGCGCCGAGATGGTGGTGCGCGCCGCACTGAGCCGCATCCTCCTCGGCGATCAGGTGGCCGACGAGCTCGAGCTGCCGAAGAGCTCGTGGCGCTTCGGCATACGATTCCTCGTGCCGCTGGTCGCGCTGCTCGAACGCGTGCGCAGGGCCACGCCGTTCGGCAACGAGGTGGCGTACCTGCTGGGTGAACGGTGGATCAAGCGCGCCGTTGCGCGCCCGCTAGGACCCTAGGCTACGCGAAAGCGCTTATTCTTGGCCGCGCGAACGCATCGCCAGCATTTGCCAGCGCCGGAGCATGGAGCCGAGCGATGTCTGGAGCTTCGAACGTGTTTGCCGATCGTCGGGAGGTGGCTCGTCGCTGCTAGAACGCGCGGGGCCCGTGGTGAGCGGTAGCGCGAGCTCCTGCGGCACCGCTGGATCGTCCAAAAACTCACGGACCATGCGGGCGAACGCCTCGGGTTGTTCGTTATGGAGATAGTGGCCGCAGCCTTCGAACGTTTGGAAGAGGGCACCCTTCATGAAGTCCGCGAACGCTCGGCCGTGCGCGATGGGGATGAGCCCATCACGGTCGCCCCAGAGGACGAGGATGGGAGGCAGCCTTTTGACCTCGCCGACGCGGTGGAGAAAGTTGCGCGTTTGACCACGCCAATCGATGACATCGCGCACGCTCCGCGCAAAGGCGCGGGCCGATCCAGCTTGTGAATTCAGTTTGCTGAGCGCAGCGATGTCTTCAGGAGTCAAAGCGTGGCGTGCGTCGCGCAGTGCCAAGCGCGTCCCCAGCGCCATGAACGGCTGCCCGAGATGCTCGACGACGTGAGGCAGTGACGCGAGGCGCAGCGACCAGCCGACGCGTTTACCGAGACCTCCTGCTGCGACGAGGACGAGGCGTCTGATCCGCTCGGGGCACTCGAGCAGAAGCATTTGCGCTACACCGCCGCCGAAAGAGTGACCGACGACGTCCACCTTCTCGATCCCGAGCGCTTCGATCCATTGCGCCACGATGCGCGCATACCAGTCGAGCTCGTAGCCGACGTTCGGACGCTCGGACCGTCCGTGCCCCGGCAAATCAAGCATCAGCACGCGTCGATCCGTCGCCAAGACTGGCGCGACTTGCGACCACGATAGGCAGGAGTTGTTGAGACCGTGGAGAAGTACGATCGGCGGCGCCGTGGAGGCGCGACCCATTTCGGCCCAATAGAGGCGAACGCCAGCGACCTCGATGAAATGATCGTGTACTTCGTTCGCCATACTCGCCCGACTCTACTCGAACGTAACCTACATTGCGCTGCGCGTCACGGGACAATGTCTCTACGGAGACGGAAGGTAAACGCGACTGCCGCTGATTGCATTCATGGATCGCGCAATCGTAGATCCATGGGCAGCGACGTCGGCAAGACGAGGTCGGAGATGCTTTGTCCGGCATTGCGCTTTGCTCGTTCGCCAGTGTTTGCGCTCACCGCGCGCGGGAAGGTGCGTGCGTGGAACGCGCCCCGCGAGAGGGCAGAGGTCACGAGGTCGTGTTCGGTGGAACCAGCAAATCGGATGGTGCGTGCCTGGAGAGTTGCCACCGCATGGGTGTTCGTCGACGAGTCGCAAGCAGTTCGCCTGCCGCCCAAGACAAACTCGGACACGTTGCAGGGAGCCCTCAAGACCGGGAGAACACAAGCGTATGGAGGGGCACCGTCACCCGCGCGTTCCGTTCACGCACGATAGCTCCACGGATGTGATCCGTACATAAGTCGGGAACAGCGTCGAAACTGCGTGTGCCCGTCCGGTGATCCGAGTAGGCTGCTCGAGCCGTAGCACTCCGGGGGCCCGATGGTGGCGCCCGGGCCGTTACGCCGTTCGCGAGACATCCCCATGAACGGCGGCCCCGCTTCGGAGAAGTGTTCAACTCGTGGCCGACTTTGGTCGGCCCCTTACCTCTGGAGCAGCCATGGCGCATCTCTCTGATCATGTCGTCTTTCGTAAGCCCGCGTTGTCGAAGCAGTTTGCGAACAAACTGATGCCGATCGACACCCTCTTCGAGGCTTACTTCGACGGGGATCTCGACATTCCGGGCGACATCTCCGCGCTCCTCCGCGATCGCCACGCGGTGACGCGTCACCAATTCACCCCCGCTCACGTCAAGTACTTCGTCACCAAGTTCGTCCCCGAGTTCGCCGTTCACTCCAAGTCGTACGACCAGAAGCTCGTGCGCGGGCATTACGATCGCGGCGACGACTTCTTCAGCGCGTTTTTAGGGCCGCGCATGGTCTACACGTCCGGCTTCTTCACCGATCCCGGACAGACCGTCGAAGAAGCGCAAGATCAGAAGATGGAGCTCGTCTGCCGAAAGCTGATGCTGAAACCCGGCGAGACGTTTCTCGACATCGGTTGCGGCTGGGGCACGCTCGTGCGCTACGCGGTCGAGCACTACGGTGTCCGCGCGACCGGCGTCACGCTCAGCAAAAATCAGGCGGCGTGGGGCAACGAGCAGATCGCCAAGGCTGGAATGGGTGATCGCGCCGAAATCCTTTGCCTCGACTACCGCGACATTCCGACGGGCCGTTTCAAGAAGATCGCCAATCTCGAAATGGTGGAGCACGTCGGCATCAAGCACCTCGGCGCATTCTATCGCCAAGTGTACGATCTGCTGGATGACCAAGGCCTCTTCTACATGCAATGGACCGGCTTGCGCCGCGGTTCGAGCGTCGAGGACCTGGTATGGGGTCTCTTCATGGCCAAGTACGTGTTTCAGGGCGCCGACGCGAGCCTGCCGATGGCGCCGATGATCAATTACATGGAGCGCGCCGGCTTCGAAATCCACAGCGTCGAGAACGTGACCGAGCACTACCGTCTCACGATCCGCCGCTGGCACGACAACTGGATGCGCCACAAGGAGCAGACCGTCGCCAGCTACGGCGAGCGCTGGTATCGGATCTGGCACGTCTTCCTCGCCTGGGCGGCGACGGTCGCGGGCCAAGGTACGGCGGCGTGCTTTCAGGTCGTGTCGAACAAGAATCGCAACGATTTCGATCGCACGATCTGGATTGGTAAGACCAGCCTCGCCGAGCGCATGCATTTCTCGACCGCGGCGGAGCAACCGTCGACGAACGGCAACGGCAAAGTGCACGTAGGCGCCGACTGATCGTGACGAAGCGTCGTGAGAGTCTCTCACACGTCGTGGAGACTCTCACGGTCGGTATGGAATCACGGCGCTTCGTGCTGGCGCCGTGAGCGCCGCGCAGAGCACCGCAGCGCAAAGGGTTTTTTGCCCGAAGATCCCAAGTCGAGCTCCAAGCGATTGCCGACGTACGAGCAAACCCGCTGAGCGACTTGGCTTGAGTTGGCACTAGCGCTCGCGACCGCGCGGCTCTTGGCGGCCCATCGAGTTTGCGCGGGAAGGGCAGCTGTTCGACGACGGCGGGAGGGCCGGTCTGCATTGGGCCTATGCGTCGGAATTATCCGACGCACCAACGATGTCCGCCATGATCGTCGAAGCGTTACGTCGCAATCGGGGCACGGCGGGAAGTCCGAGCCGAGCTCGCCGCCCCCATGCTAGAGAACGCGTGGTAGCCGCGATCGTTGGAGGAGCGAGATGGACGACATCGTGATTCGCGCTGCAAAATCAGGCGATCTGCCGCACGTCGCCGCGATGGCCGGCGAGCTCGTACGCATGCATCACGCTGTCGATGCCGCGCGCTTTTTGCTGCCCGAGCGGGTCGAAGAGGGTTACGCCTGGTGGCTCGAGCGTGAGCTCGGGCGCGCCGAGGCTGCCGTCATCGTGGCGACGGTCGCCGATCGGATCGTCGGCTACGCCTACGGGACACGCGAGGGTCGCGATTGGAACGCACTCCTCGACGAGCACGGCGCGATTCACGACGTGTTCGTGGCAAAAGAGGCGCGTCGCGGCGGCGCTGGCCGAAAGCTCGTAGAAGGCATCGTCGAGGAGCTGACGCGGCGTGGAGCTCCGCGGATCGTGCTGTCCACGATGGTTGCGAACGAGCCTGCGCAGCGGCTGTTCGCGGCGTGCGGATTTCGGCCCACGATGCTGGAGATGACGCGCTCGTGACGCGCGTCGATTGGTTGTCCCCGAGCCGCCAACTTGGGAGGTGCGAATGAACAGGAAAGAGCGCAGGGCAGCCAAGGTAAAAGTGCCGCGGCCGGCCTTGCGCGATCTCGTGACTTCGCTGTGCATGGCCGCGCCGTGGTGCATCCGTACCCGATGGCCGCCCAAGTTCGCGCACTCGGTCGAGATGTCCTTCGCCGGGCAGGAGGTGCTCCGGCGCTATCAATACGGGGCCGACATGGCCTCATGCGTCCTCGTGCTCGGCAATGGTTCGACGACGGTGTGCGTCGGAGACCCGCGCGCGGGATACGATCTGCTCACGAAGCGCAGCAGCCTCGTCGAGCTGCCGACCTACGAGCAATGGCTCAGCGACACGGTTTTCACGGGCGACCCCAACGGACTGCATACCGTGGTGAGAGCGCAGGGCGAACGAACGCCCGCCATCGCCGATCTCACGTTTGGTCATGTCACCGTCGCGACGAAGGGCGCGATCCAAGTTCCCGCCACGTTTGCCGGATTTGGACCGGTCGAGTGGCCTGCGATCAGGATGGGAGACGTGTGGTTCACCTACGCTCCTACACCGGAGCCGCCAGACATGCGCACCATCACGACGGATGAGTGGAGCGGACTCATCGACGATCTCTACACGCTGGTAGGTATCGCGCTCGGTTATCGAAACGACGAACGCGTCTTCGTGGCCGAGATGCAGCGGCAAATGCAGCTGATCGGTCGTTGACTCCATAGGGGCGACTTCGTGCCGCCTACTTCACCGGTTTGGCGCTGCTGGCGAACGCGCAGCCGCATGTTTGGGACACCTATGTGCCGCCGCCCTATGCGCCGAGTGCTCCGGTAGCGCCGTCCTCTACAGGACCGAGCATTCCCGCGCCGCCCGCAACGCCGGCGCCGGGACGCTAGGCGCTCGGTACCTCGCGCCGCTCACGTTTTTGCTGCATCGCTCGCCACCATGGGTCGGCGCTACTTGCAGCGTTTGAGAAACTTGCCGCACGGTTTCTTGGATGGCTGCGCGTGCGGTGCCGCAGATGCCGGCGACGCAGATGTCGAGCTCGGGGCGGTCGGCGGTGCGACGGGCGGCTGCGCTCCGACATTGCTATCGCTATCGGGCAGAGCAGGCTCTGTGGCGGTGGAGGGAGGGGGCGCCAGGGCAGCAGGCTCCGCCGGTTCCGGCTCTCGAACCGCGGGTGGTGGCGGTGCTGGTGCAATCGGCTCGAGCGACGCGCGGGGCATCGTCGTTGGGGCGGGTACTGTCGCTTTCGCGTCGGATGCAGCGCGACCATGCGAGCCAGACGGATTGCTGCCGGATAATGCCCACACGGCGCCGCCCGTCAGCACCAGCACAGCACATGCGCTTGCGATCCAGCGCACTCGGGAGTTTTTGGGCCGATCGGCAACCTCGGCGCCGAGCACGGCAACGCCCGTTTGCACGCTTTCGACGCTGATCTCGCCGTGCTCGAACGCCGACGCGAGTGACGACTGCGTGACGTCCGCCGCGATAGGCGACGGCGCAACAGCCGTCACCGGCAAACGATCCGGCGCAGAAGCTTCGTATTGCGCAAGCACTGCCGCCATCTGGTCGGGGGGCGGCGCCATCGGCAACGCCGGCGGCCCTGCCCGCTGAGCACTGGTCTGGGGCGGGGTGACGATCGAACGTTCGGCGGTCGATGATGCAACGACGGGTGCGGGCGGTATCGCAGGCGCGACCGCGATGGCAGGCGTTGCGAGCACCGCGGTTCGGAAAGCTGTCGCCTGTGCAGACGCTTTCGCCATGGGGGGCATCATCGCCGGTGCGGAGGTTTTCGGCCGTTCGGCGGGCGGCGCTTCGACGACCGGTTGCCCCATTCCATGCATGGTGGCAAGCGGCGCGCGGGGGGCCCCTGCCGACGTCGTCGGGCCAGTCGGCTCGCGCGCGGGCGGGTTTCCCATTCCGAGCATCGTGGCTCGCTGAGCCATCTTTCGCGGGGGCGGCGGCGCCATACGCCCGGCGACCAGGGCCGCGTCTGCCGGCGAAGCCAGTCGATCGTCGATCGGCGCGGGTCGGCTCGCATCGAACGTCGCGGACGCGGCCTCAGCAGCGTTCGGCCCGGAGACAGCCGCATCGATGCCCGCGGCGAACTCTCGTGCCGTGGCGTACCGATCGGTGGGACGAAAGGCGAGAGCGCGCGCGAAGACTGCGTCGACAGCCGAATTCAACATGACCGAGAACTCACCGGCCCGCAGCGACGCCGGCATTCGTTCGCCCAGAATCTCCCGGCGCAACGCCGCCATGTCGGGCGCCTTGATTTGGCTCGAGCGCCAATATGGTTTGCCCGTGACGGCAAAGAACGCAACGAGCGCGAGCGCAAAGACGTCAGCCGTCTCGGTCGGCGCGACCTGCGCCTTGATCTGCTCGGGAGCGAGCCACGGCATCCACCGTCCCGCTTTTTCTGACGCCGGCAGCATCCTGCGAACCAGGCTCGCCCCCAAATCTGCAATGCGCGTCTCGTATTGAGGACCGGGCCCGACGAAGATGTTGGCGGGGTGAAGCGTCAGGCCGGCGATTGCATTGGAGTGCAGCAGATCCGTTGCGCGCGCCAAGCTGCGAACCAACGCCACCGTTTGGGGCGCCGACAATGGACCTCGATCGATCATTTGCGCGAGCGACGGCGCTGACTGAAAATCGGTGATCGTAAACGGTGCGCCTGAGTTCGGGTCCGTCCCGCTCTCCGTAATGGGTATGATCTGCTCCGGAAACTTGGCACCGACCGTTTTGTGGTGCGCGAGCGCCTTCGCAAGATCGGGAAACGATAGGATCGCGGGATCGTAGAGCTTGACCACCACGTCGCGATTCTTCGGCCCGACCGCGCGATAGCTGGCCATCGCACCACCGTGCCGAAGAAGCGAACGGACGGCGTATTTCCCTGCGACGACGTAACCCGCAACCAACTCGGGCGCGGTCATGGTGCCTTTTTGGAATCAGCCGCGGGATCGGCGGCCGTGGGCCCCAGGGACTCGATGGCACCCATGATCGCCTGATCGGAGTTGTCGTTGTCCTCGTCCGAGACGAAGCCGAGCCCGACCAGAACTTGTGCGTTCGACGACCGGGCGACGAAGAAAATAAGCGGACCGAGTCGGCCGTCGAGCTTCGCTCCTTCGATCTGGTAGAGGTCGACGTTGACTTCGCCGACCTTCTGCTTCTTGTCTGGCTTCTTGGGGATGAAACTCTTCTTTTTGGGAAGGGTCACGCCGATCTGGCCGGCCATGCGTCGCAAAGCCTCTTCACGCTCGCCGCGCTCTTTCTTGACGTCGACGATGGGGTTGACGCCGACGCCCATGACCGCGTTCTTGCCGGTGGCAATCGTAACTTCTTCGCCCTGCGCATAGACCCAGCTCGCCGGGGGAGCGAATTGCCAGCCCGCCTGCGCGATGCGTGCGCGCGTCTCGGCTCCCGCCACGCAGGCCTCTTCGACCTTCTCACACTTGGGCGGCGGAGGCACCTCCACAACCGGAGGGGGCGGAGGAGCCGGCGGTGGTTCTGGGGGAGGCAACGGCGCCGCAGCGCGGCAACCGACGCAACCGACCAACAGCCACCACCACACCTGCCGTTTGCGGCGCGCCGCGCCTAACGCTTGCGCGCGGCGAGCTGCGGTGACGCCGATCGGACGACCTGCCGTATTGGCTTTCATGTCGACAAGCTCTGCACGCACCCCGCGCATGTAATTTCCAGCGTACAGCGCCCTCACGCGAACAGCGAGCTTAGATTTCAGCAAAATGGCGTCGATTGGAAAGCACATGTGCGCAATTTTTCCGAGCACGCGTCGCTTCTTACATTCGTGCACACAAGACCACGTTGCCTCT
>DATHEQ010000491.1:0-2091 GCA_035318505.1 Polyangiaceae bacterium | reverse complement strand
GCATGACTTCGCTTCCGCGTTTGATTCTGCTCGACCTCATGATGCCGGTCATGAACGGCTGGGAATTTTATGAGCTCATCAGCCGCGACAAATCGGTGTCGTCGATTCCCGTGGTGGTCATGAGCGCGCAGGAAACGGACGTGTATTCGGGTTCTTTGCGCCTGCTTCGCAAACCCCTCGCGCTCGACCAGCTCCTGTCGACAGTGAACGAGATCTGCATTTATTAGCCGCTACGGCTTCGGATCCAAGCTGTCCGCTAGCACCGCATATCTGACCGCAGGGGCAGAATTGACGATTCGCGAAGCCAATCGGGCACCGTTGCAAAGCCGCGCGAAGACGCATAGACAATAAGAGGATGAGTACGCGGGACGAGCGGCTGCTGCCGCCGGTCAATGTTCCTCCTGCGGGCGTCGCGGCAAAGACGAGCATCGGTCCTCCCGCGGCGCGTCCACGGCAGCTGACGATCCCGCCGCCCGGGCTCGAGGAGTTGGAGGCCGGTTATGCGCAGCGCCCCGAAGGAGCATTCGCACCCGAAGCGGCCATCGACGAACAGATCGCGAGCCTAGAAGCGTGGGCGCTCGCCAATCTGCGTAGCGAGAACAAAGAGATCGCGCGCTTTTGGGTGCTGCGCGGCATCGGTTTCCTCAGCGCCGTTGCCGCGGCGGCGGCGGGCCCACTCCAGATGGCTCATTGGGGCATTGCCGCAGGCGCGATCGCCGCCTTGGCCATCGCTATCGACGCGGCGTGGCCCGCCACTGCCGATCGGCTAGCACGTCGAAGGGCCATTCACGATCTGCGCGACTTGCAGCACACGCTGAAGCTCAAATGGGACAAAGTTCGGCTGGCTTACCCCGACCCCAATACCCCGAAGCGCATTGCGCACGCGCTCGCCCTGCTCGACGCAACCCAATCCAAGCGCGAGGAGATCAGCAAATACTTGGGTGATGCAACGCCCGGCGTGGCGGGGTCCCTCGGCAAGTAAGGCGTCCGCCTTGCGATGCGGGCGCGTCGCGAGGGTGGCCGGCTTGATTCACGCGACCGACTGCGCCGAGCTCGGCGCGGCCAACAACTCTAGCGATACTCTGGTTTCCTCGAGAATGCGGTTCACGGCGTAGACGGCCTCGTGCATCTTGCAGACGCGCGTGCCGAGCGCCACGAGGTAGAGCGATCCGTCAGGCACCGGGATCTCCCTTCCGAAAAAGTCGGTGTCACAGGTGGCCGCTTCGAAAAGCTCGGATTCTTCTCCACGCACGGCGGGGATGGCGATTTGGGCCAGCTGCCGCACCTCGCGCGGCATCCCCATGCCAGCCACGATGCGTCCCTCGTCGTTCACGAGCAAAACCGCTTCCACCTGGCTTCTGTCGGCGAGGGCCTCGACCAGATATTGCAAGGCTTCTTCGCGGTCCTGGCTTCTCTTGATGCGGCGGTCCATGTCGAGCTCCATGTTGGAAAGCGTAACGAGCGGTATCGAGGGGGGCCAAATTTCAGCGAGGCGGGCGGCGAGGGTAGTGCTTGGAGCGTCCCCGCGCAGGGGCCAAATGACCCGGCGCACGCGAAAGAATGCGGCCACTCGTCTAGAGCTTTGCCGTGAACTTGCCTAAACTGCGCACTCTACTTCCATGAGCAGGGCCTTCGTGAAACGCGCGATCGGGAGACCCGGCCGAATCGTCGTCCTTGCGACGTTGGGCGCCGCTCTCGTATTTGCAATGGCCTCGCTCGGCACCGGCGCAGGCGGACGGCCACTCGTGCGTCGCAGTCCTCGCCTCCCGACCCTGACCGCCAAGGCGCCCAGGGCGCGCAACGTCTTGCTCGTCCTCACCGAGAGTGTTCGGTTCGACAGCGTCTGTGTCGACAACCGCGCCGACTGCCGCCTCACGCCGTTCACCAATCGGGTCGCAGAATCGCGATTTCCGCTGCTGGAGACCCGATCGTTGTCCTCGACCACCGCCATTTCGGTGGGGGTGCTCTGGTCGGGGCTTTTGCCGACCCAGATGACCGAGGCCATTCGCTCCGCGCCGATGCTGTTCGATTTCGCGCGCGCAGCTGGCTACGACACTGCGTATTGGTCGAGTCAGAGCGTCATGTTCACGG
>DATHEQ010000490.1:0-9772 GCA_035318505.1 Polyangiaceae bacterium | reverse complement strand
GCCTCGCCCGGAGCGTCGCCCGGGGGCGCCGAGAGGTCCGTTTCGCCGGCGCTTGCCTGCTTCGAAATCGGCGCGTGGGAGGCGAGCGCATGGACGCTTGCTTCGTCCCTCGACGCCGCCGCTGTTGGCAGTGCCTCGGGGTGCGCCTGGTGATACTCGGTGAGGTCGACGGCCAGTGCGCTGTCGGGATGCGCCTGCGCCGCTTTGAGATACACGCCGTACGCCATCGCCGCCGGGATCGCGGTGAGGAGCGCCACCCATTGCGACGTCGAAAACTGCAAGAGCGTTTGGTCGGCGAACGAAGCCGGACGCAAGAGCAGAAAAGCAACCAACGCCGGAACGAGCGCAATCACCTGCGTCATCTTGCGCATGGTGGGATCACTCACGCTCGGCGCCATGAAGAAGATGTAGGCGAGCGCGAACAGCAAAAGCCCGCCCGCGATCATGACGTGCTCCGCCATGTGCGGACCGAACTCGCCCCGCTCGGAGTCGTCGCGAATCATCTCCAACAAGAAACGCAGCACGCCGTAGGCGAAGGTGAACGTCAAAAATACCTGGCCGCGAAATTTAAGCGTGCGTCGAACGGCGAAGAGCAGCACCAGCAGAAGTGCTCCCACCAGCGACTCGTAGATCTGCGTGGGGTGGACCGGCAGCGATCCCGGCGCATCGAAGCTCAGCAGATTCTGCTGCACGTGCTGCACCCAAGCCGGCGACCCCGATCCGCGCGGCAGCGTCCCTTCCGACCAATGGGGAAAGGTGCCCATCTTCTTCAGCCATTCCGGAGACCCGGTGGGAAGCGGTTTGCCGAAATCGCAGCCGAATAGGTAGCAGCCGACGCGCGTCAGCATGAGACCGGAAGCTAGGCTCGGCGCCGCAACGTCGGCCCAAGGCCAGAGGGGCACCTTCTCGCGCCGGAGGTAGATCACCGATCCCACGAAGCCGCCCAAAAAGCCGCCGTAAGCGACGAGCCCACCGCGCCAGAGCGCGAAGATCTCCCAAAACGATTTGAACTCGCTCGGATTGGTCACGTAATAGAGGACACGCGACATGATCACGGCCGAGAGCGCCGTGAACACATAGCAATTGGCCATCGTCTCTTTGGGGAGCCCGTCCTTTTCCGCGAGACCGAGCGTCAGGTACCAGCCGACGACGAGCGAAAGCCCCAGCATGACCCCGTAGCTGTGAATCGGAATCGACGTAAAATCGCCGAGGAACTTCCAGCCGGGCAGGGGGATCCGGACCAGGATCGGATGCATGGCCCATCCTTACCTTCGAACGGAGGCCAGAGCCAGCGATGTGGTAGAAACACGCTATGCGCGAGCTTTGCCTGGGAGGGCTCCTCGTCCTCGTAGTGGGATGCGTACCGAACGGTCCGGCGTCGACGTCGAGCGAGGGGGGGGCGAACGCAACCGCCAGCTCCGCCCAGCGCCCGAAGAGTCCGGCGGCACCCGTCGTGGCCCGACCAACGGGCTCAGCGGCGCCGAGCGCGCCATCGCCTCCTCTCGGTTCCGGCTTCGAGGACAATTTCGAGCGCGCCGCGCCCGGGACCGATTGGCTCATGACCGGAGCTGATTGGCGCATCAACAGCGGTCGTCTCTGCGTCAAAGGCGCGCGTAACCACGGCGCATGGCTGAACCGCACGCTTCCCACCAACGTTCGCATCGAATTCGACGCGATGAGCGAATCACCCGATGGTGACATCAAG
This sequence comes from Polyangiaceae bacterium, assembly GCA_035318505.1. Lineage (GTDB taxonomy): Bacteria > Myxococcota_A > Polyangia > Polyangiales > Polyangiaceae > DASWDH01. The sequence goes on along the minus strand of DATHEQ010000490.1, from coordinate 8,067 downwards.
GCCGAAATATTCGGGGACGGTACCAGCGCCGCGGCGGGCATCTCCTACAACGACGCCACCAGCTATCTCACCATTTTCGGCGGCTGGAAGAACACCTTCCATGTTCTGGCCCGACTGAACGAGCACGCTTCCGATCGGCCCGAGATCCGCATCGCCCCGGGATCCGACGACGAGCGCGCGCGACCGGTGAGCGTGGGACAGGTCTATCACTTCAAAATCGAGCGCGCCGACGGAAAGACGCTAGTCTGGTGGGTCGGCGATATGCAGATGTTCAAATTCGTCGATCCGCAACCACTATCGGGTCCAGGCCATGACCATATCGGCTTCAATGATTGGGACGTGCCGGTGTGCTTCGACAATGTGAAGGTGGTAGCGCTCTAGTACCGCGCAAGGACGACAGTGTCGTCTCGATGAGAGAGGGGTTCGAATGGTGATAGTCACGAGCGCGCGCCACACCGGCGCAACCTCCTTCGAGAGGGCATAGACCTCGCCGTGGACGGAGAGGAAATCGGGCGGCTCATCGGAGAGCTCGAGATCCGCGTAGAGCGACTACGCGCCCTTTACGAGCAGTACTTCATGGGTATCGAGCGTCTCGAGCCCCTCACGGTGCGCAAGGACATCGATCGCCGTCTGTGGGCGCTGCGGCGCGAACAGATTCGCAACACCGGACTGCGCTTCAAGCTCGAAACCACGATCCAGCGCTACAACACGTACCAGCAGTATTGGCAGCGAATCGTGCGCGAGATCGAATCGGGCACCTACCAGCGCGACCTCGGCCGCGCCGCCCAGCGCTTCGGCGACAACGTGGTGACCGGTTTCGCGCGCCGACGTCAGAAAATGTACGAAAAAGGCGTCGAAAAGCAGGCCGAGCGCGAAGCGCAGCGAAACACGGGCGCATCGAATCAAGCTCCGCCCGCCGAAACCGCGGAAGCCGCCACGGTGGCGGCGAGCGACGCCTACGACGTGACCTTCGAGGACTCCGAAACGGTCGAGCCCGCCGTAGCCCGCATAGCGTACGTGCCGAGCCCTGAACCCATCGAGCCGCTCGAGCTCGACATCGGAGAATCCTCGCGACCTCCCCCACGCGCCGTGCCCGCCGTAGCGAAGCCTGCGATAGGGCTGCCCGGCGAGCCGCGCCGGGCACCACCTTCGCCGCCCGGGTTGCCCCCGATTCCGGTTCGACCCGCCGCGCCGGCACCGCCGCGTCCGGCGCCATCGTCCGGCTTAGCCGTACCTGTAGCCGCCAAACCGGTCGCACCCACGGCAGCAGCTGGCAGACCGTTCGCTCCTGCGACCCCCGTCGCGGTGCCGGCGAAAGCTGCAGCGCCGGCGCTTGTGTCGGCCAAGCCGGCGACTCCCTTTGTCACGGCCGCAAAACCCGTCGCGCCCCTCGCGGCCGCGAAGCCCGCTATGCCCCCATCGGCCCCGGTCAAACCGGGGGCAGCCGCGCCGAGCACCGCGGTGGTGGCGCCCAACCCGATGGGCTCTCCGCTCGCAAGGCCCGCAGCGATCGGCCAAGTCGGGGCGGGCGCCCTGGCGGCCAAACCCGCTCTTCCGGCTGCACCAAAACCCGCGCCTCCCGCGATTCGTCCACCCGCGCCGAGCCGTCCCGATGCGCCCGGACCGGCGGTGTTGAGCGAGGACAACGGCCTTTCCCCCATCCGAATGCGTCAGATCTACGGCGCTTTCGTGGAAGCCAAGCGCCGCGCCAACGAGTCGACCGCGACCGTGACCTACGCGAAGATCGCCACCAACCTCGAGAACGTCGCCAGGGAGCTACGAGCCAAACACAAGGCGCGCAGCGTCGACTTCGAGGTGATCATGAAAAACGGTAAGCCGGTGCTGAAGCCCGTCGTCAAGGGCTGACGAACTCGGCACCGGCTCGAATGTCGAACCGGCTAGTTTTGCATCGTGCGCCAGGACGACGGCGGCGGCTGCGGCTGTGATTCGATGATCACCTCATCCTCGCAGAAGAGGATGGCACAGTGCGTCTTGTCGGCTTCGCGGATTCGCCGACATAGCTCGGCGAGATCCTCGTCAGTGTCCACGACGTCACCTTCCGTTGGTGATGCCGTAGACTGGTCATAACGACAATTGTCCAGTGCGACCCAGCGCCCTCTGTAATCTTCAGACCGGCAGATTTGGCGCCAGGTCAGTCGACTGCCCATTTGTGGTTTCGCCTCGTTCTTTTCCCAGGTTTCTTAAGTTAGGCCAAGCGTTGGTTTCTCACCCAACGGCGCCGGGATTTATATCGCCCTCCGCCGGCGGTCAAGCAAGGGGGTGTCGCTTCCGCGCAACAGTGCCTGAACATACAACCAGGCGAATAGGGGCGCAGCAGGGCGAAAGTTCCGAACCCATCGTTCTTTTCTATTTTTTGCACTGGGCCGCGCCGTCCAAGACGGCGCCCGCTGTTCCTGCGGCGCCAATTGCGCTCAATGACGCGAGAAGCGACCGGGCCCCAGCGCAGTCGCCGTTGAAGATGCGCCGCCGCACTGCGTCGGGAGCAGCGCGCGTGATCGCGGACTTCGCCGCCGCTGCACCCCCGCCGCTACAGCCACCGAAGACGCGGGCTGCGCCGGCAGCGTCGCCATTGTCGGCCAAGCGCTTGGCTTCGGTGCACGCCGCATCGCCGGTGAGCGCCGGCGGCGGCGGCGTCGCCGGCGAGGATGCAGGAGTCGGCGTGCTCGGCGTACCTTTTTTGGTTGGCGTCGCACCCCCGGCCGTTTTGGTGGGGGCAGGCTCGTCTTTATCGTCTTTGTCTTTGGGGGGCTCGGGCGGCTTGTCGAGCGGAGGCGGCGCGACGGTGGGAGCGGCGGTGGGGGGGACCGTCGCCGCCGTAATGGGGCTCGTCACGGCGATGTCTTCTTTGGGGCGCATCTCGCGAGCCAGGATGACCACGGCCGCGATGGCCAGAACTCCAGCGGTCGCGGCGAGACCGATGATGAGCCCCTTGCCGCCGCCCTTGTCAGCTGCACGGTTCGGCGGAGGGGCGGGGAACGCCTGTCCCCCCGGCGTTGCGTGCGCGACGACCGGCGGAGAGAGCGCGGGGTTGCTTCCCGCGCCAGCCGGCGCCGTGGTCGCGGGCATCGCCGCCGTACCGCCGCCAGCTGCGGGGTGAGCAGCGCCGGGATGAGCCTCGACCATCGCCGGCGCCGTCGCCTGGCCGGCACCACCGCTGGCGAGGTCTTCGTAAAAATGACGGACGTCGGGCTGGCGGTCGTTTCGATCCTTGGACAAGGATCGCAAAATCGCCTTCTTCATCGACTGCGGAATCCCTGTCGCCTTGGCGATGGACTCGAAGGGGAGCGGCGCTGCGGTCATGTGCGCCGTCGCCCACTGCCAGGGCGTATCGGCTTCGAACGGGAGCCGGGCTGTGAGCATTTCGTAAGCCATCACACCGAGCGAGTAGATGTCGCTCCGGGCGTCGAGCTCCTTTCCCGAGAACTGCTCGGGGCTCATATAAGGAGGCGTCCCCAACACCATTCCCTGTTGCGTGAGCTTTTGCTCCTGCGCCTGATCTTTGGCTTCGCTGCGCTTGGCGATTCCGAAGTCGAGGACCTTGACGAAATCAGCCTGCCCAGCGCGCGTCGTGAGAATGACGTTGTCCGGCTTGAGATCGCGGTGCACGACGCCGCGACCGTGGGCCTCCTCGAGCGATCCGCAGATCTGGGCCATGATCTTGAGCACGCGCTCGGGGCGCATGGGACCCGTCTGCAGGGCGGCCGAAAGACTCTGTCCCTGTACGAACTCCATCGCGATGTAGAGCTGGCCATCGGGGGTCTGGCCGAAGTCGAAGAATTGGATGGTGTTCGGATGCTCGAGCTCGCTCACGGTCCCGCATTCGCGATGAAAGCGGGCCAGAACCTGGGCGTCTTGCGCGTATTGGGCCTGCAGGGTTTTGACGGCAACCTTGCGGACGTGGGTACCCATCTGCTGCTCCGCGAGGTAGACGCGCCCCATCCCCCCTTCCCCGAGCAACTGCGTGACGCGGTAGCGGCCACCGACGATTTGCCCGATCAGTGAGTCGGTGGCGTCCGCGGGAGCCGTCGGCAAGAGCGCACCGCATTTCGCGCAAAAACGAGCGCCGTCGACGTTCGCGGTATGACAGGCAGCACAATCCATGGCCGCTCGAGCGTCGCACGAAGCGTCGCGCTTGAAAACCCCGAGCTATTTGCCGGTCGAACCCGGCGGGCAGACTGCCCTAAATCTCTTCGCCGCCCACGCCGGGGGCACGCACGGGCTTGATCGACAGTGTGGCCGGCACTTGCACCTCGACGACCACCGGCTCCCCCTCGGTCAGCCCGGTGACGATCCGATGCAGGATGTACGGTCGTGTGATCTCGTGCTTGCGCGAGGGCAAAAACTTTCCGAAGAGCCAGGTGTAGACGTTCTCGATGTCGTCGAGCCCGTCGCGCGTGACGCAGACGACGTGGTAGCCACCCTCGAGCCGCGATGGCTTGACGTCGCCTTCTTCCTTGGCCTCGCCACGCACCGGGAGACAGGCTTCGTGCTCGCGTTGGTGGGGGACGACGACCATGGGATCGGCTTTGACGACCAGGAACGGGTCGCCCGTCACTTTGAGCTTTTGGCTGCTCGCCACGGCTTCGAGCTTGGCGAATGCCTCCCGCAATCCGTCGAGGGTGACCTCGTTTGGAAGTGGACACACGAGGGAGCGCTGGGTTTGGCGGAGTAGCTCGGTCGCGTCGTAGTCGGGGACGAACCCGCTCATGCCGAGCTTCGTGGCGGGCGCGCCTCGAACCCGCTGACGGGCGAGATGACGAAGAGTGATGTCGTCGGCCATGTCCGGCCCGGATCTAGCAGAGTTCGCGGTTGAAATCTGCTGCGTTAGCCGCCTTTGCTCGTCCCGGCATCGGCACCCGCCGTAAAAGGCCAAGGCAGGGCCCAGATGTTCCCCGTCGCCCGATCCACGAGGACAGCCCTCGTGGCGCGTTCGCTATGCGGGAGCATGATGGCTGCGCGGGTCGACAGCAGGCGTTCAAAGCTCGGCGGAGAGTCCCAGCGGCGCGGCGTATCCGCGAAGTCGTCGGCCCCGAGGAGAGGAAAGTCGAAGCGAACGCGATCGATGAGCTCCTTGCCGACGAAGAGCTCCAAGGCGAACCGTCCCATCGCGCGTGATGTACCGGTCGCCTTGGTGAGCTCGAGACGACGCGCCCCGCCGAAGACGACCGCGCCGCTGCGGTAACCGAGATCGACGACCCACTGGTGACGCGTCACGAGCGGCGCGGGATCGGGAAGGTATCCGGAAGGGGGAGGACCCGCGTCGGAGACGAGCGGCATGGGGGCAGGCGCGGCGCCGGCGTCACTGGGTGCGGCGTGCGCCAAGAGCGAGAGCAGGAGCGCGCTCGTGACCATCCAAAAAGCCATAAGAATAAGCTTCATTGCGTAATAGGATAGATCGGCGATAGAGCGCCGGCAAAAGAGGAAAGGTCTCCTCCACACGCCGTCCAGATGGCGGTAAAGTCCGGGGGCGGAGGTGATTCGACGCGCAAATGCGTTTTCGCCCCGAGCTTTACCTCGACCCAAGCGGCGTGCAGCGCAATGCGCCCGACCGGGGCAACGGTTCCATTGCCCGCGACGAGCCGGGTGGGACCACCATAAGCGCCGTCACCCCAGAGGGGGCAGCCGGCGTGCGCGGCGTGCACCCGGATCTGATGCGTGCGCCCCGTCTTCGGCTCGACGGCCAAAAGAGCGCCCTTTGGCGCACTGGCTGCGACGGCGTAGGCGGTCTCGGCGACGACTGCGGACGGCCCGCCGACGCGGCGCAACCGCGGGTCGCCGGCGCGGCCGATCGTTCCGGTCCAAAGTCCGCGCAGCGGGTCGGGGGCGGACGTGGAGATCGCTACGTAGTGTCGCCAATAGCGTCCTTCCTCGCGCGCACGGGTGAGCGCACGGCGCGATACATCGTCGGTTGCGAACAGAACGACGCCGCTCACGCCGACGTCGAGCCGTGACGTTGCGGCGATCGGTGCGCGACCGCCGAGCATCTGGCTAACCACGCCTTCGAGACTTCCCGCCGAGCCACGGTGGTCGGCGACCGTCGCCATGTCGGGCGGCTTGTAGACCGCGACGACCCCCTCGCGCTCGAACAAGATGCGCGGCGGCTCACGCGGAAGATCGCGGGCTGGGTAGAGCCATATTTCGTCGCCCGCGCGGACCTGGTCGGAAGCCGTCGCGCGCCGCTTACCGACGAAGATCCGCCCTTCCTCGAGCGCCTGCGCCGCTCCTTCGCCGAACCGAGAAAGAACGGCGAGAACCGTCGTTTCTTCCCGGGACACGACGAGGATGGGGGCGTTCCTCACGATGTCAGCTTCGCGGCGAGGAGACGCTCGACAATTCCGCGATCGCCGTCGACGCGCACGAGATCGCCGGTCTTGATGGCAGTGGTCACGCTCGGCACGTTGACCACGGCGGGAACACCGTACTCGCGCGCTACGAGGGCCGCGTGAGAAAGCGGGCCCCCCAGCTCGGTAACGACCGCCGCCGCCACGAGGAAAAGCGGGGAGAGTCCGATGTCGGTGGTCCTCGCAATCAGCACCTCCCCCGGGGCGAGGCGCGCGGAATCGCGTCCGGCCGGGCTCAAGACCCGCGCCCGCCCTTCGACGACGCCGCCACTCGCCGGGAGACCGCGCAGCGTGACGCCGGAAGCGGGCGGAAGAACGACGGCGGGGGGAAATCCTATGAAGCTCACCGGCGGGTCGGGGCGGCGCTCATCGCGCGCGAATTCGGCGCGGCGCATGCCGACGAGCTCGGTCACGTCGGTCCGACCGGCGCGGAGTACCGTCAAGAGCTCGTCATAGGTGCAAAAGAAAACGGCACCCGCGCCGAGCTCCGGATTGGAGCGCACCAAGCGACGATCGATCTCGAGCGCGATCACACGCAGCATGCCGAGCACGCGCGTCACCCAGGCGCGCGTGCGCTCGCGCAGACGCGCAAAACGCTGCGAGCGCGCGACGAGCACCCGCACGAGCGACATCTCCACGATCGAAAGTCGGCCCTCTGCCTCGGCGAGCTCGTGCTCAGCCCGTTCGCGCGCACTCTTCAGCTGGGCCTCGGGGTTGGGGCGATTCGCTTTGAGCGTCGCCGACAACATAGCGAGCGGAACCGACGGATCCTCGCGCCAGCGCGGGGTGGCGAGCTCCGCTTCGCGAACCGCGCGATCGCCGTGAACCACCAGAAATTGCGCAAAGGCGCGGCGCGTGTCTCCTTCGGGCAGATCGCTCAACGCGCGAGCCTGTCCGGTCTCGAGGGCGCGCCGAGCGGGTTCATCGGCGCGCGCGATGGCGGCTACTTGGTTCAACGCGATGCCGGGCAGCGCGCTTTCCAAGTCCCCCACGCCGGCGGAAAGCGCCTGAGCAATGCGCTCGGCACCTACGGGCGAGGCGCGGGCGAGCACGGTCTTCAACGCAACGTGGCTCGCGAGCGATGCGCTGGCACACGAAAGCATCAGCTCTCCGCACCGATCGAGCAGCTTGCGCGCGTCGCGCAGCGCCGCCGCCAGCGCGGCGTCGGGCAAGATGGTGAAATCGATGGCGCCGAGACTCTGTCGGACGTGCGACGCGTAGGCGTCGAAACGGTCGACCTCGCCAGCGAGCCGCATCTGCTCGGTGAGCAGGCGCGCGACCGTGAGCGGCAGCCTGGCGTAAAAGGCGCGGCGCGAAACGCCCGCCACTTGCTTCTCGAGGATCTCGACCTCCGAACCGCCGCCGAGATCGATGAGCGTCTTCGGATCGAGGCCGGGAACCTGCGCCGCAATGCGCATGAAGAGCGTGAGGTTCAGGTAAAAACGGCTGTGCACGTTGGTCACCAGCCGCGCGCCGCGCGGAACCGAGCATCCCAGCGAGGCGAACGCCTTGCGAAATCCGCGCTCGGAGAAGGACCGTGCGATGGACCACGTGAGCGGCGTTGCCGCGCCGGGCAGTGCCTCGCCCACGTTGGCCCGCGACCACACCGTCTCGGCGTCACCACCGTCGGGAAACGCCGCGCCGAGCGCGGGGCGCGCCTGCACGATCCACACGCGATCGCATTCGACGACGAACTCGAAATCGA
>DATHEQ010000489.1:0-20242 GCA_035318505.1 Polyangiaceae bacterium | reverse complement strand
GGCGCGAAGCTAGGGTTGGTGGCGAATCCGAGGTGGAAGTGGTCGCGGTCCTGCGATCCGCAAACATAAATACCCGTCTTGTTCCAGGTCAGGCACGTCACCGAAGCGTCGAAGACTTTCACGAACGCCGCGCTGCCGGCGCTTGCTTCGTAGACGCCCATGTCCGCGTCGTCGACGTGACGACCGGAGGGGTCGTTCGTATCGCCGTAGCCGGCCAGCACCGTTTCGCCATTCGGAGAGAGCGCAAACCCCATCAGCTTGGCCCGCTTGCGTAGGATCTCCGTCCACGTCTTTCCGGCGTCGCTCGAGTAGGCGAGGCTGTCTTCTCCGATGTCGGCGCCGACGTCCGGATCGAGCAGCCAGCGACTCGACCGAACCCAGATTTTGTTCGGATCCGTGGGAGATATGGCGGCGATGTACGAATTGTCCACGTCCTCCGTGCCCGGGATCTCGCTCGAGGACCATGTTTCGCCGCGGTCGAGCGACCAGGCAAAGATCGAAATAGAGGTCTGCCCTCGCCCCGTGACGTAGAGCCGTTTCGGGTCGGTGGGGTCGACGTCGACGGTCGCTGCCTGCGTGATCGGTGCCGCGATGGGCTTGCTGCCGAGGGGGACCCAGGTTGCGCCGTTGTCGAGGGACTCGAAAATCCGATGCTCGAATCCGGAAGGCTCGAGGGACGACACGAGCGCCACGACCGCGTTGTCGCCGACGACGGGCTCCAAGCTGAGATCGAAGACGCTTGCCTTGTCGGATGTCTTCGTCCGATCGTACCAGCGCCAATCGACGGGCAGCCCAGCCACGGTCGAAAACGAGCATGCACGATCGGTCGAGGTACGCACCGCGTGGTTCGATCCCGAGAAAATCTGCCCCGCCGGCGTCAGCTCGAGAAAGGGGTCGATCCAATCGCCGTCGTCCGGCTGATTTCCGAACAAGCCGCTCTCACAGACGAGGTACCAGTTTTTGCCGCGGTCGTTCGTGACGAGCAGCCCGTACGTCGCCGATAGGACGAGCGCGCTCGGGTCGGTGGCCGATTCCTTCAGGTATTGCGCCCGCGGGAACCGACCGTTGGCCGCTCCGGCACCAGCCATCGTCAAAACCATCGCCGCCGCCGCGAGTGAATGAAGACAGCGCCGCCTTTGCCCGATCATGGTCGCCTCATGCTATCTCATTAACGCTCCCCGCCATGACCGACGCAAGCTGTTGCGCTTCACACCGCGATGCCGGCCGCGGCCGCCGGTTCGCGACGGCAGCAGCCGGTCACCCGCTCCTCACCTTCCTCGAGCGATTCGCACAGACGTGGACTTTTGCAGGTCTGCTGTCCGCAGCGCTCGCCGGCGGCTGCGGCACGGACGCCCCGGATCGCCCCGCATGCTTGAACGGGCTCAATGTCGATACATGCGAGCTCGCGTATGCGCCCGATTACAACATCTTATTCGAACGCGTTTTCGCGCCGAGCTGCACCTCGTCGGGTGGCGCGTGCCACGGCAGCGGCGGTGGACAGGGAGGGCTCGTCTTTCTCGAAGAAGCCGCGAGTCACGCCGACCTTCTCGCGCCGAAGCCCGGAGGCGCAAGGGTCAAGCCAGGGGACGCTGCTTGCAGCGAACTGGTCGTACGACTAGATTCAATCGGCCATTCATGGTCAATGCCGCCGGCAACGCCTCTCGACGAGGGGCAGCGCTGCTCGATCCGTCGGTGGATTCAGGCCGGCGCGACGCGAGCGCCCTGAGCGCGCCGAGCGGAAGGTCGAGATGACACGCGCGCTCGGTGCGTGGCACGCGGCGATCGTTGCGTCAGCGGCGTCGCTCGTCATCGGATGCAGCGACGAAGCGGCGGACAGCACGATGACGGTCGCGCAATTGACCGACCCCTCGACATGCAAGGAATGCCACGTCCAACATTACCAAGAGTGGTCGGCGAGCATGCACGCCTACGCTTCCAAAGATCCCGTCTTTCGAGCGATGAATCGGCGAGGACAAGAGGAGACGAACGGTGCCCTCGGCTCGTTTTGCGTCAAATGCCACGCCCCCATGGCCGTCGAGCGGGGCGCCACGACGGACGGGCTCAATCTCGCCGAAGTGCCAGAGGCGCTGCAGGGTGTCACTTGCTATTTCTGTCACAACGCCGACGCGGTCGCGGGTACGCACAACAATCCGATTCACCTCTCGAACGACGCCACCATGCGCGGTGGCTTCAAAAATCCCGTGAGGAATCCCGCCCACCGCTCCGAATATTCTTTTCTCATGTCGGGTGCATCACCCGAGAGCGCGAAGCTCTGTGGATCGTGTCATGACATCGTGTTGCCCTCCCCCCCCGCGCCGCCTTCGAACAGCGGTGCGCCGGTGCACCTCGAGCGAACGTTCAGCGAATGGCAGGCTTCCATTTTCGCCGATGGAGACGACGCCGGCGCGGGCCTTCCCTGCCCCAGCTGCCACATGGTACCGTCACCGGCGCCGTTCAAAGGATTCGGCCCAGCCGCCGAGAAAGCGGGCCTCGCCGTGGGTTCCCGCAACTTGCACGAGCATCTCTTTCCCGGTGTCGATGTCGCTTTCGCGCGCTTCCCGGATACGGGCAACGCGGCCGAAGACGAGTTCCTCGAGTCGCGCCATCGCCAACGTATCCAATATTTTTTGAACAGCACCGTCCACGTCAAGGAGATCTGCGTCCACATCGTGAATGTCGATCAAACGCGCATCACGGTGATGTTGGAAAACGTCGGAGCCGGGCATCTCTGGCCAAGCGGCGCATCACACGACAGGCGGGCGTGGGTCGAGGTGAAGGCCTACGTGGATGGCCAGGCGACGCCGGTTTACGAGAGCGGCGCCATCGCCGACGACGAGGACATCACCTCGCGCGAAGGCCGCGATCCCGATCTCTGGCTTTTTCGCGACAAGCTGAGCGGTGTGGGTGACAAAGAGCCCCACATGTTCTGGGATGTGACCGACGCGAAATCGTATGCGCTGCCCGTCGCCGTCACGCTCGTCCCAACGGACCCGCGGTACTTCGCCAACCATGTGAGCCGCACCTATCCGCTCTCCAAGACGGCGACGATCGGGGCGCCGCCGGATCCCGCACGGCTCCGCGTTACCGTGCGCGTGCGTCTGCAAGCGATGGGCTTCGACGTGCTCGACGATCTCATTGCCTCGGGCCATCTCGACCCGGCGATCCGCGCCAAGATGCCGATCTTCTCGCTTTATCCCAACGCGGTACTTGCCAACAAACCCGAGGTCATCGGCCCCCATCCCGAGCTGCGGCGACTCGGCGAGGTTTCCTTCGAGTGGAGCGAGGCGGTGCGCAATTCCGGTCGGTTCGATGCCGTCAGGAACTTCAAAGACGGCGCGACGCAGGATTGTATCGGCATGAAAAGCCCGCAATCCGAATAAGCCGCTAGGCGACACCGGCGCGGCGCGCGCAGGCGCCGCACGCGCGGATGGCTCAGTCACCCTTACGGCCGACGCAGAACTGAAATTGGGCGCTATCCGTCATGTGACCGGGAGCGGTAACCTCGACGGTAACGTCGAAGAGCCCGGGCATGACGAGATTGAGATCCGTAACGTCGTAGGCCCCGTCGCCTCGATCGGCGCCTACGGTTCCGGCCGGAGCGTGTCGGTGCTTCGGCATGTAGAGGTTGATATTGACGATCGCACCCACCACGGCATTGCCGCCGCCGTCCTTGAGGCGGAGCTTCCAGGCATTGGTACCCACCCCCGGTGGCGCCGGATTGGCGTCGACGAGCTCGACCGTGAAAGAAGCGGCGTTCGATGTCTTCGACAGGCCGACCTTGTAGGAATCGCCTTCGCCGGTGCAGGAATCGGCCGCGTCCGTATCGCTCGGGCCGGGCTTTTCGTCGCCGCACGACGCCGGCGCGCAGAGCGCTAGGCATGTCGCGACGCACGCCGCGCGCCATCGCGAGATCGTCGCACGGCGCGCCACCTGCGTGACGCGCTGGAACCGAGCTGCAGGATCGGCCTTCATCAAAAACCTCGCTTCGGGCAAAGAGCTTCCTACCTCTTTAGCGCGGCGCCGCGGGGCGAGCGAGGACTTGTCTCTGCCGCCATCCGGACAAACGAGTGCCGGCGCCGCAACAGCGACGCCGGCAGAAACGACGGTCGTTGCTCGATCAGATGTCGTAATAGAGGAAGAACTCGTACGGCACGGGGCGAAGCCGTACCTGATTGAGCTCGCGATCTCGCTTGTACTCAATCCATGTCGAGATGACGTCTTTGGTGAAGACGTCGCCGCGCAGCAAGAACTCGTGGTCTTTCTCGAGCGAACTGAGCGCCTCTTCCAGCGAGGCCGGCATGTGCGGCACCTCGGCGAGCTCCTCGGGGGAGAGCGCGTAGATGTCCTTGTCGAGCGGATCGCCGGGATCGATTTTGTTCTGAATACCGTCGAGGCCCGCCATCAGCATGGCCGAGAACGCGAGGTAGGGGTTGCACGACGGATCGGGGAAACGCACCTCGATACGGCGCTGTTTGGGCGAGGTGATACCCGCGACCGGAATGCGGATTGACGCCGAGCGGTTGCGGCTCGAGTAGGCGAGGTTGACGGGAGCCTCGAATCCCGGGACGAGACGGCGGTAGCTGTTGGTCGTCGGGTTGGTCAGCGCGGCCAGTGCCTTGGCGTGCTTGATGATGCCGCCGATGTACCAGAGGCCGACATTGGACATCCCTGCGTAGCCGTCGCCAGCGAAGAGCGGCTTGCCCTCTTTCCAAACCGACTGATGGCAGTGCATCCCGCTGCCGTTGTCGCCGTAGAGCGGCTTGGGCATGAAGGTCGCAGTTTTGCCGTATTTTTTGGCAGTGTTCTTGACGACGTACTTGAACCACATCAGCTGATCGGCGCATTGCAAGAGACGAGCGAATTTACAGCCAATCTCGCACTGCCCCGCCGTGGCGACCTCGTGGTGCCCGACTTCGACTTCGACGCCGGAGGCTTGAAGCGTGAGCATCATCTCCTGGCGCAGGTTGGCGAGCGTGTCCGTCGGGGGGACGGGGAAGTAGCCTTCCTTGTTACGGATCTTGTAGCCGAGGTTCGTCCCCTCTTTGCCGGAGTTCCAGCCCGCCTCTTCCGAGTCGATCGAATACATCGACCCTTGCGGCCCGGACTCGTAGCGGACCTGATCGAATACGAAGAACTCCGCTTCGGGTCCGAAGAACACCGCGTCGCCGATACCGGTCTGCCGCAAGTAGGCCTCGGCCTTCTTGGCGACGAAGCGCGGATCGCGCGAGTAAGGTTGTCCCGTGATGGGATCGCTCACCGAACAGATGACGCTCAGCGTGGTGTGCGCCGTGAACGGGTCGAGCTTCGCCGTCTCCGGATCGGGGACGATGAGCATGTCGGAGGCGTTGATGGGCTGCCATCCGCGGATCGAGGAACCGTCGAAACCGAACCCCTCCTCGAAGCATGCCTCGGTCAGCCGGTGTGCGGGCACGGTGGTGTGCTGCCAGATGCCCGGAAAATCGATGAATTTCAGGTCGACGAATTGGACGTCGTTCTTCTTGGCAAACTCGACTACTTCCTTGGGCTTCATCCGCCTTCTCCTTTGGGGCGCCCCGTATGCCGAGGGCCGCTCGCTGTTTTCGTCAAATCGCTTCCTCGCCGCGCTCGCCGGTGCGGATACGCACCGCCTCTTCGACGGGCACGACGAAAATCTTCCCGTCCCCGATCCGACCAGTCTTCGCGCTCTTCTCGATCGCTTCGAGCACCTGGTGTACGAGGCCATCGGGGACGACCACCTCGATTCGCACCTTGGGGACGAAATCGACTACATAGGCCGACCCCCGGTAGACCTCTTTCTTTCCGCCCGTGCGCCCGAATCCTTTGACCTCGGTCACGGTCATCCCCTGGATCCCCACCTCGGCGAGGGCGTCCTTTACTTCGTCCAGCTTGAAAGGCTTGACGATGGCCTCCACTTTTTTCATCCGACGTGCCTCCGCGCGAATTGTCCCAGTTGATCGATGGAGTATTCATTGCGCTCCGGATGTTTCAGGAATGTTTCGCTGGCGCGTCGACATGGGTAGGTCGCGCGAATTGTCGACGCTCAGCGCCGGCGCGAAGCTACGACCGGGCGAGCCCGCTTGGCGCTTCAGTGGTTCGACGGCGACCCGTTTTGGACCTCGGGGAGCTATGTCGACGAAAGCGGGGCCGCCCCGGCGTGGCGTGCATGCACCTACCTCGGGAACGTGCTTCCTATCGGTCCGGAGGTGGGTGGCTCGTCGTAGGAGCATACAAGTGCCCCCTCTGCTGGCATACTTTCGCCAATGCACCGTTCGCGGGGACCAGGGGTTGGACGCGCCCCGTGGAGCAAGGGCCCTGAATCCACGCACGGAGCTCCGGACGGTCAAACCGCTCGGTGTCCCAAGTTATTTAGACTATAGCGTGGACAGCGCCTCGTCTGATGGCCCCGCATAACGCGTCCAAAATCCCTCTCGGGACCGTGCTCGTAGAAAAATACCGCTTGAGCCGCGAAATCGGGCGGGGTGGGATGGCTGCGGTCTACGAAGCCGAGAACATCCACATCGGCAAGCGCGTCGCCGTCAAAGTTCTAGCCGCTGAGCTCACTGCGTCGGCGATCGTGGTGGAGCGTTTTCTGCGCGAAGCGCGCGCCGCAGCCGCCATCTCGAGCCCTTACATCTGTGACGTCTACGACTCCGGCAAGCTCGAAGATGGTCGCCCGTTCTTGGTGCTCGAACTGCTCGAAGGCGAGTCGCTTTACGAGCGCATGACGCGCGTCCGCCAGATCGATATCCCGAATACCGTGCGGATGGTCAATCAGGTGTCGCGCGGGCTGACCAAAGCGCACGCGGCGGGGATCGTTCACCGCGACCTCAAGCCAGAGAACATTTTCCTCACCGTGGACGAAGAGGGAAGTCTCCTCTCCAAGATTCTCGATTTTGGACTGGCCAAGTTCTACATGCCGCTCGACGACGGTGGACCGGCGGCGCGCCTCACCCGTGAAGGAGCCGTCTTCGGAACACCCGCCTACATGAGCCCCGAACAGGTCAAGGGACAGGGCCAGGTCGATCATCGAGCCGACCTCTGGGCGCTCGGGTGCATGACGTACGAATGCCTCACCGGGCGCACGGTCTGGTCGACCGAGCAAGGCGTCGCCATGACCTTCGCCCAAATCGCGAGCGCGCCGCTACCGAACGCGCTCGTGTTCCGACCGGACCTGCCGGCGAGCTTTCAAACGTGGTTCGAAAAAGCGCTGGCCCGGTCGGTCGACGTGCGGTTCCAAACGGCGAAAGAGTTGGCCGATGACCTCGTCAACGCGCTGCCGGATGATTCTGCCAGCGTGATCTCGCTCACGTCGCTGGCTGACGCGAGCGACATCTTGTCGCGGGTGCGCGCGACGCCACCGGAGCCGCCCCCTTCGAACCGCGGCGGAGCTGCGGCGCACGCGTCGCCAGTTTTCGAAGCGAGCCCCCACGCCGCTCTCGGGGTTTTGTCGCAGGCCGCTCCCTTGCCCGGAACGCCCCCACCGGGAAACGTGGGCGGGGCGCACATGGCGCCCGCCTTGGCGCGGCTTTCCGGCGGCAGCCCACTCAGCGCGACGCTCGATCGCGACTCCGCGTCGTCGCGGCGATCGAAGCGCGCCAACCGCGCGGCCCTTACCCTCGGCGGCGTTGCCGCTATCACCGCTGGAGGGTACCTGGGGTGGCTCTTTTTGATTCGACCGGCCGCGCCGCTTCCCGTCGAAGAGCCGGTCGCGCCCGCGGCCTCGTCGGCGGCACCCATCGTCAGCATGGCGCCGCCCGTCGTGGAGGCGCCGGCGCCCATGGCGCCGAAAGGGCCGAAATGGGCGCCCCTCGTCGCCAGCGCCCAATCGCAGCTCGCGTCCAACAACGTCCCCGATGCGCTGCGCATGTTCAAAGAGGCGTCCGAATCCGGCGCCCCCAAGACGCTTTATGACCAGGCACAGTTTGCCACGTCGACCAAGGGTTCTTGCAAGATCACCGGGCTTGCGCACCCGCGTCCCTACAATTCACCGGGGGGCTCGGGTCGGCCGGCGATGGCGTTCACGCCGCGCGGAGCGCTCGTCGCTTGGACCGACGATCACGAGTCCCCTGGTCACGATCACGCGTATACGGTGCTGCTCGATTCGGCGATGCGCGCGTCGGTTCCCCGCGACGTCACGCCGGAAGGTGGGCTCGTCGCGCATCCCCAGCTTTTATCGTTTGGCGATCGCATCGCGCTTACCTATGTCGACATGAAGGGTGCCGAGGCAGGCATTCGCGTGAGGTGGCTCGATGCCGAAGGTCGCATCGCCGCTCCTGCACGCGCCATCACCAGCCGTAAGCCGACGTCCAGCTCTCCTCCGTCCATCGCGCGCGCCGCCGACGGTACATTTTGGATCGTCTGGGCCGAGGACCGCGCGAGCGACGCCTCGAGCGACCTTTTATTGCGTCACCTCTCGGCGGAGCTCGAGCCAATGAACGGCGAGGTGCGCGCCACCGACTATCCACCGCGAGGGGGCAAACCCCGCGTCCGCTACCCTTCCATCGGTATCGCTGGGGGCTTTCTCGATGTCGTTTTCCGGGTGGAACGAGACCCTCAGCGCGTGATCCAGCTCTTGCGTATCGGCGTCGCCGATCCCGCTCTCGCCAAGGGGCTCGAGCCCCCCGCGGAGAAGCCTTCGCCGCGAGACAAAGATGCCAGCAAAGACCGCGAGCTCGGGGAATCGCAGGCGGTGACCGGCGAGCGAGAAAAGGGGGATACCCCCCGCATCGAGTGCGTGACCGAGGGGTGCTACCTCGTCTGGCACAGCGATGGCGGCGGTGCCAACGCCGCTTATATGGAGGCGTCGAAGGGGCAGATCATCTGGCGCAAGAAGTTCGACCCCAAGGGGGCACGTCCGACCTTGGCCATCGCCCCCTCCGGGGCCGTGCAGCTCGCCTGGTTCGAGGGCAATCGGCTCAAGATGGCGGCCATGACCCGGGATGGGGTCGGCCCCCCGACGACCATCGCTCGAACCATGGGCGATCCCGCCCCCCCGAGCGTTGTTCCAGGAGGCGCGCCCGGCGAGTGGTATGTTACCTGGCTGGATGCGGAAGCCGGTCACCCCGAACTCCTCGGCGCCCGAGCGCTCTGTAAGTAGCCGCTCGGGGCCACCCTCGTCATACTCTCCTCACCTCGTGTACCGCGCGAGTCCTCCTATGCTCGTCGTTCCTTCTCGCGGTGAAATTCGCGCTCATCCCGTCGAAACACCCCGCCTCGCGTTGTCTCCGGTCGAATCGAGCGACGCTGGCGAGCTCTGGCAAGCGGTGGACGGGTCGCGTGCGCACTTAGGCGAATGGCTGCCGTGGGTACCATTCAATTCCGATCCCTCGGCGAACCAACGCTTCACCGATGCTTGTGCGTCGGACTGGGACGCGGGACGCGCGGTGAGGTTCACCGTGCGTGAGCGCGCCACGCGTACGTTGGTCGGCATCGTGGGGCTCGAGGCGTGTGTGCACTTGCACCGCTCGTGCGAGCTCGGATATTGGCTGCGCAAGGAAGCCACGGGGCGCGGGCTCATGACCGAGGCGGCGCGGGCAGCGCTCGATTTTGCTTTCCACCAAATGGGCGCGCATCGCGTGCGCGTCGCGGCGTCGACGGACAACCATCGTTCGCTGCTCGTCATTGCGCGGCTCGGATTCCGATTCGAAGGCGTTTTGCGGCAGGCCGAGTTCTGCAACCGGCGATGGCTCGATCATGCTGTGTTCGGGCTGCTTGCTACGGATTTGCCGACGGCTTGACCTGTTCGGCGGAGTTGTAACGGAGCGCCCGCAGGGGTGCCTCGGGCGGCGGACGCGCGTTCGGGCGGCCATCGTGGTGCGACGGGGTAACGCGCGCCGTTTGTAATCGCGGTGTTCTGCGCGAGCAGACTCGCCGCTGGCGCGCGACGGAACGGGGGGTTGGATGGCGCCGAGGGGAAGTGCCGCCCTCTCTGCGCCGCCGCCCGCCGCCGGAGGCACCCCTTCATGCGGGCTAGGGGCGGCTGCTACTTGGGTTGGCGGGGCGACAACTGGGAATGGTGGGATGCGCCGTTGGGCGTCATTGGGAGCGATTGGGGGTGGGTCTGAGGGTTGCATTGGGTTGGTGATGCATTTGGCGAGCGCGCGAGAAAAGAAGGCCGCTGTTCGGCGATGGGTCAACGTGGTCGGTGTGCTTGCATCGTTGGTTGTTGGGGCGTGCGGGTCGGGCGCGGAGGCGGATTTGCCGCCATCGACTCACGTTTTTTCGGAACGGTTCATCCAGCCTTCGGCACAACAAGTCCTCAACTGGGTCGTCGTCGTCGATGACCGCGATGATCCTGTCGCGGACCAGCTTCGATCGGACGTCAAAGCGGCGTTCTCGGCGTCTCTCGATAGTTTCCTCGTGGGCAATGACGATCCGCCCACGCCGCGCGATACCTGGCTCTCCGTGAACACGGCGGTGTTCGTCGTGCACCCGTCGAGGAGCGGCGACGAGCGTTGGACGGGGCCAGCCGACGACCCTGCGCTGCGGTGGCAAACGCCGCAGGCCGATGCCAAAAACGCGCGCCTTTTCGCGGACGCGTTTGCGCGCGCCGTCGATCAGGCACCGGCGCCGACGGGAGCGCGCTATCAGTCGCTCGAAGCGTACCGTGACGTGGTTGCTCTCAAAACCAACTGCGTTGAGCCGCACGGTCCTCGCCAGACGATGATCGCAGAAGCGCCACGCGGCGTCACCTTCGCCATGATTGTGAGCGGCACCGACGACGACAGCACGGAGCCCGCCCCCGTCTACGTCGACGCTGTGAACGCTTGCGGCGACGACTTTTTTGGAGCGATGGTATTTGTGCCCGTCGTGCCGGCGCAAGACGGCGGTCGCTGCGCGCCGCGCGCGACAGACGCATGGCGTCTTCTCGCATTGGACAAATTCCTCTTCGATGCCTTCGGCACGTTCTGTGATGGCGTCGATAGGCTGACCCACCTCTTCAGCTCTCACTTCATCTTTCACTACTTTGGAGGCTCGAATTGCGTGGCGCGCCCACTGCGCCTGCGTGACGATGGTCTTGCCGCGTGCACCCTCCGTGTCGTGCACGCGCAACCCATGGGATGCCCGCTGTCGCGTGGATGGTTCGATCTTCCGACGGCCGATGGCGGAAGCGGTGCAACCGTGATCAACACACCCAAGGGAGAGCACCGCGTGTGCGAGGTGCGGCAACTCGAAGGCGAAGCTGGAGCGAACTGTCGCTCGGGCGCGCCGTGCCCCGATTGCCCGAGCGGGTTCTGCATGCGCACCGATGATTCTATGAAATGGTGTCGCTCGGGCGGGTTTCGCGCCGACCTGCACGTCACGGGAGGAGCGGCCCTAGGCCCGCTCGAAGGGCACCTGACGTGCACGCTCGAGCCGTGACGAAGCAGTTACAGCCCGAGCCCCACCTCGGCACAGACGGACATCCACGGCCCCTCGACCGCGTAGACGGACTCGGTGCCGTCGAGCAGCCCGCGCACGGGCAACGCGACGAGGCCGGCTCCAACGCCGAGCGCGACCAGCGCCGGGCGGAGTTGCGAAGCGCCGTAGGCGACGCGCGCACGCAATTCTGGACCGCCCCAAGCTGCGGTGAGCGTGCGTCCTTCGAGGCCCGATCCTGCGTCGGGTTGGCCGGCCAGATACACCCCACCGAAGCGCGCGCCCGGCCCGAGTTCCCAACGCACGCTTCCGCTCGTCGCGCCGAAATAGAGGTGCGCGGCCGCCGATAGGGTGCGGATGGCTACTTGAGCGGAGCGCGCGTGGATCCCGCCGAAAGATGCGTCGACGGAAAACTCGGGAACGACGAGCTTTCCGAGCGCGTATTGGAAGGCCATACGGCCCCCCCCCAGGAGGACCGCCGGATTTCCACGCCATTCGAGGAGCCCGCCCACGAGCAACGTCGCTCTCCGCGACGAGCCGCGCGGCGCCGAATCAGGCGCCGGTCGATCCGATGGCGATCGCGACATCGCCGACGTCGCTAGCGTCGGTGGTGCTTCGGGTGCGCGGGGCCGACCGGCCACCGAGTGCACCAGCTCCGCGGCCGCGAGCGCTACCGCGCGCGCACGGTGTTCCACCGCCAGCAAGTGCAGGTCGATCGTCGACGCATGGCTCACGCCTTCGAGTGTGACCTCGAGGCGAGCCTTTTCCTCTTCGCAGCGCACGGCGATCGTTTCGGGCGGCGAGCGCGTCGGGCCTCGCTCGCGCAAAAGGACGTCGATCTCGAGCTTCACGACCGCAGGCAGACGCGAAGCGAGATCTTCGGCGCAATTGGCCACGTAAACGCGCACGCCTGTGTCAGGAGCTGCCTGGGCGCGCGCGACGAAAGCGCTGAAGAAAATGATCCCGAACGCGCCAGCTCCCAGTCGTCCCATGGGGGATCGGCGGCGCCTCTCGCGTTAGTCCAGCCGCGCGTACCGACGCACTTCGGAGCGGCGACGCCCGTTCGGAAAGTCTCGATCGTATTGCTCGGCAATGCGGCGCGCCGCGCCGATGTCCCCGAGCTGCGCTGCGGCCTCTGCTTGACGCAGCAGCGCGTCTTCGCCGAGGGGACTCTTCGGCCACGAGCTGCGCACGCGGCCGAACATGTTCATCGCTTCTTCCGTCCGACCGAGTCCCCCCAATGTCCTTCCCAGCGTGAACGCGGCCAAGGGCGCTCGTTCGTCGCGTGGATGCTCGCGGATGATCCGTTGCAAATAGGGCACTGCTTCGGATGGGTGATCAGAGAGCCGGGCAACGTCTGCGGCGACGAGAAGCTCCTCCACCGTGTCGCCCGCGAGGGCAGGGTTGCGCGAAAGCACGGCGTAGGCACCGCGGTAATCGTGACGGGCGACGCGCGAGCGGTAGACTTGCGTGGCGGCGTGGGGACCGCGCGCCGTCGGTGCATCGATTTCCTCGCGCCCGGCGACGCCGCGTTCCGCGGCGCTGGGCGCGCTCGAGGGCGGAAAGGTCCCGCTCTCGCCGGTCTCGAGGAAAGCTCGATCGTCGGCCCAAGACACGCGCACCTTGCCGCGCAACACTTCGACCCACGTGGCCTCACCGCGCTGTTCCACGACGAACTCGGTCCCGATGACGGTAATGGTGACGGATCCAGAGCGGACCTCGAAGGCTCGATCGGGGTTCGGCGCGACGGAATATCGACTCGTTCCGCGCACGAGGTCCACACGGACGCGCGAGGTGCTCTCTTCGACGACGCGAACCTCCGACGTACCGGGGCTCACGTCGATGCGCGAGCCGTCCCGGAGACGAATCGCGTTTTCGGCCCTAACCTGGCGAGCCGCATCGTTCGAAGCCGGCGCGATCGTGGGCGCTCCGGTCCATCGAGCGGCGACCAAGGCCACGCACACCACCGAAACGAGCGTGGCGGACATCGCCGCCGCGCGCCAGGCTCGCTTGCGCCGATCGATCCGGACGTGAACACTTGCCAAAAGGCGTTCGGTTCGCCCCTCGTCCCAGCCGAGTTTCAACTTCGGCAACCCGAGTCGCTCGTTCTCGCTCATCGGATCTCCCCCATGGCAGCTTGCGCAGTCCGGAGGCGGCGCTGCACCGTCGACACCGAACAACTGAGGAGCTCGGCGATGGACTCCAGGGTCTCGCCTTCGACCATCCGCAGCACCCAGACGATGCGCTCGTCTTTCGGCATGCGCTCGAGCATTCGGTAGATGTGCGCGATCTGCGCCCTCTGCTCGGGACTCGCCGAGGCATCGACGAGCTCCGCCTGCAGGTCGACATCGGATTCGCCAAACCAGCGCCGCACCCAGCGCTTGCGCAGCCACCGCCGCGCGCGCCGCACCGCGATGCGGCGGAGCCAGGGTCGCACGGCCGCCGGATCGCGAAGCTTCGCCAGGCCGCGGTGCGCCTGGATGAAAACGTCTTGCACCACGTCGTCGACGTCCCCGGGGCGACCGATGAGCTGCAGAACGACGGCGCCCACGTAAGGCGCGTAACGGCGGAACACGTCGTCGAAGCAAAGGGGCAGCGACTGGCCCTCGTCGGACGTCGCCGGCTCGCGCAGAAGCTGACCGCCCCGCCCGGCCTTGCTGAGCAGATCCCGCAGGCTTCGGCCCGACTCTTGTTCGCCGTCGGCCGATTCGGCTGGGCGTCGCAGAGCGGTTTCGCGCGACACGCTCCACTCTGCCATGGCGCGCCGTTGCCGTGCCACCCAGAACGGCTGCGCTTCGAGCGAAGTCCAGCTTGCGAGCATCATCGATGGCAATCCATTTTCCCAGTGCACCTCTAGGGGCAAAACCTGGTCAAGCAACGTACGGGCAGCTTGGGCATCGACATTTCGAGGGCGGCAGCTGCTAGACTACGGCCGGTTCGCCGGAGGAAATGCAGCCAAACCTCATGCGAAGCTCCAAGGTGCTACTTTGCGCGATGATGGTGACGGCGTGCGCCGGCGCCGAGGGCGACGTCTTGCGGTCGACCCCTGACGCAGCGACGTCGGAAGCATCCACCCTCGACGCACCGACCCTCGACGCAGCGACGTCGGACGCAGCGACGTCGGACGCAGCGACGTCGGACGCACCGACCCTCGACGGGCGGCTACCGGGCGACGCCGCTCCGCCGCATCCGAAGCCCGAGCCTCTGATGACGTGGCAAATCCAGCTCAGTGGCGGCATGGTCGACACGTCGGCGGAAGCCCGCGTTTACATCGCTGATTTCGAAATGCCCGCATCGGTCATCCGCACGCTGCACAGCGCGGGCCGTATCGTGATCTGCTACTTCAGCGCAGGTACGAGGGAGGATTTTCGCACCGACGCACCGGATTTTCCGACCAGCAGCCTCGGCGCTTCGCTTCCCAACTATCCCAACGAACGATGGGTGGATATCCGCAACCCGACGGTGCGCTCGATCATGCAAGATCGCGTGGCAAAGGCCGCCCGATCCGACTGCGACGGTGTTCATCCGAGCGGCCTCGCCGCGTTCCTCACGAACACCGGCTTCGACTTCACCCGCGCCGATCAACTCGCCTACGATCGCTTGCTCACCGCGGCGGCGCACACTTTGGGGCTCTCCATCGGGCTCGTCGACGGTGATGTCTCGCTGCGACAAGACCTGGTCGCGGATTTCGATTGGACGATCGTCTTTGGCTGTCTCGCGACGAACTGCACACCGGCCGGTCCCTTCGTCGCCGCACGAAAGGCCGCATTCCTCGTCGAGTACGGCGACGAGAGCCGGAAGGCGGAAGTTTGTCCCAAAGCCAAAGATCTCGGGCTTTCCGCGATCATCAAACGCGACGCCAATCTCGACGCGTTTCGCGCCACCTGCCTCTAGGTCAGAAAAAACCATCGGGCCTGACCAACAATCCGCAAAGGGGTGCCACTCGGTTAGGGCGTATCGGAATTTGTCGGAGAGGAGCCCCTATGCGCCCAGTGAGCCTGCGTTTCACCCGGCGGACCGTCGAACTGCCCCTGATATTTGCCGTGCTTGGCCTTGGCTGCACGGGCACGATTGACGAGGCACCGACGAAGGCCCGGGACCGAGCCGCTACCGGCAGCGGCGGCAACGCGAGCACCGGCGCCGGTGGTAACGCGAGCACCGGCGCGGGCGGCAATGGCACCGGCACTACTGGTAGCGGCGGTGGTAGCACCGGCGGCAATGGCGCGGGAGGCAGCGCTCCGGGCGATGGAGGTGTGGTCACAACTCCTACACTGGCTGAAATTGCCGCTCAGTATTTCCCGGGCCAAACGGCGACGAACCCGCTCAAAAGAGTTTTCCGCCTAACGCGTACGCAGCTCGACATCACGACGAAGACGCTCTTGCCCCAACACGTCACCACCACGGCCGTGGCCAGCGTCCCTCGCGATCCTCTGCAGACCAACTACGAATACGCCGACAACCTCAGCTTCAACCCGGCCAATTTCACCCCGTACACGAATTGGGTGACCCAGATCGCGACCGCCGTCAAAGCGGCGCCGACGAGCGTCATCGACTGCACCGCGAGCGCCAACTCACCGGCGTGTCTTACCGACCAAGCCAAGAAATTCGTGAGCAAGGCCTTTCGCGGAACGGCCCCCGATGCAGCGCTAGCGCGATATACCGACTTCTTCACCGCCAGCGTGGCGACGTATGGCGCGCCGAGCGCCACATCCGAGCTCGTCGATCTCACCTTGACCTCACCGAGCTACGTGTTTCGCGATGAGGTGCTGACGGACACCGCCAGCCTGCTTTTGCCGGCCCAGCAGCTGCAAAACATCACTTACACGCTTGCCGACGCCCCGCCGGAAACGGTTGGACTCTCCTCGGCGACGCCGACTTCCTATTTGTCGACGCCTGCGCTGGTGCAAAAGACCGTCGATCAGGTCCTCGCCAGCGCGGAGGCGCGCGCCAAGTTGCTGCGATTTTTCGTCGCGTGGCTAGAGGTCAAAGAACCCGACGAGTTCACCATCGCCGCGAGCGTATTCCCCGAGTTCACCCCCGAGGTGGCCGCGGCCGTCGTGACCGAGACCAAAACCTTCCTCGAGCGGCAGCTTTCGACGCTGGCTCCCAAAATGAAGGACGTCACAGAATCGACCCAATCTTTCGTCTCGAGCGCGGGCGCTTTTCTCTATGGCAAGATGCCGCCGACGACCGCCGCCTTCATGGAGCTCGACCCCACGCAACGGCTGGGCATCTTCACGCAGCCCGGCGTGCTCGCATCGCACTCCGGCCCGACCACGACGCGGCTCGTGAAACGCGGCGTGTTCTTCACGCGCAAGGTGATGTGCCTGCCGCTCGGCCAGCCGCCGCCCGACGTCGACTTGACCGTGCCGACCACAGCGGGTGCGACGGAACGGCAGCGGATCGAAACGGCCACCACGCAGCCGCGCTGCGCGGCGTGCCACGGCTTCATCAACCCGTTTGGCTTCATGCAAGAGAATTTCGACGCCATCGGTCGCTGGAGAACGCTCGACGAGGGAAAGCCCGTCGACCCGAGCATCACCGTCGGCTTCCTCGACGAAGGAAAGCTCACCGTGAGCTCTCCCGTCGAGGCGCTGAAGGCGTTCACGCGATCGCTCCGCTTTCAGCAGTGCTTCGCGCGGCAGCTCTTCCGGTTTTACACGGGCCGCGAGGAGGCGACCGGAGACGATCCCTTGCTCCGGCAGATGTTTTTCGATTTCGCCAATAACGGCAAGCAGGACATCGTCGGCATGCTGCATACCCTCGCGGGTTCATCGGCCTTTTCACGGCGTTCGGAGGCACCATGATGCGCAGGTCGGGCGTACTCACCCGTCGGGATCTGATCAAGTGCTTCGGCCCCCTGGCATTTTTGCTGATGCCCATCGCCAAATCGATGGGATACGCGAAGGCCAGCGTGTTCGCCGGTGCACCTCGGTTCGTCCACTTTTTCAAGGGACCGTCGTTTCACTCGCCGACGGTCAGCCCCACCACTGCGGTCACGAGCCTTCCCGCTCCACTTGCACCGCTCGCCCCGCACGCGCAAGACCTCATTCTATTTTCAGGGATGAGCATCCACGGCGGATCGCCCAAAAGCGACGGCTACCAAGAAGAGCATGGCGCGGGCCTCATCGGCGCTACGACCGGCAATAGCTATCACTATTCGAAAAACGACTCGTATTACGCGTACACGGACTTCGAGTCGATCGACATCGCCATCGCCAACTACTACCAAACCGTTCCGGCCTTGGCGGCGCTCCCTTTTGCGAGCCTGCATCTCGGCGTGGGCGCGCAATCCGACGCCGACAACATAGGCTTGGGGCAGAGGTACATCTCGTACCGCAAGCGGCAAACCGGCGACGCCTTGTATGGCAACGCCATCGAGCCGATCCAGGACGTCGGGCAGGTTTACGACACGCTGATGCAACGGGTCAACGCGATCTGTGGGAAGGACTCGGGTCAACCGGGCACCGACACGGCCAAGCTACGCGCCGCGCTCGAACGCAAAAAGAGCTTGATCGACTTCCGATTGGCGGACATCACCGACGCGAAACGCAATCTGGGCATGGACTCAGTGCACGCCCAGAAGCTCGACGGTCTCGTGGCCGGTTGGCGCGAAGTCGAAAAAGCGGTCGCTGCGGATCTTGCCGGCCTCGGTCCGGGAACGGGGACGAGCAAGCCGTGCCCGACGTCCACGAAGCCGACGGGCACCGGAGCCAACAAGAACAACTGCGATCAGCTGGCGCCCGTCGCCGACCAAATGATCGCGCTCATCAAGCTCGCGTTCGAATGGGACCTCACTCGCGTCGTCGCCCTCACCATGTCGGGCGCGTCGAGCGGTCACCGCTGGCCCACCCAGGGCGTCGACAAGGCCCATCACACGCTCGAGCACAGCAACGACGTGGCCGGGCAGAACATCATGGGAACGTACTTCTCGGGAAAGTTCGCCCAACTCTTGGCCGCTCTCAAAACGATCGACGACGGCGGCGGCAAGACGGCGCTTTTCAACAGCTCGGTGCTGCTCGGTATGGAATGCTGGAGCGACAGCTCGAACGGGCACTACCTCAAAAACATCCCGTTCATGCTTGCCGGCCAAGGCGCCGGCGTTTTCCAAACCGGCCGCGTCGTTGCCGCCGCCGGGCGAAACAACAACGATCTCCTCATTTCGATCCAGAACGCGTCGGGCATCGCGTCGAACGTGTTCGGTCTCGCGAGTTTGTGCAAGGGCCCGATCATCTAAGCCGCTAGGAGCGAGGCTTCTACGAACGCGGTCCGACGGTCCTTTCCTGGCGCCACCAGGCGTGCGATCGTCGATCCGCGTGAAGAAGCTTCTGCTCGTGGTTTTTCTCGTCGTCGGTGCGTTGGCAGCCGTCCTCTGCGTGAAGGCGCTCCAGCACTCGCCCGTGCCGCGCGTGACGGCCGCGCCGCAGCCGAGCGATGCGTTGAGCGATACGACGGTCGCTGAGCATCTCGCGGCCGCCATTCGCTTTCCCACCGTCTCGCATCAGGATGCCAAGGACGACGACCGCTTGGCTTTCGCCGAGCTGCGCAAATTTCTCATTGCGACCTACCAGCGCGTGCACGTGGGAATGGTGCACGAGACGATCAACGGAGACGGACTCCTTTACCGCTGGCCGGGAACGGACCCGACGGCCGAGCCGATCCTTTTTCTCGCACATCAGGACGTCGTTCCCGTCGAGCCGGGCACCGAAACGAAATGGACACATCCCCCGTTCGATGGCGCGATTGCCGACGGATTCGTGTGGGGCCGCGGCGCCATCGATGACAAGGGGTCCCTCATCTGCCTTTTCGAGGCTTTCGAGTCGCTCCTCGCGGAAGGCTGGCTGCCGGCGCGTACCATTTGGCTTGCGTCGGGCTTCGACGAGGAAGTCGGCGGGCGGCAAGGAGCCAAGAAGATCGCAGAAGAGCTGCGCGCGCGTAACCTGAAGTTCGCGTGGATTCTCGACGAGGGCGGCGTGGTCGCGCAGGGGATCGTGCCCCACGTGGAGCGCCCGGTGGCGTCGATCGCGATTTCGGAAAAGGGTTATCTTTCGCTCGAGCTGACCACCCACGCGCAAGGAGGGCACGCGTCGATGCCTCCGCGCGAAACCGCCATCGGCATTCTCGCCACCGCGATCGATCGCTTGCAGAAAAGCCCGCTCCCCGCTCGCCTGACCCCCGCCTTCGAGCAGGCGCTGCAGCTCTTGGCCCCCGAAATGCCCTTCGGCCCGCGCCTCGTGCTTTCCAATCTGTGGCTGACATCGCCCCTCGTTCTGCGCGGGGCCGGAGATCGTGCCGAGACGAGCGCCATGGTGCGGACGACGACCGCGCCTACGATCATGCAAGCCGGGGTCAAAGACAACGTGCTCCCTTCGACGGCGCGCGCCGTCGTGAATTTCCGCATCTTGCCGGGCGAGTCGATCGCGACGGTGATGGCCTACGCACAAAAGGTCATCGGCGACGAGCGCGTGGCGATCGCCAAGCTCGAGCGATCCCTCTCCGAGCCGGCACCCCTTTCGAGCACCGAGCGTGGCGGCTACGAGGTCATTCGCTCGACCCTGAAGGAGCTCTTCCCCGACGCCGTCATCGTGCCCGGCGTGATGAACGGCGCGACCGACTCTCGCCATTTCCAAGGTCTCGCATCCGACATCTACCGCTTCGTGCCGATCGTCCTCTCGAAATCGGACCTTCCACGCGTTCACGGTACCGACGAGCGCGCCAACGTGGCCGACCTTTTGACCACGGTGCGCGCGTACCGGCGTATCATTCAACAAGGCGCAGCGGCGGGACCGCTCGCCACCCCATGACCAAGGCGGCGAAGCGAACGGCCCGACGATGGTGCCTCTTGGCATCCGCGGTGCTCGTGCGCCCAGTGACGGCTCGTGCC
>DATHEQ010000488.1:0-16633 GCA_035318505.1 Polyangiaceae bacterium | reverse complement strand
GGTTGTCATTTCGGGGGGTCCTAGCCTACAGCTTTGGGGGGGGACGGGGATTGGAATACGGCTTGCCTGAGCAGGTCAACCGTTACCGTGATCCGCGATCCGGCGGCAAGCGCTGCTCGACTTCTACGGGAATCTGGGCAGGGGGAGTGCACCCGAGCCACGGGCCGTTCGCGCCATGACGCCCGCGAAAAAACGCGCGGGCGCGCGCTTCGGCGTGACGCGCTTCGGGTGGAATTCGACGGGCGACGCCACCGGATTGCGCGAGGTCCGCGTGCGGCTGAGCCTGATTGGAGGGATCCGGCGATCGACTCGGCGGAGTGGACGCGCCGGGGGACCGCGCTAACGTTGATCGAATCCCCAACGCTGCGAAAGGAGCCCCTCACGGGTTCACGTCGCTCGAGAGCAGCTGTGGCAGTCCTACCTACATGGGTCGCGGCGCGCGGTCCGCGCCGGCGTCGGAGGCGACTGCCGAATTCGGGATTCGCACTTCTCGGCCACACTTCGTTGCCAAAGACTGGCGTAATAGGGGAAGAGCGGCGGAACTTTTCAATGTCGTGGACGTCATCTTTCCCGAGGCCACCTCTTGTTGTCTGACCACGCGAGTCGAGAAGCCAGTTTGCTTCGGATCGCTCGCGCCGCTCGCCGGACCGAGCATCGGATGCGAGCGGCGGTCGCGGTCGACGCGCTCGTATCGACTTTGGCGGTATCCCTCGTCGCCGTCGCGCTCGCGCTCACGTTGTCGAAGGTATGGTCCGGGTTCCCGCGCGAGGGGGTGCGCGACGTCGTGGCCGGCGCGGTGGTGGCGATCGCCGCGCGAACATTGCAGCGATCGCTGCGCCGCCTGCCGAAGTTCGCGGGCGCGCTCGCGCTCGACGTTTACCACGGCTTCTCCGATCGACTGACGAGCGCGCTCTCGTTTGCCGGTCTGCCGGCCGAGCAGCGCACGCCGCTCATGGAAGCGGCGATCGAGGATGCGTGCCGCCGTTCCGAGCGTCTGGCCCCGCGCAAGGCGGCGCCGTTCTTTTGGCCGCGCGATCTGGCGGCTCTGCTCGGGCTCGCGGCGGGCGTCGCTCTCTTGGCGATCCTGCAGGTGCGCCACACGGTACCGCTCGCCCAGGTGAAGACGATCCAGCCCGTTCTTCTCTCCGCCGACGACATCGACCTCTTTCGCGAGGTCGGAAAGAAGCTCGCCGATACCGACAAAACGCCGGAGGTGTTGGCCGCTCTGCAGGCCTATAACCAATTGGTCGAGGACCTCGCCCAAAAGAGGCTCGATCGCACCGAGGCGTTCCGCCGCATGCACGAGATCGAATCGCGCCTCATGGAGGGACGCGCCCTCGATGCCAAGGAGCTCGACGAGCAGCTGAAACGGCGCGCCGCCGCGCTGAAAAAGAGTGAGCTTTCCCGTCCCGCCGCCGAAGCGCTCGAGAAGCAAGACTTCGCCAAAGCCGAGCGCGAGCTGCGCGATCTCGCCAAGAAGCTGCGCGAAAAGCCGGATGCACTCGCCAAGGCCCAGCTCGAGCGCCTCCGCGATGCCATGAAGAAGGCGGCAGAAGGGCAGAAAGAACGACTGGCCGCCCTCGAGCAGCGCCGCGAAGAGTTGCGCCAGCAGCTTCTCATGCAGAAGAAGGACGCCGACGGCGGCGTCAGCGAGCAAGAGCGGAGCCTCTTGCAGAAGAAGGAGCGCGAGCTCGAACGGCTCGAGCGCGAGCTCGAAGGCGAGCAGCGCGCCTCGCGCAAGCTCGATCGGTTGGATCGCGATTTGGCCAAGGCCGCCGAAGACCTCATGCAGGAGCTTGGGCTCTCGGCCGATGATCTCGACCAAGGGGCCGAGGACATCAACCGCATGGCGGAAGAAAAAATGTCCGACGAAGAGCGCGAAGAGCTGCGCCAGCGCCTCGAAGACTTGCGCGAGCAGCTTCGTCAGGAAGGGCAGGGAGGCGCGCAGCGGATGGCCCGGCTCCGCCGTTTCGTCCGTCAAGCGCGCGGCGAAGGGCAGGGCAAGCGTCAGCAAAGCTGTCCGCCCGGCGACCCCAACTGCAAGCAGGACGAGCAACAGCAAGAGGGCGAAGGCGAGGAAGGCCAGGGACAAAAAGGACAGGGGCAAGGCAATGACGAAGGCGAAACCTTCACCATAGGTCCCGGCGGACAGAAGATCTTGGTGATGTCGCGCGGCCAACGGCCCGGACAGGGTCAAGGCCAAGGGCAAGGCGAAGGAAAAGACCCCGGGCAGGGTGGGCAAGATCCGGGGGGGAGCGGCCAGGACAAAGGTGGACGATCCGCCGGACATGGGCACGACCCGAACCTGGCGGGCCGCCCCAGCAACCCCAAAATGGGCACCCTCGACGTACAGGCTGCAGGCATCGACACCGGCCAAGGCGCGAGTCGCAGCGAAGTCATCCTCGGCGCGGCCGAGCGCGGATTCAAAGGGGGCGCCTACAAGAAGGTCTACACCGAGTACCGCACCAGCGCTGAGGAGCAGATGCACCGCGATCAGATTCCGCCGGGTGCCAATGATCACGTGCGCCGCTACTTCGATTTGATAAGGCCGCGCGAGTAACGAAGCGCCAAGGAGGCAATATGACAGAAGGGGTCGCGATGACGGCGGGAAGAGCGGAGGTCGAGCAGTTCCAGCGGCAAATCGGAAGGCTGCGTGAAGAGATCGGCAAGGTCATCGTCGGCAATCGCGAGGTCGTCGACGGCGCGCTCACGTGCATGCTGGCCGGATCGCACGCGCTTCTCGAGGGGGTGCCCGGGCTCGGCAAGACGGTGCTCGTGAAAACCATGGCCGAGTCGCTAGCGCTCAAATTCTCGCGGGTTCAGTTCACGCCCGACTTGATGCCCGCCGACATCATCGGCACGACCGTCATCGACGAGGACGCCAAGGGCGGCAAGGTTTTCGAGTTTCGCAAAGGGCCCCTTTTCGCGAACATCGTTCTCGCCGACGAGATCAACCGCGCCACGCCGAAGACGCAGAGCGCCTTGCTCGAAGCGATGCAAGAGCACCGCGTCACGGTGGCCAAGACGACGTACGCCATCGAGGAGCCGTTCTTCGTGTTGGCCACGCAGAACCCCCTGGAGATGGAGGGGACCTACCCCCTTCCCGAGGCGCAGCTCGATCGATTCTTCTTCAAGCTGAACGTCACCTTCCCCTCGCGCGAAGAGCTCCACTCCATCCTTGACCGCACGACGGGCGGCAAGGATCCCGTCGTCGAGCCCGTGCTCTCGCGCGAGCAGGTGATCGGCATGCAACGCCTGGTGCGCGAAGTCCCGGTCGCTAGGCACGTGCAAGACTTCGTCATTCGCGTGCTCGAAGCGACGCACCCCGAGAGCAAAGACGCCCCCGAGCTCACGCGACGTTTCGTCCGTTTTGGGGCCTCCCCCCGCGGCGCGCAGAGCGTGCTCTTGGCCGCCAAGATCCGGGCGCTCTTCGAAGGGCGCTTCGCGGCGTCCATCGACGACGTGCGCAAAGTGTGTTTTCCGGCGCTCCGCCACCGGGTGCTTCTCAATTTCGAAGGCGAAGCCGAAGGCGTAAAGACCGACCAGGTCATCGAAGAGATCCTGACCAAGACCCCCGAGGCCAAAGTTTGATGCCGGTGCGAGGTCTGGCGTGAGCGTCCTCGACGTCTTGCGGCGCGTGTCCGAGCCCATCGCTCGAATCTCGCGCCGCCCTCCCCCGCCGGACGATGGCGAGCTCTTCGACGACGAGTTCCAGCGCAAGCTCGAATACCTGGCCATCGTGAGCCGCCGCGTCTTCGCCGGACGTCTGCGCGCCGAGCGTCGGACGAAGAAGAGCGGCAGCGGCGTCGAATTCGCCGACCACCGCGACTACGCGCCGGGAGACGATTTTCGTTCGCTCGATTGGAACGTGTACCAGCGCTTCGGGCGCCTTTTGGTGCGCCTCTTCGAGGAGGAGGAAGATCTTTCGATTTACCTCGTCATCGATGCGTCTTCGTCGATGGCGTTTTCATCGCAGCGAAAGTTCCGCTACGCGCAGCGTCTCACGGCGGCGCTCGCTTACGTCGGGCTCGCCAACCTCGATCGCATCACCATCGTCGCCACCACCGATCGCGTCGAGGAGCGCATGCCGACGGCGCGCGGTAAAGCGCGCATTTTCAAGGTGTTCCAGTTTCTGCGTGGGCTCGAGCCGGCGGGGACGACCGATCTCGGTGACGCCATGAAGACGTTCGTCGCGCAGCACAAGCGCCGCGGGCTGGTCGTCCTTCTCTCCGATCTGTACGATCCGCATGGCTTCGAGCGGGGCATCAACGTGCTTCGCTACAACAAGTTCGAGCCCTTCGTGTTGCACGTCGTCGATGAGTCGGAAGGGGGCCCCAAGCTGACCGGCGACGTTCGCATCTACGACTGCGAGACCGGCGAGGAACGCGACGTTACCGTGACGCCCAAGGTGCTTTCCCAGTTCAAAGCGTCGTACCAGTCGTACCTCGCCGAGGTGCGGAAATTCTGCACCGACCGACAGGTTCCGTATGTCCCGGCCGAGGTGAGCGTTCCTTTCGACGATCTCGTGCTGCGCGTGCTCCGGCGCGGCGGATTTCTCACCTGAGGCGATAGCTTTGCACTTCTACGGTCTGCCCGGGAGCACCCTCATCGCCATCGGCGCCGCCGGTGCGGTGGCCATCGTGAGCCTCTATGTGCTGAAGCTCCGCCGCCGCCCGGTTCCCGTTCCCTTCGTCCGCATTTGGCAACGCATCTTGCGCGAGAAGGAAGCGACCAGCCTTTTCTCGCAGCTGAAGCGCCTTCTTTCGTTGCTCGTGCAGCTCGCCCTTCTGGCGCTCCTCGTGCTTGCGCTCGGCGATCCGCGCGGCTTCGCCAGCAACAAGGCGCGCAACGTGGTCGTGCTCGTCGACGCGTCTGCCTCCATGAAAGCGGTGGACGTCGCTTCCGCGCTCAATCCCAATTACGCGCGCATCGACGCCGCCAAGGACGAGGTCAAGAGGCTGGTGCGCGGTCTGGGCGGCTCCGATCGCATGCTCATCGCGCAGATGGATGCCGGAGTGACGCCGCTTTCGACGATGACGGGCGAGGTGGCCGATCTCGATCAAGCGGTATCCCTCGTGCGCGCCACTGATTCGCGCGCCGATTTTCCACGTGCCCTCCGTTTCGCGGCCGACGTGCTGCTCGGCCTGTCCTCGCCCGAGATCGTCATCGTTTCCGACGGCAACCTGGGCGAGCCCCGCGATGCGGCGGGCGAAGTTCATCTCGGCCAAGTGGCCGTCAGTTTCGTGCCTATCGGCAAGGGTGGCCGCAACATCGCCATCACCGGTTTCTCGGTGCGCCGTTACCCGCTCGATCGCGATCGTTACGAGGTGATGCTCGACCTCTACAACGCCTCGAAAGAGCCCGAAGAGATCGAGCTGAACCTCCTCGGCGACGGTAACTTCGTCGACGTCACCAAGCTGAAGCTCAATCCGGGCGAGCGCTTGCCGCGCTTTTATCCCAACCTGAGCGGCGCGCGCCGAACGCTGGAAGCGACGATCAAGCCGGTGAGCGGAGGTCACGACGATCTGCCCGCCGACGATCACGCTTATGCGTTGCTCCCCGATCAGCGCCGCATTCGCGTTCTCTGCGTGACGCGCGGCAACACGTATCTCGAGGCGTCCCTGCTTTTGACGACGTACCTCGACGTGACGTATGTCGCGCCGTCCGACTATCCGGTCAAGGCGCAGTCCTTCGACGTCACCATCTTCGACGATGTGACCCCGCCCGTTGCCGAAGGCTCGGGAAGCGTATTTTACCTCGATCCGAGCGGCGAATCCTCGCCGGTCAAGGTGGATCCGGCACCGCTCGTCAACGTCGGCTTCGATACGCTCGACAAGAAAAGCCCCTTTCTCCGGTGGACGGCCGTCGACGACGTCTACGTCGGAAGAGCCCATCGTCTGATCCCCGAGCCCGGGGACAAGGTGATCGGCGCGAGCGAAAAGGGCGCGCTCCTCTTGA
This sequence comes from Polyangiaceae bacterium, assembly GCA_035318505.1. GTDB lineage: Bacteria > Myxococcota_A > Polyangia > Polyangiales > Polyangiaceae > DASWDH01. The sequence goes on along the minus strand of DATHEQ010000488.1, from coordinate 10,675 downwards.
CCGGGCGCCGCGCGGGACGGCGCTTTTTGGCCCTCGGATTCAATCCCAAGGACAGCGATTTCGTTCTGCGCATCGCCTGGCCGCTCTTCGTCCTCAATGTGCTCACCGAGTTCGTCGCCGAAGATCCGTCGTACCTCTCGAGCTTCCGCACGGGCGAGGTTTGGCACGTCGCCGTTCCCACCCTCTCCGACGAGGTCTGGCTTTCCGCGCCGGGGGCGCCGTCGCCCAAGCGCGTTCCGGTGCAGGACGGGCGCGCCGTGTACCTCGGGCTCGACGCCGGATTTTACACCCTCGAAGCAGGACCGCGCGGTGCTGCCGTCAAATCCGAGTTTGCCGCCAATCTCGCCGACGCCGATGAGAGCGCGATCGAGCCGGTCGCGGCGCTGACCGTCGACGGCAAGACGACCGGCGCGGTCGAGGGGTTCCATGTCGGCGTGCGCAGCGAATGGTGGATCGCGCTCCTTCTCCTGGCGGTCGCGATCACCACCGTCGAGTGGGCGACCTACCACCGGAGGATCACCGTATGAGCCCCAAGCAAAAGCGGCTCATCTTCGGCGTGCTGGCCGTCTTGCTCGCGGTGGTCATTGCCGTCCTCTATCGCCGCTACGTGTGGAACTCGCCGGACGCGACCCTGTCATGGACGCGCGGCGCGACGACGTACGTGCTGCGCTCGCCGCGACTGCTCGGCCTCTTGCTGGTGGCGCCGGTTTTTCTCTTGATCCTCCCGCGCTCGCTGGCGGACCTGCCCTGGCAGCAGCAAATGCTCTCGCTCGGCCTACGGCTCGCGTTCGTCGCGGCCTTGGCGCTGGCTTTGTCGCGGGTGGCGAGGACCGAACGCGCCGAGCACGTTTATACCGTTTTTCTCGTCGACGTCTCCGACTCCGTTTCTCCGGAATCGATCGCCGAAGCGACGCGCTCGTTGAAGCAGTTTCTCGGCGCGCGCCGAAAAGACGATCGCACGCGGGTCATCACCTTCGCGCGCCGTCCGCGGCTCGTCGAGATGGACGAAATGGCGACGGAGCCGCCGGTTCTCGCGCGACACGACGCCGACGCGACCACGCATTTCGGGGCCGGGACGAATCTCCAGGCCGCGCTGCAGCTCGCTTACGGGCTCTTTCCCCCGGGCTACCTGCGCCACGCCGTTCTGTTTTCTGACGGTGTCGAGACCGATGGCGATCTGCTGGCGGAAGCGAACCGGGCCGAAAAGCTCGGGGTCAAGCTCTTTACCGTTCCTTACCGCGGCGCCATCCCCGGCGAGGTCGCCATCCAGCGCATGCGCCTTCCGGACCATGTGAAAGTGGGCGAGGCTTTCGAGATCCACGCCGACGTGTACGCGAGCCGCGCCGGCCAGGCGAAGGCTCTGCTCTACCAGGGCGAGGCGCTCAACGGACTCGACGGCGCGCGCACGCTCACCCTCGTACCCGGCGTGAACGACGTCGTTTTCAAATCGGTGGTGCGGGTCGGGGGCGAGGTCACGTATCGCCTCGAGCTCGCTCCGCTCGGCGAAGACAAGTTCCAGGAGAACAACCGCGTCGCCGAAACCATCGACGTCCCGGGGCGCCCTTCGGTGCTCTACGTCGAAGGAGAGCCGACGCGCGCGTCACCGCTCGCGTCGGGGCTCGACCGGCAGGGGTTCGACGTCGATGTGCGCGCGCCGTCGTCGTTCCCCGGCTCGCTCCGCGAGCTCGAGCGCTACGATTTTCTCATCGTCTCCGACGTGCCCGCCGAGCAGATCTCGCTCTCGTCACAGGAGCTCATCGAATCGTATCTGCGCGAGCTGGGGGGCGGCTTCTTGTTCGCGGGGGGCCCCAACGGTTACGGGCCGGGTGGTTGGTACCACACCACGATAGAGCGCATTCTTCCCGTCCGCATGGACGCCGAACGGCGCAAAGACATGCCCAGCGTGGCCATGTCCCTCGCCATCGACCGCTCGGGCTCGATGACGGGTCTGCCCATGGAGATGGCCAAACAAGCCGCGCGCGCCACCGTCGACGCGCTCTCGGCGGATGATCTGATCGAGGTCATCGCGTTCGACTCCACGCCTACGCGCTACGTGAAAATGCAGCCCGCGCGCAACCGGTCGCGTATCGAGAACGACATCGCCCGCATTCAAGCGGGGGGCGGCACGGAAATCTTCCCCGCGCTCGACGCCGCGTACCAGGACTTGAGCGTCGTTCAGGCACGTAAAAAACACGTCATCTTGCTCACGGACGGCCGCGCTTCTTCGAGCGGGATTCGCGATCTCGTGCAAGCCATGGCGGCCGAGTCGATCACGGTCACGACGGTGGGGCTCGGCGCCGAGGTCGACGACCAGCTCCTTTCTCTCATCAAAGACTTCGGCGGTGGGCGCTATCACAAGGTGCCCGACCCGGGGAGCCTCCCCAAGATCTTCACGCGCGAAGCGGAGATGATCGCCAAAAGCTCGGTCACGCTCGATTATTTCCCGATGAAGCAGGTGGCGCCCGCCGATTTTTTGCGCGGCATCGACGTCGCGACCGCGCCGCTTTTGTCCGGTTACACCGCCACCAAGATGAAGGCATGGCCGGCCCAAGAGATCCTCGTCAACGCCGATCACGACGACCCCTTGCTGGCGCGCTGGAGGGTGGGGCTCGGCTATGCTCTCGCGTGGACGAGCGACGTCAAGGCGCGTTGGGCCGGCGATCTCGCCCGCTGGAGCGGTTGGCCGCAATTCTGGGGGCAGCTCGTGCACGAGCACATGCGCCAGAAGCGCCGCAGCGAGCTTCCCATGAAAACCGACGTGTTCGGCGGCACGGCGCACGCTGTCGTGGACGCGTTCGACGCCGACGACCGTTTCGACAACAATCTCGAATCGAAGCTGACCGTGCAAGGTCCTTTGCCGGGAGGTGCGTCAACGACGGTGATGCTCCGGCAGACGGCGCCCGGGCGCTACGAGGCTTCTTTTCCGCTCGATCGCTACGGATCGTTCGTACTACGCGCCGAGCATCGGCGTCATACGGAGGACGATCGCGTGGTACCGGTCGCGGTGAGCTACGGGCACGTATCCAATCCGTATCCGCCCGAGTACGCGAGCTTCGAGCCGAACCTCGGCCTGCTCTCTCGCGCTGCAGAGACGACGGGCGGCGCGCGCGATCCGGAGCCGGCGGCGGCGTTCGATCCAGCGGGAGCCAGCGTGACCTTTCATCAAGACCTGTGGCCCCGCTTCGTGGGCGCGGCCATCGTGCTGCTCGTGCTCGATCTGCTCGTGCGCAGGGTGCGCCTATTCGACCGCAAGTTTTTGCCGAAAACGCGAACTGCGTGAAGGCTCGGGCCAGTGCGTGAGCGACAAAGCTTCGGACTACGTCCTCCGGCGCGCGACGGTCGATGATGCGCGCGCCGTGGCAACCGTGCAGGTCGAGAGCTGGAAGAGCTCCTACCAAGGCATTCTTGCGCCCGAGTTCCTGGCCGCGCTCAACGTGGAGCGCCGCACCGAGGGTTGGGCCGAGAGCCTTGCCGAACCGGGCCGTGCAGCATTCCTTGGCTTGACCGCGGGCGGCAAGGTCGTCGCCTTTTGTGACGCCGGACCCAACCGGGACGAGCCGAAGACGTACCGAGGTGAAGTCTATGCCATCTATTTGTTGGACGAGGCCAAGCGCCAAGGCCTGGGACGCGCGCTCTTGCGCGAGACCGCCGCATGGCTCGCGCAGGGCGACATGCGCTCGTTCGTCGTCTGGGTGTTGACCGCCAACTTCCCGGCGCAAAAATTCTACGAAGCGCTCGGCGGTGAGCAGGTTGCCGGAAAGCCAATCGTGATCGCCGGCGTCGCTTACACGGAGCTAGCCTACGGGTGGCCAGACGGTATGGGGTAGCGAAAGGGATTTCGTCGATGCGCTGCCGTCACCACCCGAGCGCCCGCGCTTCGGCGCGGAGCAGCACGAGGAGCATCGTCGTTATCGCGATGAACAAGAGCACGCCGTTCAAATAGAAGTGCACCCCGTTCTCGCTGACGAGCACCGCGATGAACTGCGCCGCGCACATGCCGAGCAGCGTCATCGCGATCGCGCCATCGACCGGTCCGAGGGGCTGCGATTTGCCGTCCGCGCCCTTCTCGGTGATGACGAGCGGGAGAAAACAGACCAAGTGGATGTAGTAATTGGCCGGATAAAAGAGCACGGGCACGAGCACCAGCGCCAACACTGCCGCTTGCTCGGGCCGCATGCGCCGCGCTGCGACCACCACGGCGGCGACGTAGCAGAGAATCGCGCCGACGAAGATCGGCATGCGCGCGCGCACCACCGCCGCTTGATCGTCGCCCCAGCCGGCGACGAGGGATCGCAGACTGATGTGATTGGCGTGCGGATCGCTCGACAGTTGGCCCACCTTGGATGCCCAATCGGCCCACGCCTCGGGTGAAAGCACGAGAGCCGAAAACGCCAAGAGCACCGTCAGCGTCGCTCCGGCTCCAATGAGGAGGCGCACGGTCGGTCTTTGCTCGACGCGAATCGTCGCCACCGACGGCAGCTTTTTGTGCTCGCGGTAGTACGCGACGACCCACCACAGCGCGGGCAAGGTCGCTCCTATCAAGGTCAGCGCCGGAAAAGCGCGTATCGTCGCCGACAATGCGAAGAGGGCACCTCCCAGCACATAGCGCTTGCTGCGCACGGCGGCGGCCCCGAGCGCGATGTACGCCAGCCAATCGTGGCGCAAGGTCGCGCCCGCCCAGTTGGTCCCGTACATGATGAAGTCGTTGGCGCCGAAGATGACCATGCACGAAAGCGCGGTGCGCACCCCGAACGTGCGCCCTACCGCGAGGAACGCCCCCAAAAGGAGCAGCGGATCGAGCAGCGCCGTCACCAAGAACGCGGTGTTGCCGGCGTGGATGAAACTGAAAAGGATATGGGCAACGCCCATCCAGACGGGCGTCGCATTGCCGCCCATGTCGTTCATCATCTCGAGGTATTGCGGCGTCCCCATCGACTCACGGAAGTAGGCGGCGTCGCGCTTGTACTCCTGCCACCGCTCGGGAGAGAACTTCGACTTGACCGCTTCGACCGCGGCTCGCTGGTCGCCGACGGTGCTGCCCTGCAGATCGTCGAGATCGCGCATGGGCAGTGTCTGCAGCGAGTCGAGACTGACATGACTGTCTTCGACGTAAGCGGCGACGTCGGCTTCGTACATTCCGCGGTAGCCGAGCTCGGGGAAATATTTGGCCGTCGGGTAATATTGACGAAGGTCGAGAAAGTGGACGAACGTCCACTCCTGGCGCTTGCTGTCCCAAAACTGCGGATGGCCGAGGTTGTAGAACGCCATGAAACTCAGCACGGCCGCGATCGCGAGCGCGCCCAAAACGGCGCCCCGGTGGGCGGCGATCTTGGGCGGGAAGAACGTTTCGCGCAGGATGGCCACCGTGGCGACGAGCGCCAGTGTGCAGCGGACCGTCGAGATCTCGCGGTTGGCGAGCGGCCACGCGTCGCGAACCGCGTCGAAAAAGCCGTAGGCCGCAAGGCAGCTCAGCGCGGCCGGCACGATCAACCACCAGCGCGGCGCACCGCGATACGAAAGAACGAGGAGACCGATCAGGGCAAACCCGAAGAGCAGCGTCGCGTCGCGCACACGCCGCTCGAGGGGTGCTCCGCTGACTTCGGTCACCGCGGGAGGGAACCGTGCCGGTGATTCGCCGAAGACCTGCAGCTCGCTGACTGCGAAAGCGCCGTCGCCCGATAACGCGGTAAGGCGGATGTAGCGCGCTTGCCCCTCGAGCCCGGCGGCAAAGCGAGACCTCATGCCTGCATCGTTTACGGGGTTGGCGCGAAAGATCGTCTCGTAGCGCGTGCCGTCTTTCGATCCCGCCACGTCGTAGACGTCGTTCGAATCCGCTTGCAGCCAAACGGCGCTGATTTTTTGCTCGTGTCCCAAATCGTAGACGACGAACGATTCGAGCGAGTCGAGCTGCGTGGTGACGGTCGTTTTCCAATAACCGCCGGGCCGCGACGCGCGGCCGTCGGTGAGAACATGGGTACGTCGTACGCGCTGCGACGAAACAGGCCGGAGATCGGCGAGAAGATTGTCGGGCGATCCTGCGGCGGCACTGGCGCCGCCCCACAGCGTGGCGACGATGCACACGGCGACGAGGAGAAGCGAAAGCCAGCGATGGGACCGCCTGGGCAAGATCGCGCTTACTCCTTGTCGCCGTGTTTCACGACGGCTTTTTTGCCGCGTGGTTGGCCGATGGCGCCGAGCAGCTCGCCGAACCACGGCTGCTCGATGTCGAGAGGCTTGCCGCCCTTGATGCGCGAAAATTCGATAGCCCGGAGGACGCCGCCGCGATCTTCGTCGTGCCCGATAACCCCTGCTTGGCCTCGCAGCCCCGAATCGACCGCGAGATCGACCATGCCCTTGATGAGGCGCAGATCGTCGGGCCCGGGGGCGGCGGCACGCGCGAAGTACCCGCTCTTTTGCACCAGCGTTTTTTCGGCGCCGATGAGCTTGGCGAACTGCTTGGAGAACCAGTTGCCGACGTTGACCTTGTCGAGCTTCACGTGGCCGAAGGCGTCCTTTTCCACGCTCTCGCCGCGTGAAAGCATCTCCGCCACGATCTGCTCCACCGACGCGCCTTCGCTGACGAAGATGCTGACGCAGTCCTTGTGATCCATTTTTTGTTTGAGTCGCTTCGCCTCGGCGGCGATGTCGAGCTCGATCTCGGGGATGTACACGGCGTCGACGTCGAGGTGCTCACGGGGGAAGTTGAATTCTTCGACGAACGAGAGTGACGATAGCCGCTCGCGGTACAGCTTGGCGGTGTAAGCGGTGAGCCAGCCACAATTGCGCCCCATTACCTCGTGGACGAGCAGCATGCGCGGATTAGCGCTCTGTTCGTTGGCGACGTTCTCGAAAAAAATGGCCCCCTGCTCGGCTGCCGTCCATGCGCCGAGCGATTGGCGGATGGGATAGACGTCGTTGTCGACCGTTTTGGGCAGGCCCACCACGGTGAGCGCATAATCGTTCTTTTTGAGGTAGGCGGCGAGATCGGCGGCGGTGGTGTTGGTGTCGTCGCCCCCGATGGTGTGAAGAATGGTGATCCCGTCCTTGGTGAGTTGCTTGGCGGCGACGGCCAGCGGATCCTCGCCCGCTGGGACGAGCCCGCGCTTGACGCAGTCTTCGACATTGGTGAGCTTCACCCGGCTGTTGCCGAGGGGGCTCCCGCCGTGACGGGCGAGCACGGCGGCGCGTGCTCGGACTTCGGCGGTCGCCTTCACCGATCGACCGAGCAAAAGGCCTTTGTAGCCGTCCAGATAGCCGACGATTTCGGTTTTGGGCGACAGCTCGGTGTACCGCTCGATGAGCAGGCCGACGGACGCCGACAGGCACGGCGCGATGCCGCCAGCGGTGAGGAGCGCGACTTTGTGTTCGGGCATGAGTAACTCGTCTCTCCCAGGTTTCCTTGGCTCATAGTCCGTGGCGCGGCCGGGGCCAAGGGGGCAGCGCGTAACTATCGCCCCTGCTGCTCCGCGACCCATGCATCGACGTTACGCTCCAGGATCGACAAGGGGACCGCACCCGAGCGCAGCGCGACATCGTGAAAGGCGCGCAAATCGAAGCGTGCCCCGAGCTTCTGCGTCGCGCGCCGTCGCAGCTCGATCAGCTTGAGCTGCCCGATTTTGTAGGCGAGCGCTTGCCCCGGCATGATGACGTAGCGATCGATCTCGTTGATGATGTCGAGCTCGGCCTTGGGCGCATTGTCCCGGAAATACGCAATGGCCCGTTCGCGGTTCCAGCGCTTGGCGTGCATTCCCGTGTCGACCACGAGACGGACGGACCGCCACATGTCGTAGGTCAACTGCCCGAACTTGGCGTAGGGGTCGTCGTAGAGTTCCATCTCCTCGCCGAGTGACTCGGAATAGAGGGCCCAGCCTTCGATGAACGCCGTAAAAAATCCGTGCTTGCGAAAGGCGGGAACGTTGGTCTGCTCCATCGCCAGCGCGATCTGCAGATGGTGTCCCGGTACGGCTTCGTGCACGGAGAGCGCCATCATCTCCCACTTCGGCCGCGCCTCGGGCTTGTAGAGATTGACGAAATAGGTGCCGGCGCGCGAGCCGTCCTCGGCTGGCTGACGGTAGTAAGCGGTGGTCGTGTCCGGCGCGACATTGGCCGGGATCGCCTCGAGGCCAAAGGGCATGCGGGGGAGGGTGCGGAATACGCGCACGAGGCGTGGCTCGATGCGTTTGACGATACTGGCATAGCCGTCGAAAAGCTCCTCGGGCGTCTTGTAATAAAACTTGGGATCCTGCCGCAGGTACGTGAAGAACGCCGCGAGGTCGCCCTGAAAGCCCACCTTCTTGACGATGGCGTTCATCTCTTCGCGCACGCGTTTGACCTCGGCGAGCCCGGTTTCGTGAATTTGGTCGGCCGAAAGGTCGGTCGTCGTGTGGCGCCGAATGTCGAAGCGGTAGAGCTCCTCGCCGTTCGGCCACTGCCAGGCGCCGACTTCGGCGGTCGTGGCCGGCAAGTACTCGTTCACGAAGAATGCCTTGAATTTGCGGAATGCCGGCACGATGTGGCCCGTCACGGCACGCTTGGCCTCGCTGCGCAGCTCATCGGCCATGCGAGGCGGGATCGTGCTCGCCATCGTGCGAAATGGCTTGAAAAATGGCGATTGCTCGGGACTATCGACGATCTGGCGATCGAGCTGCGCGGTGACGCGCTCCATCACGACGCGGGGATGAACGAGCTTCTTGGCAATGGCTTCCCGCAAAAGGGCAATCGTTTGCTCTACGCGCAGAGGAAACGCGGTGAGGCGCGCCAGCCAATCGCGGTAGTCTCCCTCGGTTTGGAAGTCGACCGTATCGGCAATCTGGTTGGCGGTCTGCACGCCTTCGCGCTGATTCAAGGCGAAGTAGTGAAGTCCGAGACGGAGCGAAGCGCGTTCTTCCTCCTGCTTCAGCCGAAAAATCTCGTAGTTGTCGCGATCGCTCGGCGCGAGATGGGCACGGTCGATCTGAGCAAGGCGCGCGGCGAGCGCCTCGGCCGAAGCCTTGCGCCGCTCGTAGGCGGCCGGGCTTTCGTCGCGCCAAGCGCGGGCATAGCGCTTATCGCCCAAGAGCGTCGCGTACTCGGGATCGTCGCGCAGCGTATTTTGCCATTCCTCCTCGAAGAGCGCGGTCAGCTTGGCGTCGGGCTTCGGCGCGGCGGCGCCGTCGATGGCGGCTCGGGTCTCGACGCACGGCGGTTTCGGCGCCGCGCATCCCATGAAGGTCGCCCACGCGAGCGCCGCCATCGATGCTCGACCCGCGACGGCCGCACGCACCTCCTTCGCCGCTGCCCAGCGCCTCATGGCTGCACCGGCTTGACGACACCGTCGCGCAGCAGCTGCAGCGCGGTCGTGCGCATCGTCTTTTTTTGAGTGGCATCGAAGAAAACCGGTCGCCCGGTGCGGTCGTAGCTCATGACGTTGTCCACCACTTTGCTATGGCCATTGCCGAGGAAGTGCCCGAGCTCGTGGGCGAGCACCGTCGGTTTGGCGTTGGAAGCGACGGCGACGAATCGTTTTCGCGACGGCGTTCGCCAACAAACGCCCATTCGAATCCTTCCGATCTCGTCGATATCGAGCAAGGCTTTCACGAAAAAAACATTGATGACGCCGTCGACGAAGTACGCGCCGAGCGCGTCGCGATCGTCCTTCGTTTCGAGACGCGCCGACGTTGCTGGCAATGGCTCGGCCCACCGACGCTCGAAGCGAATCCCGATATCGGCATAAAGGCGATCGACGGCCGCCCATTGTGCGTCGACCCACGCGTCGTCGACGACGCGCTCGCCGTCGACGTTGACCGCACCCACGGCGACGCTCATCGTCAGTATCGGCTGATCTTCGGCCCGAGCGCGCTGCTCGCCGTAGATCGTGAGCGAGATGGCAGCGACAATAGACAGGGCACACCGGCGTGCGCGCAGCGTCCGCGTGGCTGCGCACGCACGAGTGACTTTGTCCGACGTGCTCGGAACGACTCCTCTCGACAAAACTACTGAGTTCATCGCCATTCGTTACAAAGCACGTTGGCCTCTGCCACTGCGCGTAGGAGACGCTATCGCCTCTCCGTTCCCGGTGGAAGTGCGACCTCTCCCACGATCACACGACACGCGCGCCTATGATCATCGTGTCGGTCTATGATCGTCGTGTCGCGGATACAGACTAAGAAGTGATTGCACCGATGATTTTCTTGCACGGTGCTGTCCGCCGGGATATTTGACCGGTGGCGCGGACGGTCCGCGTTTCAAAGTATTGGAGCTTAACCAAATGAAACAGAAGACCGGGGTCTTTACGGCACTCGCCGCGACTCTACTCCTTGGCACGATGGTGGGAGTGGGGTGTGGTGGTGACGACGATACGACAAGCACGAGCACTGGTGGATCCGGTGGATCCGGCGGAACGACGGGAGGGAGCGGCGGAAAAGGCGGAGCAGCAGGATCGACGGCGGGAACGGGCGGAACGGGCGGTACTACCGACGCCGGTGGAAAGGGTGGCACTGCGGGCGCCGACGCGGCAACGACGATTCCGTGTGGAACGTCGATGTGCGGGCCCGTCGTCACGGGGAATGCTCTCCTCGGTACGCTTGCTCCGTGCTGTCCGATGGATGTGCCCAACGCATGCGGAGGTACGGCCGCCATCCTGATGGGCGCGTGCTTGACGAAAACGCCGGGCATGTCCGACTCGAGCTGTCCGACG
>DATHEQ010000487.1:0-25748 GCA_035318505.1 Polyangiaceae bacterium | reverse complement strand
CAGAGCGGCAGCGCGGGCTCGAGCGGTGCCTCGGGTACCGGCGGATCGGCCGGCACGGCTGGTGCGGGCGGCAAAGGCGGCACGGGCGGCAGCGGCACCGGCGGCTCATCCACAGGCACTGGCGGCACGGGCACGAGCGACGATGGTTGCGGTTGCAAAATCGGCGCGGCGCCAATGAGCGGCAACAGCTCGGCCGTGTGGCTCACTGCGATTCCGCTCCTCGGGCTCGGCCTCCGAAGGCGGCGTCGCTCCACGCGCGGCGAATGACGCGGTACGTTTCCGCCGCCCTCCTCGCATCCTTGATCAGCGCCTGCGCCGGTTCCCGCAAGGGAGCCGACGCGGGCGGTGGTCCCTCGACGGGTGGAGGTCCAGCCGCAGCGAGCGCAGCGGGCACGCCCGGTGCGCCGCTCGCAACCACGGGCAACGCGTCCGCTCCGACAGCGATTGGTACACCTGCCGCCGATACCACGGGGGCTGCATCGGCCAGCCAAGGCACCCAGGGACAGACGTGCGAGGACGGCAAATGCGCACGCGGTCTCGAGTGCATCAGCTACTACGGCTTTGCCGGAACTGCGGGTCCGAAGTTCACCGCCTGCGAGATCCGTTGCCAAATGAGCGGCAAGCCCGCCTGTCCGTCGGGGCAGAGCTGCGTCACCATCTCCGACGGACCGGGCAGCGTGTGTCGCCCACCGGGCATGTAACTCGTCTAGACTCGCCGGCACCATGATCGTCGGCATTCTCGGAGGGACGGGCAAAGAAGGCGCCGCGCTCGCGCTGCGCCTCGCCAAGGCGGGCTACGCCATCATCATCGGCTCACGCGATGAGGCGCGCGCGGCGACCAAAGCAGCCGAGGTCGCGAAGGCGAGCGGCGGCAACGTCAGCGGCGGGACCAACGGCGAAGCTGCCGCGCGCGGGGACCTCGTCATCGTCGCAGTCCCTTTCGCCGGTCACCGCCAGCTGCTCGAAGAATTGAAAGCTTCGCTGTCATCGAAAACGCTGATCGACACCGTCGTGCCACTCGATTTCAAAGCGGCGCACACCTATGCGCCCCCCCCCGAGGGATCGGCCGCCGAGGAAGCGCGCGCCGTGCTCGGAGCGGGATCACGCGTCGTCGCCGCGCTCCATCAAATTGCCGCCCACGAGCTCGCCTCGCTCGATCATGCCATCGAGGCAGACGGCTTTTTCTGCGGCGACGATGCGAGCGCCAAAGAACAAGCTGCCGCCCTGATCCGCGCGCTCGGCGTTCGCCCCGTCGACGCCGGAGGGCTCAAGAATGCGCCCATTCTCGAGGCGATGACCCCGCTCCTCATCGAGATCAACAAGCGGCACAAGGTGAAGTCGTCGGGGATCAAGATCACCGGGATCTGAGGGGAGAGAGACGAAATGCTGCATGGAGGTGTTACCCATCAACCGTGGCCGTTGCCCGTAAGGGCTCAGCAACAAGCGCCGTTTCCAGATCGCAGAGAACGGCAGAGACGTTCGCTCCGTCACTATGGGCCGCGCTCCGCCACCGCGCAGTGCGCTTTGATGCAGAACTCGCGCTCGTTCCTTTCCGAGACGATCCCTCGCTAGGCCTCCGCGTCGCGCCGACTAATGCGCACCAGGGTTCAAATGCGACGGCGTGATCTTGTCGATAGAGATGAGCGCGTCGTAGCTCCTCTTCGGGCTGAGAGGGATGTTGGAGTTTTCTTCGCCACGAAAAATCCCGCCCACCCAGCGGGTCGGCATCTTCGACGAAAGCCAGTCGCCCACTTTGCCGGAGGAGATCCGCAGATCGACCAAAAATAAGTCCTTTTGGGCGAGCGCCAGCGCGCTTTCGAGCCCATTGGCCGGCGGAGCACCTAGGGTGAACGCCTCGATCGGGCGCTTACCAGGCGCCGCGCCCGCGTTCTTCATGGGGATCGCGAGGAGTGAACCCGAGCCGAAGGTCGTGCCTAGCACGAAATAGTCCGAGCCGTGACGTTCGCGCAAAAGAGCGCCCATTTCACTCAACTCGACCCGCTTGGCGCTCAGGTGACTATTGTGGCCGAGCAGGACGATCTTGGCGCCTTGCGGCTCCCGCGAAAGAATCGATTCGACGGTCTCGGCCATCGCCATATCGCGCAGCGTGAAGTCGCGGTACACGCGCTCGGTGCGCCGAATCATGTGCGCGTGTTCGCGCGCTGTTTTCCAAGCCGCCTCGCCCAACTTCGCCGCCCATCGCGTGTGCTCGGTGTCGAAGCGCGCCAGAATGTGGGCGAGCTCATCTCGGGTCTTTGTTTGTACGGCGGCGCTGAGCCCCCCATACGTCCCTTCGGCGGACGTCTCGCGCAGAGGCGCGAGAAAGTCACGCGCGTGCGCCGCGAGCAGGGTGTCGACCTTGTCGAGGTACGCGATGACCGCCGGCACGGCGTGACTTGTGAACTCCACGTCGAAGCCGAGAAAATGCAGCTTCTTCGCATGCGATGGATTTTGGTTGTAGCGGCGCATCCAGCGCACGAGCGAGAGGGTCTCTTCGCAATTCGGTTGCCAATAATAAAGATCGGCGAGCCCCTTCATCGGGTCGCCGCGGCCCGTCGTAACGTACTCGTCGAGCGCGAGCGCATCGGACCATGTGGCCTCGATGGCGACGGTGGTGAAGCCGAGCTCGGTCGCGAGATATTCGATGAGGCGGTGTCGCAAAGTCCAAAATTCGCCCGACCCGTGCACGGGTTCACCGATAGCGACGACGTGCGCATCGCCAATCAGTTTTTTGAGCGGCGCGAGATCCGTCGATCCTTGACCGGGCTGGATCGTCGCGAGCGGGATGACGCTTTCGGCAAGGAACGCTCGAAGTTCGGCGTCCGTGGGGCGCGGCGCCGGCGCGCGATCGAGCTTGAAGTCGACGGCTTGCGATACAGGTTCGATGCGCCGCCAACTCCGCGGCAGCGGGGACGCGTCCGCTACGAGAAAATACGCCGTGTCGCCCGGCACGCGGAGCTCGTAACGACCAGCGGCGTCAGTTGTCGTCATGTAGACCTCCGCCTCGTTGTCGCTAATTCGCACCGCTTCGATTCGCGCAGCAGCCGTCCGTCCACCATGCGCGTTTTCTACGTTGCCGCTGAGCACGGCGCCGCCTTGACCGAGCTCGAGATTCACCGTGAGCGGTTTGCCCGCAGCCAAATCGTGCACCCCGCCGTAAGCGCCCGGCGCCGCGCTTCCGAGCGTCGCCGTGACCGCATAGTGCCCTTCTTCCGTGGAGGCGAACGCGTATTGACCTGCGGCGTTGGCGGTCGTCATTGCGACACGGGGCGAAGCACCCGGGTAGTCGAGCTCGAAATGGGGCACGAGTACGACGAGCGCTCCCGCGGCCGGCATCCCTCCGGCGAGCCGCACCTGACCGGAGAGAACGCGTGGCGCGGCGAGGGCAGCGGGGCTGTCAGTGCGCGCGAGGGCGGACGTCCCCACAGGGAGCGCCTTCGTCGACGGTGGTGGGGCCGCGCACCCCACGATTGCCACCACTAACGCATACAAGCGGCGCAACCGATGACCCGACGACCCGCGACCGTCCACCAATCTTCACCTCCCTCAATCCGATTTTGCGAGTGTCGACGACACCTCGGAAAGGCGTCAAGTGGGCGTGTGCGGATAGCATTCTTCGGTGCTGACCCGACCGGTTCGAGTAATGGCTCAGAGCGGACGTTCTTTTTTGAGCCGATTGGCACGTTCGCGAGCCCCATTACGTGGAAAAGACATGACCCTCATCGCAAAATGCTTCGTCACCTCCATGACCGCCCTCGCCTTGCTCGCGCAATGCGTCGCTCCATCGGAGAGAAACCAATCGAAATCGGCGGAGGCGCAGCCCCCAAGGTACCCGGCGACACGGCGCGTTGACGTCGTCGAAAATAGGCATGGCATCGACGTGCGCGATCCATACCGATGGCTCGAAGACGACGCGGCGGACGAGGTGAAGCGCTGGATGCACGAACAGGACGCCTTGACCCGCGCGAGCATCGCGAAGATTGCCGTGCGAGATGATCTGCTTCGTCGAATGCAGAGCCTAGCCCACCAAGATCGACGCGATGTACCGCAACATGCTGGTCAGCGTTATTTCTATACGCATCGAAAAAAGACCGAGGAGCGCGCGGTCCTTTGCTGGAAGGACGAGGCCGACGGACGAGAGCGCACCCTCGTCGATCCTTCGGGTTGGGCAAAAGATCATGCCGCGCTTGGGTTTTGGCGCGCGTCATGGGACGGCAAAAATGTCGCGTACGAGGTGAAGCCAAACAACTCCGATTCGGCCTCGCTTCACGTCATCGACGTCGGGAGCGGCCGCGCGTCGGAGATCGATATCATCGGGGGCGTCCAAGAATGCCGGCCGCAATGGACTCCTCGGGGTGACGGGTTCTACTACGTGCACTTCCCGACCGACCCTTCCAAGCGCGGAGAACGACACGCGCTCGGCGAGGTGCGCTTTCACAAGCTCGGCACACCGGCGACGGCGGACGCCATCGTACGGGAACCGACACCCGGCCAAGAATGGCTTCAGGTGACGCTCGGCCCCGAAGGCCGCTGGCTCATCGCGACCGTCTGGTTCGCGTTCACTGAAAGCGAAGTGTACATCAAGGACCTCGATTCGAAATCCGAGTGGCAAGTCGTCACCGGAGGTAGACGTTCGCGTTTCATGGCGCAATCCTACCGCGACACCTTGTTCTTGTATTCGACCGACGGCGCACCGAGCGGCGAGATCTTTGCTGTTGATCCGAAAAGGCCCGACCGCGCTGCGTGGCGCCGCGTCGTCGCCGAGAACGCCGAGTCGCCGCTGCTCGATTTCGATGTCCTCGGAGGTCGGCTGGCACTCCTTCGGCTGCAGCATGTCGCGAGCCGGTTGGACGTGCACGAGATGGACGGGCGATTCGTTCGCACCGTCCCCGCACCTCCTTTGACGACGATCCACACGCCGGTCGGCTCACCCGACGACGACGATGCCTGGTTTGAATCCGAGTCATTTACCGAGCCCCCCCGGATCCACCGCACGTCGATGAGAACCGGTGAGACGAGCATCTCGTACGCAAGCGCCGTGGGCGCCGACCTGTCGCGTTTCGAGACCGAGCAACTCTTCTATCACTCGAAGGACGGCACGCGTATTCCCATGTTTTTGGTTCACGAAAGGGGCTGGAAGCGAGACGGCTCGGCCCCGCTCCTGCTCCATGGATATGGCGGCTTCAATTGGGCGCAGCGACCGGCCTTCGACCCGTTTCTGATCCCGTGGCTCGAGCGCGGGGGCGCCTACGCGGTAGCGAACGTGCGCGGGGGATCGGAGTACGGCGAAGCCTGGCATCAGGCCGCCATGCGGCACAAAAAGCAAAACGCGTTCGACGACTTCATTGCTGGGGCCGAGTTCTTGGTACGCGAAAACTACACCCGAAAAGAACGGCTCGGCATTCACGGCCTTTCGAATGGCGGGCTCTTGGTGGCGGCGGTCGTCACCCAGCGGCCAGATCTCTTTCGTGCCGCGCTGTGCGAGGTACCTCTCGCTGACATGGTTCGCTTTCGATTGCCCTCGAAAAACACGAACGCAGGACCGGGAGAGCTCGGATCGCCCGACGATCCGGTGGACTTTCGCGCCCTGTTTGCCTACTCGCCCTATCACCACGTAGCGGCGGCGACAGCGTACCCGTCGATGCTCATCACCGTCGCCGAGACCGACGAGCGCGCCGCCCCGATGCACGCACGAAAGCTCGCCGCAGCCATGCAGGCGGCGACGACGGGGGGCCCCGTACTCCTGCGGGTCGAGTGGAATGCGGGACACCACGGTACTGATACCGTCAGCCTCGACGCCGAACGCTTTGCGGATGAGTACGCGTTTCTGTGGGCACAACTCACTGCCCATAGGTAGAGGCATTCGCGCGCTCACCGGCAGCGCTTCGGAGACCCAACCTCCGCGGCGTCGCGGCACGCAAGCGCCCTCCGCGAGCCAAGTCCCCCCCGGTCAATGAAATGGCCGCTAATGCAACTGTCGCGGGCGCGATCCTCCGGCATGGTGCGAGCACGCGGGGTGCGTAGATTGAGAAACGAGGATCTTCTGCGAACGTGCTTGTTCATGTTGCTGGGCCTTACGGCGTGCGGAGAGGCATCCACGACGGGGCTGGCCGGGCCAGTCGACAGTGGGCAACCGGACAGTGTGCAGCCAGACAGCACGAGTCCGGAGTGCGCCGTCGAGGTGCGCGACGCCGACTGCGACAAGAGTCAGCGCCCCATCGTCTTCGTTCATGGAACGTACGGCTCCGGCGACAACATCGGCAACGTCGCGCAGCTCTTCGGGAGTAACGGCTTCTGCCAAGATCGCTTTTTGGCGGTCGAATACAACTCGCTCGGCGGCAATCCGCAGGGCACGCTCGACGCGTTGATCGACGGGGTGCTGGCGGAGAGCGGCCAAAACCAGGTCGTTTTGATGGGCCACTCCCAGGGCACACGACATTGCTACGACTACTTGGCCGATCCGATTCATCAAGCCAAGGTCGCTCAGTACGTGCACCTCGCCGGCGGGCCGCGTCCCGCTCCCCCCACCGGGGTGCCCACCCTCAGCGTCTCATCGAACAGCGACACATTGGTCACGGCCGCGGGCGTGACAGGCGCCGATCGCACGGTCGTCTTCGAGACTCAGGACCACTTTGCGGTAGCGGCCTCGACCGATACGTTCGTTGCGATCTACAACTATCTTCGCGGCGAGGACCCGAAATACAAAGAGGTTCAATGCGGCGACGCCATGGTCACCCTGGAGGGGATCTCCGAATCGTTCGCCGACAATCTCCCCGTCGCGGGAACGCTCGAGGTACACGAGCTCGGCTCGTCGCCGCGCACGCGAGAGACCCCCACCACGGTCGTCACCATGGGCGTGGACGGGCACGTTGCCCCGTTCCAGTTGAAGCGCCTTACCGCCTACGAGTTCCGCGCGCTCGATCCTTCCCGCAAGATCGTGGGACACCAGTACTTCGCGCCCTTCAAGCGCAGCAATCGCCTGCTGCGCTTCCTTTCACCGTCGAAAGGTTTGGCGCGGATCGTCACCGATGCCGTCGTTTCCGACGACCGGCACACCGCGGTCGTCGCACGCTACGCCGCGGGCGCTTTTCGCCAGGACTTGGGCGATAGCCTGACCATCGACGGCGTCGAAATCCTGAACGACACCATTGCGACCGCCGCAACTTCGACGGTGGGTCTGTTTCTCTTCGACGCGAACGTCAACGGCCAAACCGACGGTGGAGCCTTGGCCGCCTATACGAGCACGCCCTTCGTCAAGGGTACGGATGTCTTCCTCCAAGCGACGACGCCTGCCTTCCTGGAGATGAAGTTCCACAATACGGTGCTGCATGTGCCCAATTGGCCCTCGCTATCCGAGGGGCAGACGCTCGTCATGTTTCCCTAGTCGCCTGTACGTGGCGCCCTAACGCCGATGGCGGCGCCGGTACTCGAGCGGCGTTTGTGCAGCCCAGCGGCGAAACGCGCGATGAAATGCCGCCGTTTCCGAAAAGCCGAGAAGCAGCGCGACATCGGCGAGCGGCAGATCGCGCCCAGCCACGTACTGCAGGGCGAGGCGGCGGCGCAGATCGTCGAGCACGTCCTTGAACGTCGTGCCCTCCTCGGCGAGCTTGCGGCTCAAGGTGCGCACGGCCATGCCGAGGTCCTTCGCAACGCGCACGGCGTTCGGATTACCCTGTGCAAGTTCCTTCGCCACGATCGCGCGTGCTCGTTCGGTGACGCTTTCGGCTCGGGGCAATTCGGACATCAGCTGCTCTGCGTGCCTCGACATCACGCCGTGCAGCTTGGGATCGGCCTTCTCGAGGGGCGCCGCGAGGTGGCTGCGCGGTAGAAAAAAGCCCGAGAAGGGGGCCGAAAACTCCAGCGTAGCCGGCGCGAAGGTGAGCTCGTACTCGCTCCGCTCTACTGGCGCGTCGTGGGTGAACGAGACTTTCACCTGCCCCACGACGTCCCGAAGCCAACGGCGAGCGTGGTTCCAAAAGAGACTCCCCACCTGAAAATCGACGGCGGCGCGGGGGAGGATGACCGTGTTGTCGAGCCGGATGAAAGCGTCGTCGCCGTCGACCTCGAGGCGAATGGTGAGCGTATCGTTGACGAGACGCATGTAGCGGCCGGCGACCTCGATGGCATCAGCGACGGTCGCGCTCGTATTCAAGAGGTAGTCGAGGGCCCCCACGTCGCCGAGTGAAGTGCGCCGAGCTGCCTTCAAGCCGAGGTCCGGATCCCCCGTGAGCTCGGCGGTCGCCTCGAGCATGCGATGTACGGCGCTGACCGGAACCCGTTCGTCGGGATCGATCTCTTGCCACTGATCCAGCATGGCGTCGGAGATCGCCGGACGCCCGCGCAGCTCTTCGAGAAAGGGGCGCACGAGATGCACGGCATAACAAGGTCGCTCTCGCGTTGCGGGATCGGTCACGTCGCGTGCTCTCGTACCATCATGCCCGTTCGGGTCGCCCGCTACCAGGGGGACGCGCGGCCAGCGTCGAGCCCGACAGTCCGGCGTGTTCAACGAAGGAGCGCGCCGCCGACACATCGACGATGGGCATGGCGAGTGCAGTACAGCGTCGCATGCACGAAGATGAGGCACGACCGGCTTGCGTCGCTCCGCTTTGGCAGCCGAGCGAACCGGCTCGTATCATCGTCACCCAAGACGATCCCGAGTTGCGCGAGCTCGTCATGACCAAGTTACTCGACGATGGACATGAAGTTTATGGGGCGTCGTCCGCGCGCGAGCTCTTGCACTTGCTCGCCGCGGCAGGCTCCACGATTCCACCACTCGACGGCGCCGATCTCATCGTCTTGGATCAAGATCTGCGGGATCTATCGGGCATCGAAATCATCCGTCGACTGCGGGGTGCGCGCTCGAAAATCCCGCTTCTTCTCATGGCGGGGTTTCCATCGCGCGAGCTCCTGCGCGAGACGAAGACTCTTCGCGTACCCATTCTCGTGAAACCGTTCCCGCTCTCGGATCTCTCCAACGCAGCCCTGCTGCTCATGTTGATGAGCACGACCGGGGCGAGCGATTTGCGGAAGTCGGCCACCCTCTGACGACTGACGATGCCCTCGCGCGCGCGAATCGCTGTGCGACACGCTCAGGCTAGAGCCCCAATCCCGGCCGAGCTCCTGGTCGATTTGCGATGAGGAGCGCCGGAGAGAGGATTGAGGCTCGGCCTTTTCGGGTAGTGAGCCTCAGAGATTCACGCCTACGCCGCCGAGAAACGCGAGCGCCCCTGGATTGGGCGTTACGTAGACGCGCCCTTCGCCCGAGATGTAGGCGGGACCGAAGTGCACTGCGGCCAAGAACCCGGGCTGAAACCCGAAAACCACTTCCGGCTGATCGGTGCGTCGGCCGAATCCATCGTTGCCCACGCGGAGAAAGGCGGGGCCCAGAAACACGTACGGTCGAAGCTCCCAGCGGTCGCCTGGCCAAAACTTGTAGCCGAGCTCACCTCCGACGAACGTTGCATTTTGGGTGTAGTACGTGAACGAGCCGCCCAGATAAACGCCGGGAACGGTGGTGGCGCCGATGCGTCCACCCACCCCGACGCCGTATCCGACGCCCGCGTAACCGCCCATTTCGACGCCGGTGCGGTACGGATAATCCGTGCGGGCGGGTCCGGCACGTTCGTGATCGTAAACGATAACTGCGTCGGCAGCGGCGATGGACGCAACGGACGTCGCGGCAATGGTAATCGCAAAAGCCAATCGTAATCGCATGGCAGACTCCTCTCGAACGTGTGGAAGAGCGCGACTCGAGCGCCATTGGCTAGATTCAGCACAGCCTCTTTCGCTCGGGTGCGTTGCTGATAATTACCGGTGCACGTGCCGTGCGAGCGCGGCGCTACTGCCCTGGGCCGAAAGGCAGTGGGCCCCCCTTGACACCCTCCCCGTTGCCGAATAGGGAACGGAATTGTCCTTCCATGCGAGCTGGCCACCCTCGAGCGCGAAAGGTGATCTCGCCGCGCCGCCCCGGCGCGACTGGCTACGGATGGCTCGCGGCATTGACGATGACGGTGCTCGCTCTGAGCCCGCTGCTCGCGATGTTCCATCAGATCTCGTCGCACCACGCGGTCTGCGAACACGGTGAGCTGGTCGAATCTGGCCACGGCGCATTCTCGCCCGACGATTGGCGCGTCGGGAATGCCCCGGTGGGGCGGGACGCGGACAGTGCGCCGGCTTCGGATGCCCGCGCCGATTCAGCGGCGGTCCGGCATGGCCACAGCCATTGTTCGGTAGGAACCCTGGCCAAGAACAACATTGGTGTTCTGCCGGGTGTACGGATCGTCACTGCCCTATCGGAAATCGCGGTCGAAGAGCTGCATCCTTGCGGGCTCGCTTACCGCCGCCCCCTTCTTTTCAGCGCACCGAAGACGTCGCCACCTCGCGTCGCGAGCTAGCGCTTTGAGCTAGCGCTTTACGGCTAACTCCAATCCCGGTCGGTACGACGTTTGGCCAGCACATGCGTGCGGTCGCGAACTCGTGCTGACGCGCTCGCGGGCCGCAGACAACGCCGCTTGGGGCCTTGAGCTGCGGCCTGACGCTCCCCCTCTCGCCGCCGGCTCGTCTCGGCGGCGCCGGAGCCTTCGCTCCGGATTCACGTGCGTTTCAGGGAATCAAAATCATGTCGCATCGTCTTGCTCGCCCAGCGCTCGAGCGCTTCGGCTCGTGGCCGTGGGTCGCTCTGATCGTCACCTTGCTCTTGCCGTCGAGCGCATGGGGCCAGGCGCCGAGCGGCGCGCCGCCCAACGTCGTTGCGCCCACGGTGCTGACGCACGTCGAAGCCGTTTATCCGCCTTCGGCACTCGCCGAGCGACGTCACGGCGACGTCGTCCTCACGGTCACCGTCGACATCGACGGCCACGTGTCCGCGGTCGACGTCGCCTCCTCCGGCGGCGACGAGCTCGACCAAGCGGCGATTGTCGCCGTCCGGCAGTGGACCTTCGTCCCGGCGAAACGCAATGAGAGCCCCATCTCCAGCCGGATCCGAATCCCTTTCCATTTTGCACCGCCCGCCGCTCCCCCGGAGCTGGTCGAACAACCGCCGACCGCTGAGCCCGAGCTTCCCTCGCAACCGGCGATTCCCGGTCCGCCCCCTACCCGTGAAGCACCGCAGAGTCGGTCTGCTACGGGCGCGGTGAAGGCCGGCGAGGAAGGAGCGCAACCTCCGGCGGTCGGTGCAACCGAGGTCACCGTGCAGGGGCGACCCGTTCCGCCTAGTCGCGGAGCGAGCGACTTCAATCTGCGCGTCGGCGAGCTGGCCCGCGTGCCGCGCGGCAATGCGTCGGAGATGCTGAAGTTGGCGCCGGGCATCTTGCTCACCAACGAGGGCGGCGAGGGACACGCCGAGCAAGTCTTTTTACGGGGGTTCGACGCTCGTGAAGGGCAGGACATCGAGTTCTCACTGGGGGGAATGCCCATCAACGAGAGCGGCAACCTGCACGGGAACGGCTATGCAGACACGCATTTCATCATTCCCGAGACGGTCGAATCGCTGCGCGTGGTCGAGGGACCCTTCGATCCCCGCCAGGGAAACTTCGCCGTGGCGGGCAGCGCCAATTACGAGCTCGGGCTCGAGAAACGTGGCTTCACCGCCAAGTATTTGCGCGGCAGTTTCGGCACGAAGCGCCTTCTCGTGCTTTACGGACCGAGCGAGTCGAGCGCGCGTACGTTCGGCGCCGCGGAGATCTACAAGACCGACGGGTTCGGTCAAAATCGGGACGCTGAGCGCGCCACTGCCTCCGGGCAATACGAGGGTCGCCTGGGCGAAACGGGCTCGTACCGAATCACCGGCATGGCGTACGGAACGAATTACCACAGCGCGGGCGTCATTCGCGACGACGACCTGCGCCGCGGGCGCATCGGTTTTTACGACAACTACGACACGACGCTCTTTGCACGCGAGCAAACACGTCAAGGAGGCGACTCGACGCGATTCTCAATCTCCAGCGATCTCGACGCGAAGGTCGGCGAAGTGGGCCTTTCGCAGCAGGTGTTCATGATCTCCAGCGGTATGCGCTTGCGCGAGAATTTCACTGGCTTTCTCTCGGATGTGCAAAAGCCGACGCAGCGCATCCACGAGCAACGAGGCGACATGCTCGACCTCGATCAGGACGCGCTCACCATCGGGGCGCGCGGTTCGGGCAAGCTCCCCGGCGTCGTCTTCGGTCAAAAGCAAGAGATCGAGTTTGGCTACTTCGCACGCACTGACAAGGTCACCGCGTCGCAACAGCGCCTGCAGGCGAGCGACGGCGTTCCCTATGCAACCGAAACCAATCTCGCCTCCAAGCTCGGCGATCTCGGGCTCTATATCGACGCCAACCTCCGCCTCACGTCATGGCTCGGTTTGCGGGGAGGCGTCCGTTCCGATCTCTTCCTTTTCAATGTGAATGATCTCTGTGCTGTAAAGGACGTGTCGCGGCCGTCGCGGACCGATCCGCCCGGCGACGCCAGTTGCCTCGATCAACAGCAATTCGGGCTGCATCGCGAGACGAACCAGCGCTCGTCGACGGCGAGCACCGCCGTTCTTCCGCGCGCTTCGATCCTCTTCGGGCCTTTCGATAATTTCACCATCTCCGGCAGTTATGGGCGGGGGGTACGCTCGATCGATCCCGGTTACATCACCCAGGACGTCGAAACGCCGTTTGCGAGCATCCGGGCCTACGAGGGCGGCGTGTCGTACGCGGGACAGGTCAAGAACGTCGCGGTAGTCGCACGATCGATCTTCTTTCAAACCAACGTCGATCGCGATCTCATCTTCAGTGAAACGGCAGGCAGAAACGTGCTCGGCGCGGGGACGACCCGCCGCGGCTGGGTCGGAGCTACGCGCCTCACCGGATCTTGGTTCGACGAAGCGGCCAACATCACTTTCGTCAAGTCGACGTACGACGACACGAACCTGCTCGTCGCCTACGCGCCGGACGTCGTCCTTCGGTCGGACACGGCGATCTTCGACGATTTGCCGCTGTCCATGGGCGGAAGCAAGACGCGCGGCGCGCTCAGCGCGGGGATCACGTACGTCGGACGCCGCGCCCTTCCGCTCGGTGAACGAAGCCAGGTCGTCTTCACGGTCGACGCGTCGGCGACCCTCGGTTGGAAGAATTTCGAGCTCGGCCTCATCGCCACGAATCTGCTCGATCGACGCTACCGGCTCGGCGAATACAACTTCGTTTCCGATTTCCGCAGCGATCCCCAGCCCACCCTCGTCCCGATTCGGCATTTTACCGCCGGTGCACCGCGCGGCGTCTTCCTCACGCTGGCGGTGAGCCTCGGAGGCCCCTCGTGAGAGCGACCACCTCGCTTTTGTTGGCCTCGGCCCTGCTCGCTTCGTGCGCGGGAACGACGGGCGGCGAAGTCATCGCCTTCGACGCGGCCGCGGCGGGCGCCGAGGATGCCCGCGCCGGTGGAACGTTGCAATTCGTCACGGACCTCGGCTGGAACGTGTCGCTCACGTCGGCCAAACTCCACATCGGCGCTGTCTACTTGAACCGAAGCATGCCCATTTCCGGGGTGCAGAATACGAGCTGCATTTTGCCCGACACGTACGTGGGGCAGATCACCACCGGGCTCGACGTCGATCTCCTTTCGCCGCAGCGACAACCGTTTCCGCTGAGGGGCGAAGGCGTGACGGCGCCGGCCGCCGTCGTCGCCCAGGTTTGGTTGACGGGCGCTCCCATCGATCAGGCCGACGACGACACGCCCATTCTCCAGGTGGAAGGGACCGCCGAGCGGAACGGCGCCTCGAAGCCTTTCACGGGTACGATCACCATTGGTTCGAATCGCCTTCAAAACGGAATCGACGCCACCCAGGCGGGCGCCGCCCCCATTTGCAAGCAGCGCATCGTATCGCCTATTCCCGTCCTCCTCGCGCTGCGCGAGACGGGCTCGCTGCTGCTTCGCGTCGACCCGCGCTTTCTGTTCGTCAACGTCGATTTCTCGGCTCTTCCGGCGGTGGGAGATGCCTTCGCGTTTACCGATGACGTCACCCAAAAAGACCAGCCGAGTTTGAATCTCTACAACAACCTGCGCGCTGCGAGCAGGCTCTACACCTTCGAATGGGTTCCTTGAGGGCAACATGAGATCGACCTACACGCGTTGGCTCTTCGCAGGAGCGCTTTGCATGACGAGCGCCGGTTGCACCGACGAAAACGCAACGCCTCCGTCGATGTCTTCCGCGCTTCCTGGCAAGGCGGGGATTCTCTTCAGCGCTTCGGGCGAGTCCCTCGCGCTGACCGGTTACGCGTTTCCTCCGAGCAGCACGAACGATGCCCAATTTTACGACGGATGGGACGTCACATTCGATCGTTTGCTCGTGACCTTCGACGACATCGTCCTCTCGGACAATCCGGACAAGGACACCGGAGACGAGTCGAAGACCGGCGCTGTCGTCGCCCGTATCAACGGACCGTGGGCCGTCGACCTGCATCATGATGGCCCCGAGAACATCAACGGCAAGAGCGCGGGTGAGCGCGCCGTCCCCATTGCCGCGCTGACCAGGCAGGCCAATGGCAGCCCGTTTGCCGTTGACGGCACCCGCTATGCGTTTGGGTTCGATACGGTGGCGGCCTCGGCGCAAGCCGCGCACGTGAACCTCGATGCCGCCGCGCTCGCGGACTACGCGGAGATGATCGACAACGCGTGCGTCGTCATGTACGTCGGGACGGCGACGTTCAAGGGGGACGCCAATTGCAACGCCGATCACCAGAACTGGCCAATGACGGTGAGCTTTCGGCTCTGCTTCAAGTCGCCGGCCAGCTACATCAACTGCCAGAATCCCGACAACACGGGGACGCCCTTCCCCAGTGAGGAGAGCCAGCGCGGCATTGCCTTCGATGCCAACGCGGCCGTCATTGCACAAGTCACGCTCCACACCGACCACCCGTTCTGGGACAGCGTGCTGCACGGCTCGCCCTCCCATTTCGACCCGTTCGCCGCACGCGCCGTCGGGCGGGACGGCGGTATACCGATCGTGACGCTCGAGGATACGAGGGGGGTCGACTACACGGCCTACACAGACGGCGGCGGCAACGTCATCGATTGGCGATATTGCACCGAGCCACCGACCGATGCGCATCCGAAGTTCACCGGTCCCATGGCATTCGATCCCCAGAGCGTCCCCCACGCTATCGGCAATGATCCCATGACCGGGCTGAGAGACTTTTACGACTTCGCCACCTACAACCAGAGCACCCAAGGGCACCTCAACGCGGATGGGCTCTGCTTCGTAAAGCGCAACTACGACTCGCCGCGGTGAGCGCCGCAGACGGTCGCCTTTTCGGCCACCGACAATTTCGTGATCGAAATGCCGCGCCAGTCGCATCCTTGGTGCTGGTCAGGTGCGCCGTTTCCTCGTCCGCTTTCGCGTCCCGTCACATTTGGAAAAATCCATGACCTCTCGTCAGCGCATCGCGCGCTCGCCCATCGTGATGCTCCTCGTCGTTCCGGTGCTGCTGCGCTGCGGAAGCTCGGATAGCAACCCGCCCGCGGGCATGGGAGGAAGCGACGCCTCCGGGGCGGGTGGATCGACGAGCGGCGTAGGCGGCAACGGCGGCACTTCTGGCGCGGGCTCTGGCGGTAGTGGAGCCTCATCTACGGGAGGTTCGCCCGCCGACGCGAACGACACGGGAGGGTCACCCCGAGATGCATCCGTTTCCACCGGAGGAAACGGTGGAAGCGGGGGAGCGGCTGGGGCGAGCGGCGGAGCAGGCGGCGGGCGCGACGGAGCAGGCGGAACGGCCGATGGCAGCGGAGGATCAGCGCCGGCGGATGGCGCCGCTGGAGCAGAGGCGGGCGTGGACAGCAGCGCCGGACGAGGAGGCGCGGGAGGCAACGCCGGAAGTGCGGGCGCAGGAGGCAAGGCCGGAAGCTCAGGCGCGGCGGGCAGCGCCGGAAGCGCAGGCAAACCGGGAGACGCTGGAGTTCCGCCGAGCTGCGCCGGCTGGGCATCGGTCGATGCCGAAGGAGTGAATGGAACGACGGGCGGCCAAGGTGGTCCCGTCATCGAGATCACGACCGCGGATCAGCTCGCGAGTTACCGCCGAGTCGCCGGTCCCTACGTGCTTCGCATCATGAACGATCTGAGCGGCGAGTTTGAGCTCGGGTCCGACAAGACAGTGGAAGGTGCGACCAGCAACATCACGATCCACGGCAGCCTCAGTTTCTCGGGCACCTTGACGCTGACCTTGTCCAATCTCATCGTGCGAAATCTCAAAATTGACGCCCTCACCTCCACCGAGGACGCGATGGACATTCGATTTGCCCATCACGTTTGCGTCGAGCACTGCGAATTCATCGATGGTCCGGATGGCAATCTCGACGTCGTCAGCGAAGCCAACTACGTGACCATCGCTTACAACAAATTCTCGTACACTCCCGCTTGGCATCCTTTGCCCGGCGAGACGGCGCTGAATCACCGCTTCTCCAACCTGGTGGGGAGCAGCGACACGACCATGGCGGACCGCGGCAAACTGAAGGTTACCTACCATCACAATTGGTGGGCCGACAGGGTCGTCGAACGAATGCCACGCGTGCGGTTCGGCGAGGTGCACGTCTTCAACAACTACTATTCCGCGTCGGGTAACAGCTACGCCATCGCCGCCGGCACCGAAGCCAAACTGGTCATCGAAAACAACTATTTCGAAAACATCAACGATCCGCACATTTTCTACGACAATGAGACCACGGCGCAAATCGTGGCTACTGGCAACGAATACATCAACGTCACCGGACTCCGCCATGCGGGGCAAGGAACGGCGTTCGTGCCGCCTTACGCCTACACACTGCAGTCAGGCCCCTCGGTGAAGGCCACGGTGATGGCCAACGTCGGACCCCAATAGTCGGCGCCAGAAGCAGGGGCGATCACTCGGTCGCCGAGACATCGTCAATCGCACTAATCCGGTTTGTTGCTGAGAATGAGCTGAGCGGCGAGCTTTTCGCCGAGAGTTTGCGTCTCGGTAAGGTTCTCGATGTCTGCTGGAACGGTGCCCGTACCGACGAACGCGATGTAGGTGACGCCGCTGCCCGTTCCGCCATTGCCGGGATCGGGATTGATGCCGAGCTTCTCGGCGCAGGCATAGGAAGCCTCTCCGATAATCGTATCCGGCCCTGTGTCGCCCAGGACGGCGTATTGGAGCTTGTTATTGTAAATCACCGCGACCACGGTGCCCCCCTTGAGGCCGGTATACTTGAAATCGTTGGGGACCACGACATACGGCGTCACCGACGCTGCCAAAGGCATGCCGCTCTTGTTCGTATAAGCGGTTTGCGGTTGGTAACAGCAATCGTTGCCGGGGCACTTCCCATCCCCGATGTCACGGCCGTCACAATCGATGTCCATGTCGCCTTTCCAAAACACGGCCCCCAAGAGAGCGCAAATATCGATACTCGCGCTTCCTCCTTCGTCGTTGGCGTACTTGTGCGTCGAGACGACTGAAGCGCAGTTCTGTACGAGTGCCAACAGCTGAGCGGCCGTCGGCGCGCCACTGGTCCCACCTCCATCAGCCGCGCCGCCAGCCGCGCCCCCGACAGCTCCCGCGCCGGCTCCGCCGCTTTTTCCGCCAGCACCGCCGCCCCCGGCTGTACCTCCTGCGCCAGCGCGACCACCGGCGCCCGCGCTACCGCCGGTTCCACCCACGCCGCCTGCTCCGCTCTGCCCGCCCTTGCCGCCGCTGCCCGATGCACCAGGGTTTCCCGCTGCGCCGCCCATCGCCCCGACCCCGCCCGAACCACCAGCGCTGTTCGTCCCCGCGTTGCCGCCCGCCCCGCCCGTGTTGCTACCGCTGTCGACATTGCCGCCTGCCGATCCACCAGCGCCTCCATTCGATCCGCCGGCCCCGCCGGATCCCATCGCTCCTCCTTGACCCGTTCCGCCGGACCCCGTCGATCCAGCCGCCGACCCCGCGTCGGGCTCCCTGCTGGACGTCGAATCGTCGAGCGAAAAGCAGCCGCCAACGGACGCGAGGCCGAGCGCCGTGACGAGGGTGAAGGGGTGCAGATAGTCCTTGCGATTCATTTTCACGACCCTTTCGGGGTGTGTCGCTGACGGGGGGGTGATCGCCCTGATGTAGGCGCGGCTTGAAACGAATGGTTACGAACGCGAAATACCTTCACGGGCAGCGTAGCCGGGCGTGATTGGCAAACCATAAAGCGTTCGGATTTCGCGGCGTTCCGCTTTTGTCATCCGCACATCACTTGAGAAATTCGAAAGCCGGCCGTTCAAACCTATCGAGCTCATGAACTTTATTGAGGCGGAGCGACGGACCGCACTTCCGTGAGCCGCATCGAACAAGAAACCGACGCAGCGCCGATTTCCGCGGCGCGCCGCGGGCGCTCGCTCGACCCCAAGGTCATCCCCAGCGCCGGTGGAACGACCGTTCGCGCTTTGAAGGACGCGATGCAGGAGCTCGTCGGAATGGACGTGGTCGCGACCGCGCTCGCCAGTTTGCCGGCCGAGGTGCGCGAGGCTTTCGAGCCGGTCACGCCGATGACGTGGGTCCCGCTCGATGCAATCTATACGTCGGTCGCACGGGTGGCGGAGGTTGCCGGTCGATCGTTCGACGACCTCATGGACGAAGCGGTGCAACGAGCCGGAGAGAAGACGCTGCGCACCGCGTGGCGAATGCTGCTCCGAGTGACCGCGGACCGCGCGCTCATCAGGCGGGCGCCCATCCTTTACGCCAAGTGGCGAAACATCGGTCGACTGGAGACCGTCTCCACCGATCACGGTAAAGCCGAACTCTTTCTCACCGAATGGCCCGGCATGAGCGAACGCAACATTCGCTCGCTGGGAATCACCATCGAAAATGTGCTCCGCCTGGCCGGGCGCAAGCAGATCAAGGTTCAGTGGCAAGCAACGCCCGACGGCGCCAAATATGCCGTCGTGTGGCAGGCCTGAGCGTGTCCGCGCACCAGGCGCGGCCCGTCTATTCAGCGTTTGCTCACGTACGCGATGGCGGCGGCTTCGTCGTTGAACAAGACCGGTTTCGCATGATCGATGGCACGCGCGAGACGCTTCGATTGCATCAGGCCGACGGGCGTTGCCACGATGAGCGCGCGGCGTGCGAAGTCTCTGGCGAACACGTCGGTCTGCTGCACCACGTGCTTGAGCAGCACCGGGTCCGTCGTCAGCGGGGCGAGCCTCCAGTCGAGCAACAGACCCATCCGGGAGACAGGAATCTCGCCCAGCGCCTTCGCGCACAGGCGCAGCGAGCTTGCCACCCGATGAACGGAGCCAAATTGCTCGCCGCTGCGCACCAGGAGAACGTACGTCAGGTCCGGGTGGCGGCCCAGCGACAGGTACGCATCTTGGTGCAAGACGAACATGGGTCGATCGGCGAAACCAACGCAACTCGAGAGCGTAACCGACTTCAAGGCGAGCTGAAACCGAAGGACGTCGGGTAATGAGACCCCGACGGCACCGTCGCCGGGCTTATCCCTCCAGGCTGATCGAATTGCTGCCGCTGTTCAGCGTGGCGGCGAAGCTGCGTGGCGGTACGAGCTCACCCGGGCACCAGTTGCGACATCAAGGCGAGATGAGCGTTGCCACGACCTGGTTGACGATGACCGTCGTCGAAAAGAGATAGTCGAAGTTGACGGTGTCGAACGTGTCGCCTGCCTTGTGGTAATAGGGCGTCGTATCGCTGACCGGCTTCGTTGCGTACTCCTCCGTCAAACCGACGGCCAGGAAGGTGGGGCGAAACGAGGAATGGTCGGTCGAGCTCGTCGTGGTCGACGTGAGCGCGACCGACACGCCAAGCTTGGTGACGGCTGCTTGATAGAGCTCGCGCAGCCCGGTGTCGGGCAGCTCGAGCTCGATCGCGCGATCGCCGTCCGAATCCCATCCCATTTGGTCGATGGTGTGCACCGAATGGATCGACGTTGCGTCGTTCTTCAGCTTCGTCGCAAACTGGTTGCTCCCCACGAGGCCCACTTCTTCTTCGTCGAAGAGCACGAAGATGAGCGACTTCGAGCGGCACGCCAATTTCGTCGCATAGCGAGCCACGGCGAACACTGCCGCAACCCCGGTGGCATTGTCGTTGGCGCCCGGTGAAATCATCACCGAATCGTAGTGAGC
The DNA here is from genome assembly GCA_035318505.1 of Polyangiaceae bacterium. Taxonomy (GTDB): domain Bacteria; phylum Myxococcota_A; class Polyangia; order Polyangiales; family Polyangiaceae; genus DASWDH01. Next base: position 5,683 of record DATHEQ010000487.1, on the reverse strand, counting down.
GCCGAAAACCACCGATTGCGTTCCACCGTTGGTCGCCGGGAGCGTCGCATACACGTTGGTGCCGCTTCCGTAGGCGTGCTCCATGGGGGTCAAGGCGAGATCTTGGAACAATGTTTTCATGTAATCGCGCACCGACTGACGGTTCGCCGCCGTCGCGCGATTCGTCAGCTTCACGCCGGCCGTGATGTCCGTCTGCCCAGCGAGCCGCGCCACGATGTCGCTCTGGTAGGGCGTGATCGTCGTGTCCTTCGGATCAGGCGCGGTGCACGCGCCTGCATCCGGCGTTCGCGCATCGCCAGCGCCCGCGCCATCCATGGGCACGGCGCCGTCGGAGTCGCCGCCGCCATCGCGACCAGCGGTTCCGCCTCCGGCGTCTCCCCCTGCACGGCCAGCGTCGGGCGCGGCGCCCGCGCCCCCGCCGCTTCCGGCGACACCTGCGCTACCGGCGGTGCCACTCGCGCCTGCATTCCCGCTGCTGCCGCCGACGCCGGCGCTTCCACCCTTCCCCGGTGAGCCGCCGCTTCCACTGCCGCCTCCCGAACCTGCGCCGCCGCTTGCCCCGCCACGACCACCCGCTCCCGCTTGACCGCCGGCATCAGAACCGCCGTCCGCGTCTCCGCCAGAACCCGCGCTTCCCGAACCTGCGCCAGGATCGGCGGGATCGTCAGAGCCACACGCAGCGCCGCCCAACGTGAGCGCGCCCAACAACACGGCCATGGCGCCGTATGGCTGAAAGCGAATGCCAAATGCGAAACGATGCGACGGAGTCTGCCGCTTTGCCCTCGAGATTTTTGGCGTGAGGAAGATCATTGCGAAGTGCAGGATAGTAACCCGCGCAACGAGAGACGCCTGGGATTACGGGGACGTTGAAGTTGTCCGCTTTGGCTCTCCACCGCGCGGCCGCGATCAGCGCCGGTATTCGCAACTTACATCTGACCCTCGAGAAATCGCACCACACGGGCCAGAAACTCCACCTGGTTCTCCCGGTGACCGACGCCGTGCCCTTCGTTGGCGGCGACCATGTACTCCACCGGAACGCGACGTTTTCTGAGTGCGCGCACCATGTTGTCAGCTTGCGCGCGCGGCACCCGTCCGTCGTTCTGACCCTGGTACACGAAGAGTGGCGCCACGATTTTGTCAGCATCGTGATGGGGCTGGATGTCACGATCGGCGGAAGACTCGCCAAATCGGGGCGCTGATCCCTGCGCAACGGCGCGATGGCGCCGGATCCAGCATCGACCAGGTAGATGTCGTCGGGAATATCGGGACTCGACAAGTCGAGGAGGAAGTGTGAGCCGTCGGGTGTGAACGTGCCGCCACCGACCAAAAAATGGAACAAGGCGTCGCCACCGAGCGACGCGGTGCCTAATGGTACGGCGACGTCATTGACGACAGCGAGCGTCTTCGCGTCGAGGATGCGCACCATGGAACGGTTGCCTGCGTCGATGGCAATGGCCAGACGGTCACCGCGCGGCGAGGGTACGACCGAATTGACCTGAGCCGTTGGCGGCGAGGTTTGGCGGTATTCTGCGAGCACCTTGCGCGACTTTGGGTCGAGAGCCACGAGCACGTGGGATTCGTGCCGTTATCGGTTCCGACGAAGATCCGAGCGCCGTCCGTCGCGTAGGCCGCGGTGGTCACGTTGGCCGACGCGATGAGACGGCTCTCCCCCGTCATCATCTCGATCTCGAGAAGCTCGTTGCCTCCCGTGAGCGCTTCGTGAACCCACAGCACGCGTGTGCCATCGCTGGTGACGTCGATGGCGGTGCCAGGCAGCGGGTCGCGGAAGACGATGCGCGGAGGACTCGGAGAAATCGACTGCACGAGCAACATCGAGGCGATGTCCGTCGTCTTGCGGACGGCGTAGACCATCGTGTCCGCTTTTCCCTTCGGCAGCAGCGGGCTGTCGCGCCAGACTCCGCCCTCGGGCGTCAGATCCGTCACCCCCGTGCCGTCCGCGCCAACGCGCAGGATATGGTAGTTCTCGTCGTTGCCAGTATCCCGCCGGAAGATGATCGATCGCCCGTCGGTCGTGAAGATGGCGGAAGCAACGCGCTCTCGGCCGCCAACCAGCTTCTTGGCTGGCACATCGGGTTTCTCGACTTCCGACAGGTAAAACTCCGCGACGCCGTCGCGGTTAGATGCGGTCAGATGCGGTCGGGGTACTGAATAGCGCGCACGACTCGCCTACGATGGGCTTCGCTTCGCCGCTGCTCTCGGCTTTGCTCGACTCTACTCAGCGCGCCATAGAGGATTCGAACCTCTGACCTACGGCTCCGGAGGCCGTCGCTCTATCCAGCTGAGCTAATGGCGCAAGTACTAAAAAAGGTTCGGCATTCTGGTTCTGCGGTTCAGTCTGCGCAAGGTGATTCGTAACTGCCAGTGACTTTTGAGGAACGGAGGCCAGCGGCAACCTCGGAACGATGGCTTCGGGGATCCGCCGCATTTCGGGCGTATCCATGACGTACCTCATGTGCGTCCGCTCGTCGGAGTGGTGCGCCAGTCGCATTGCCCGCTGGGCGTTGAGCCCCGCGGTGGCCGATGCGGTCGTGAAGGCCCTTCGAAAGCTGTGGAAGTCGACGCAAAGGGTGGTGGTGGTCTCCGAGTAGAGCGGGTCGCGGTCATAGCCCGGACAGCACTTCTCGTCACGTTTCAGTGCATCGGCGTTCGCGGGCCTGGTGCATTCGTGCCGAATGACGCCCGCCCGCAGCAGATCGCGCCGCAGCCGCTTCGCGTACGAGTTCCCCCGCATCGCCTTCTGCTGGCCGACGCGCGCTCCCCGACGTGCGGGGAATACGGGGCCCGTCTCAGGTCGCCCGGCCTGCTCCCAGCGCGCGCGCAATGCTTCGGAGACGGCGGGCGGCATCTCGAGCTCTTGGAAGTCGCCTGTCTTCGACCGAAGGATGGTGCACGCGTTGAAGTGGACACGGTCGAGCATGCTCCAGTCCCAGCGGTGCAGGTCGCTCGTGCGCATGCCCCCTTCGAAGCGCGCCACGAGCCCGAGTAACCGCACCTCGAGATCCTTCGCCGGCGAAAGGTACCAACGTACGAATTCGCCGTCGGTAAGAATCACGCGCTCCTTCTTCACCTGGTGCACTTTCGGCACCGCGACTCGCGCAACGGGATTCTCGCGAATGAGCTCGTCGCGCCAAGCCGCCTTGAAGAGTCGGTAGATGGCGGCCCGAACGTGGCGCACCGTCTGCTGACTCAGCCCTAGCGCAACTACGTTGTCGAGGATCGACGCGACGTCCGCTGGCTTCACCTTCGAGAGGCGCTTGACGCCGATCTCTGGCAGAGCGTGCCTCACCATGTTCGCGTGTTCGTCGCGCGCCATCGCAACCTTGTGAAGCATCCGGCGCGCATGGTGAGAGGCCTCGAACTCGGCGACGGTGTCTTCGCTCGACGCATCGCTTGGATCCGCCGGTTCATCGGCAGCGAGTTTCGCCACGAGGCGCGCGAGCTTCCGCTTCGCCGCCGGCTTGTTCTCGGTGTCGAGCGGAAACCATTTGCGAACTGGCTCACCGTCGACCGTGACAGTGACGAGAGCGTTCCACCCGCTCTTTCGCCAGACGAGAGTGCCTTTGCGTTCGCGTGCCATCTACTTCTTTCCCTTCGCCTTCTTCACCCTTCGGCGAGGCTTGGCGGTTTGCTTCTTGGGCTCCTCGACTGGCGGCGGCTCCGGACATGCCAGAGCCGATAACAGCAGCGCGGCTACGCGGTCAAAGCCGTTGGGCATCACCCACCTCCTTCCTCAATCGTGGCCAGCGGCGTCCCCTCCGCCTTCCGCGCGTCCGCCAAATTCTTCCGCGCCGCAGCGATCAGCCCCAACGCTCTCTCGAGGTCAACGGGCTGCTCGACGATGTACTGGCGCGCGAGCTCGAGTTGCCAGTTGGCGAGATCGTACGGCGTGCATCCTTCAGGGAGCGTTTTTTGCGTGTTCATAGTGCCACCTTTTTTCTGTCCGCCAGCTTGCGGAGAATCGTTTGATATCGTCGAATCCGGTGAGTGTTCGATTCGTGAGCCGCGGCCGGGCGGCGTCATAGCGCTTTCCTCCAGAGCCGTCCGCTACCTGGATACCCGTCGTAGATCCGTTCAATGAAAGCGAGCGGCGCGAAGCGCTGCGCCTCGGCGAGAGCTTCGCGCGGGCACTTCATCGCTACGACGCGAGGTAAAACCAGCGCGCCCGTTAGCGTTGCTGCGGCGCTGGCGCTCCATGCGGCAGGATTTCGCTGGAGCAGGTGGCTCGCCAGCATCTCGTAGACAGCGAGGCCAATCTCGCGACGCGACGGCAACGCCGGGGTGAGCAGTAGGTCACCAACGATCTCTCCCCCGCCCATTGTCGGCCGCACGTGCAGACCAAGTCCCCTCGCGAGCTGGTTTGGGTTAACGCAGTAGTCGACGCGCGCATCGTCGTACGCTTTCAGTGCGATGCGTTCGAGTAGCCGCGGCTCCAGTTGAATCGCCGTCATGCCGTCCTCCCTTCCTCGACATGCAGCGCGTGATTGGCGAGTGTGGCGGCCAGGCGCGCGCGCTGTCCGAGGCGGTGAACGAAGCCGGTTAGGTCGACGGGACCATCATCGGCGGTCGTGGCCTGCCAAAGGACGTCGAGATCATCGGCGATGGCCTCGATGCTCTCAATCACCACGACCCAATCTCTGGTCTCCTGATTGCCCGTCATCGCAATCGCGAGGGACTCATCGACTTCGCGGCTCATTGCGTCACTCGCCTTTCGGTCCGCTGCACGTGCAACAGGCGAATGACGGACACACGCCCAATGAACCGCTCCACCGCGGTCGAAGCGAGGTAGCAGCGTTCGTGAACGTCGTCAGCGTCCTCGCAGTCGAGCGCGAGCTGGAGCACGCGCATGTCGTCGCTTAACTTGTCGAGTAGCGTGAGCACCGGATTGTCGTCGTGCTCGGCGCCGTGATAGCCGATCGACTCGAGGGCCAGGTCGGCTAGTTCGTTCGAGGCAGCCATCATGCACCTCCCTTCGGGTCCAGAGGCGCCCACCCGTCACGAATGCGCTTATGCAATTCGACAGCGGCTAGAGCGCGATTCTTCAGATCGCCGAGGCGGTTCTGGACGTACTCGCGCGCGTTGATTTCGTCCTCCTCGTCAGGGAAGCCGCACGTGAATTTCCAATTGATCTCGTCCACCTCGTGGGCGATCGCGATCAGTGCGGCCACGGCCACGTCGCCGTTCTTCGTGCGCCCGTGCAGTACGCGTTGGATGAGCTGGGGCAAAGCCATCTGGCTTTCCAGGTCGAAGGTGTCCCAGTTGGCCTTGCCGCGCAGCACCGTGTTCTCGGCGGTCTTGTAATCCTTCCAATCGACGGCGCTCGTTTCCGCTGCCGCCTCGGGATCGGCCTTGGCATGGGTCCCGCTCTCACGGTCAGCGGGCGCGGCGCCCGTTACCCGGAGGACTTTGCCAGTCGTGAGGGCGACCTTCTTGTGCGCCCTCATTTTGCGCTCCGCTCAAGCCGCGCGCAGGCCCTAGAAAGCAGCGTAATTGCCGACCACAGCGCATATTTAACGGCGGTGGCGTCGTCGAACTCGGCGGGCGCTGGGTCGTCGTTAAGGTCCGCCGCGTGGACTCTTGCGGCGACGCGGTGAACGCCGCTCTCTGCGGGTTCTTCAACCGGATTGTCGTACGTGTGCGTGTGTACTACCTTCTTAACTGCATT
>DATHEQ010000486.1:0-21503 GCA_035318505.1 Polyangiaceae bacterium | reverse complement strand
CTCATCGCCCCGCCCCGCGGTGGGCCTCCTTGGAAAGCTGGATGGCCTTGTTGGCATACTCTTCGGCAGCGTCGGCGAACTGAATCGCGTCGGAATAATCGCCTTCGCTCGCCTCGGACATCGCTTTCTGCAGATGCTCGTTCGCGTAGTAATACTCGTAGGGTGCGAGCTTCTCGGCGCCGAGCTCCTTTGCTTCGGCGACTTTGCTGGCGACGCCGTTGATCTGGACCGAGTAGAGCGCGCCGCCGCAACCCGCCGTGAAGATCGCCACGGTCAGATTTGCCACCGCAGCGAGTCCAGCGACGCGTGCCTTCATACCCTCGGGCACGCTATCAAGCGTGCGAAGACTGCGTCAACTGCGGCGTGGCGTCGCGACGTCGGGACCCGCGCCGCACGGAGCGCCGCGTCAGTCGCTTGTGCGGCAGGCCGGGCGAGGGCGGATCAGTCAAGCGTCAGAGACGCCGGTACACGCCGACGACCACACCGAGCAGCATGGTGGGTTTGAAGTCCGTGGCTCGCACCAAGATGGGCGCCATCTGCGCATTCGCCGGCTGGAAACGGACGTAGTCGCGCTCGGGGAAGTAATATTTGACGGTGGCTTCGTCGCCGATGAGCGCGACCACGATGTCACCGCGCTGCGCCGTGAGCTGTTTGCGCACGAAGATGTAGTCGCCGCTGAAAATGCCGGCTTCGATCATCGAGTCGCCCGTCACGCGCAGCCCGAACACCTCGCGACCTCCGCGAACAAGCGTTCGATCGATCCGAACAGTGTCGAGGACGTTCTCTTCCGCAAGAAGGGGAAGACCGGCCGCGACGCGCCCGAGAATCTGCACTTCGACGAGACCCTCCTCGTCGTTCGCCGGGACGGAGGCAGGGAGGCTGTCCATGTCGCAGGGGCGGAGCGCGCGGGACTTCATGTCCTCGCGGGTCAAGTACCCCTTGCGCTCGAGCGCTCGCAGATGATCGTTCACACCATTGGTGGAACGGATGCCCATGTGGGCGCCGATTTCACGAAGCGTTGGTGGGTAGCCACGATCGACGATCGACGATCGGATGTATTCGAGCACCTGCTGCTGCCTGTCGGTGAGGCCCTGCATAGCTGACGAGCCTACTGAACATGTGTGCCCGTGTCAAACAAAGGGTAGTTCACGAACGCCATTGAACGGCGCCGGGCTGCGGCGGGTTCGCGCACGCGCACGCGCACGCGTACGCCCTTCAACGCTGGAACGTGATGTTGACCTGCGGAATCGTGCCCATCACTGCGCGTCCTTCGCGATCGAGCGCCGGCTCGTAGCGACGCGTGAGGGCGCACTTTCGCGCTTCGCGGCCAAACCCGTTACCGGGATCGGCGATCACCTTGGCGTCTTGCGGAGTGCCGTCGGGGCGAACCACGATGAGCAGTTTGACCCGCTGGTAGTTGATCTCTTCTGCGTCGGCTTCGGGAGGAAAGGGGCAATCCCATTGCGAGCTACCGACGACCGCAGGTGCGCGCGATAGGTCGGGGCCGCTCACTGCGCCGACCTTCGTGCCCGTCCCGCCGGGTACGCCGCCGGGGACCGCGTTGAAGCTGCGAACGGCGGTTTTCGAGGTGCCAGTCGACGCGGTGACGCCGCCCGCGTACGTGTCGGCGTTGCCGGTCACAAATCCTTGGCCGGTGAGATCGACCGGCTCGTTGGGGTCCGGCTCTTGGGTGAGAATCTTGCCGGCCTGCGCCGGTGCGGGCGGCGGCGCGTCGCGTTCACGCGAAGGTGCTTTGATGGCGGCGACCGGTTTGGGGGCCTCTTCTTCCTCGGGTTTTTCTTCCGGAGGAGGTGGAGGCGGCGGGTTGATCATCTCGATGTCGTAAAAGTGCGACAAGTACGCGCTCACCTGCGAGCGCGCGTCGAGCGCCCATCTGCCGAGCCCATTGGCCAGACGCGCCGCTTCCGTGGCACCGGCGATATGGAGCGCGAGCGCACCGCACATGCCGATGATGACCCCCCACTTCATCGATCGCGAGTCGAGCTCGAGGACGCGCTCGAGCGGATCCTCGAAGGCGCGCTCCAACGGATCCTCGTCGTGGGTGGCGAGCAAGTGGGGCTACCTTGATGAAGCGGGCGCGGCCGGCGGTTCGGGCGCGATGGGGGTGACGCCAAATGCGATCTTGGAGATGCCGGCCTGCTTCAGCAGATCGAGCACGTGGATGACCCGCTGGTGCTGGACGGTGCCGTCGGCCTTGATGACGGCGCGAAGGTCCGCCGTTTTGGCGTGCCCTTCGCGCGCGAGCGGCAGCAGACCGTCGTCGTTAGGAAGCTTCTTCTGATCCACCATCATGTCGCCATTCGCGTAGAGCTCGACGGCGAAGACCACCTGCACGTCGGTGCCGGACGCAGCCTTGGGCAGGTCGAGCGGGACCGACTGGGACACGACCATCTTCGCGACGACCATGAAGATGATGAGGAGCACCAGCGTGATGTCGACGAGGGGCGTAACGTTGATGCCGACAATACCCTCGTCACCGTTGTCGGCTTGTGATCCGCCCGCCATCAGCGAGCCTCTTCCGCGACGGGCTCTGCTTTGAGATGCGCGAGAAGAATGCGGGAGAGCACCTCGGTGTTGGCGAGCGTCGACTTGGTGAGGCGCTGAAACGCGTTGTAAGCGGCGACCGCCGGAATGGCGACGAGCAGCCCGATCGCCGTCGCCACCAAGGCTTCGGCGATGCTGGTCATGACCGTCTGCGGCGCGATGGTCGACGCCGTTTGCGCGGTCTGCATCTTGGCCGCTTTACCGAGCTCGTCGAAGGCTTGCACGATCCCGATGACGGTTCCGAGCAGACCGACGAATGGGGCGTTATTGCCCAGCGTGCCCAGATACACCAAGCGTTTTTCGAGCTTCATGCGCTGGAGCGCTGCGGCGCCTGCCATCGCCTCCTCGGCGGCTTGAGCACCGCGCTCGGATTCGACGAGCCCGGCGACGACCACGGCCGCTTCCGCCGAGGGTGAGTTCTCGAGCAGTCGTCGCGCTTGAGCCACTTCTCCGCGGCGGAGGTAGTCGCCGAGCGACCGAGCGAGAGCCGCGAGGTCGTCACGGAGCGAGAAATAAAACCATCCTCGCTCGAGCATGATGGCGACGGAAACAACAGAGAGCCCGAGCAGCAGCCACATGACCCAGGCCGCGCCGAAATTCGTCATGAGCCGCTTGGCGTGCTCGACCAGATTCCAATTCATGGATGACCGTTCTCTTCGTGAAGGCACACGGCGAAGCCGAGCAACGTCGTGGCGTAACCCCCCTTCGGTAGCACAAAACGAACGCGCAAGGCGGCCTGCTCTGCCATGATTTTTTCGACGGTCAACTCGACCGCACGGAGAACCAACGGGCGTCGCGTCCCCTCGCCGAGGGTAGGGTGGCTGCTGAATGGGTCGTCGGTGCCCGTTACGGCCGCCAAAATTTCGCGTTCTATCATCGCGGGTTTGCCCTCGGGCCACCTCATCTTGGCGCCGAACATCGGTCCTGTCGGGGAAACTTCGCCGCGCAGCGCGCGTTCCCCATCCGTCATCTCATCGGCACACAAAAAAATCCCGCCCGAATCACTCTTTCTCAACACGTCGCCGGCGAGGGGGCGATCCCAAGTGCCTTCGCTACGCCGCCGCTCGAGAACGCGGTTGAAGAGTTCTGACTGCAGCGCCGAAAAAAGGAGGCGACGTTCGCGGCGGTCCTTGGGGCCCGGCGTGCGACCCGAGAGCCAGGCGAGCGCGCGCTCCGGATTGTTACCATCGCGGCCGAAGCGCTGCGGTCCGAACGCGTTGGGCACGCCGTGGCGCCCTGCTCGTTCGAGCGAATCGATGACGTTAAGCACCTCGTCGACGGGCAGATCGCGCAGCACGATGGTGAATCGGTTGCCTTTGAGGTGCCCCGGTTTGAGCTTGTGGCGATGTCGGGCCGCGCTTTCGACGATGATACCTTCGAGCGCGAGCCCCAACGGTTCTTCGATCGAACGCGAGAGCTCGAAGGGTACCGAGATCGTTTGCGTCGCGACCGCGCGCTTGTCCTTCATCCCGGCGTAGCCCGCGCCCCGCTCATCGATGCCGAGCGCGCGACAGACGCGAGCTACTGCCTCGTTGGTGGTGAGGTTCGTCTTTTGGATGCGCAAATGCAGGTGCTCACCCTCGCCGCTCGCAGGAAAGGCGGGGATCTCGTCGACGATGAAGTCGGTGACGGACTGGCGGAACGTGGCGCGAGGATTCACGAGATCGAGGTGGCGCGAGCGGGGATGAGGTTGGGGGCCCTTTTCGTCGGGGAGGCGGAGGCAATACGGCTTCTCGGTTAACGCTGCCAGCCCTACCTTTTGTCGAGACCGTCGGCGAAAGGCCGGTCGCGACCTAGTCTGCTTCGAGATCGAGGTGGCGGCGAGAGCGTCGGTACGATTGATCGTCTAACAAGAGTCGGTGGCGAGCGAAGGGCCCCAAGGGTCACGTCGGCCGGAGATTCCGGCGGGGCGAAGTACTTGCCTCGGCGAGGCGGGGTCGTGACCCCGCGAGGCGGGGACTTTGGATCACCGACACGGCTAGCCGTTCGGCGATCTAATGTGCATCGGCGCAGCAGCGAAAGCCGGTCGAATAATCGTGGTACGTCGCTTCGTGCGCCACGGTGCGGTAATCGCAGCCGTCCCCGTTGATGTGGGTATCGAGGTAGTAACCGCCGCGGAACGTGCCTTTGGGATCGGCCGTCCACTCGTGCACGTTGCCGACCATGTCGTAAACGTGAAACCCGTTGGTGCAGTTGGTAAAGGAACCGGTGGGGGCGACCGTGCCCGTCTGTTGGTTGAGACGCGGATCGTTCATCGGCTTGGAGAAGTATCGCCCGCGACCGAGACCGGCGAAGAGCTTGAGCAACGGCGCGGTGCGGTTGGTGTCGACGCAGTAGTTGTCTTTGCGCTCGTTCCCGTAAGGAAACCTGGTGCTCGTGGGGCCCTTACATGCCGCGATCCATTCTTTGTCGCTGCAGAGCCGCTTACTGGCTTCTCGGCACGCACCCTCGGCCTGGTTTCGGCTGATGTAGGCTTGCGGGACGACACCCTTGCGGGAAACGGCGCGTACACGCAGCCCGGTCACCGCCGCGTAGGGAGAGTGGGGCTCGGTCGTACCGTCGCCGTGCACTTCGACGGTGCTCGCTTCGTACCTATCGACACAGTAGCGCCCTTGAACGAGCTCCATTTCGGCGGGGCAGGGGAGCTTGGCCGGCGCCGCCTTAGGAGCGACTGCCGCGGCGGCGTGGCGCGGGTCAGGAGAGGTGGATTTGGCGGCGAGCAGAAGCGTCGCCAGAAGGGCGGTCACCGGCAGCATTACGTCGGACTTCGATAACCGCACTGCTCATTCCTACGACGGGTTCGGCGCGAGCGAGAGGAAATAATGCACCTTGTTTCTTCACTCTGCAGCATGCGTGCCACTAGCGACACCGTGTCGGTTCTTCGCGAGATACCACGTCACGATGCGCGAGTTTCGCCGGACGGCGCGCGGTAAACGCGTGTGATTACAGCTCGTGCGGCATCAAATCGCGCGGACTACGGAAATACTGCAATGGTGAATAAGCGAGGAAGTTCGAAACTCGCGACGTGTAAAGGCACGCGTATTCCTCGACTTGGTCGCCGAAGCTCGATTTTTCGGCCTCTTCCTTGAGCAGGGATCCCCAATAAGGGTGAAACCGCTTGTCGATGCGATCGCCGAGCAAAATGCTCTCTTTTTCGACTTCGCGCAGAAGCGCTCGAATGTGCTCGACGCCGCGCTTGGAGCGTACGCGTTCAGCGGAAAGGTGCGTCAGGGTCACACCGTTTTCGCCCTTCGCGGAATGGGCGTCGATTTGACGCGAGAGGTCTTTGTAGCGCGCTTGGTAATAACGCAGCTCGTCTTCTAATTTGTCGCGCTTGCCTTGAAGCTCGTCAATGCGAGCTAGGTCGGACGAGCAAGCGTCGTGCGCGAGCACTTCCGCTTCCATCTCTTGGATGATCATCGCCGTGCGCCACGACGACTCTTTTTTCGAACGAAGAATGTCGCCATAGATGTGGTCGCCGACATAGAGGATGCGATCGCCCGTGACGCTGAGAAGTCGCTCGAGGTCGTGCAGGTTGCCGCCTTGGTAGACCTTGCCGCGCTCGAGCGGAAACGTCGCGGGGCGAAGCTCTTCGCCGACGCGCTCCTCGAGCGGGCGGCGCTGCTGGAAAAAAGCTGGCTTCTGTGCGGCCACGATCACGACATCGAAAAAATGACGCCATGTCGGGTACTCGGGCATCGAGCCGCCGAGCAGATACGTCATCATGCGGTCGGTGTACGACCAACGCGAGTTGGTGAGGAGAAAGAGCTTGTGCCCGGCGCTGCGGAATTTGTGTAGCGTCGGCGCGAGCTCCGCGTCTTTGACGACGAAGCGCGGCAGATCGGCGAGAACCGCGTCGAGGATGGTCCCGTCGCTGTGCGCTTCGTCGATGCATTCGCGAATGTCGACGAAGAGCCGCATGAAGTCGACGGCGAGGCCGCGCTTCTCGAAGGAGTCGACGATAGCGGCATAGAGCGCCGCCTCGCTCAGCGCATAGAGCGTGTCGATCCAGTGGTAGCGCGGCGTCGTGGGGCGAAGCTTCTTCGACTGATAAAGGGTGCGAAGCTCCTCTTTGGAGAGCTGGCGCAGCCCGTGGTAGCCGCGCTGCACCCCCTTGTAGCGGTCCATCTTGAGGATGTGCCCGAACCGCTTGTCGATGAGAAGGCCGCGGATAGGAAACTGGGTGTCGCAGGCGATGTCGACGATGTGATCGGGGTAGCCGCGTTTCACCAGCTTATGGGCGGTGGCCTGGATCGACAGGTTGTCCATCTCCGGCTGGTCGTAGATGGCCAGCGTGTAGTCCATATCGAAGCCGATGTAGGCGGCGCCGGTGAGGCGAAGGTCGCGATTGACGAAAATGCGCCGGGTCCGCTTGATCCCGTGGGCCTGGCCGCCGCCGATGACGTCTTCGAAGGGGAGGACGAGCTGCTGAAATGTCACGCCGAACGTAGTTACGGTAGCACTCCTCGCGCGGCTTTGCCGAGCCTGGCCGAGGGCCGGGGTGAGGTCGGCTGGTACCCGGGCGGGATGAAATGCCCCATCATCGGCCGGCGAAGGATCGTCGAAGCGGTCTTAGGTCCGCGCAAGGAGCTGACCTAACGGCGATTTCTCTTCTCCGCGAAGGCGACTGCGGTGCGCTGCCGGCCGAGCTCCGCTCAGGTGATGCGGCGCTCGATGGGGTCGGCGTCGGTCTCTTCCATGCCCGAAAAATCGCGCCGCTCGCGCTTTTCGCGGACGCGCTCGCGCACATAGTCGACGACTTTGTCGACGTAGCTCTCGAAGGGCGGGCAAGCGATGCGGGACTCGGCCAGGAGCTCGTCCGTGTTCTTGGCGTCGAAGCGCACGCGCGTAGCCAAGCGATCGATGAAGGCGCGCGGGCTCTTCGCGAATCGCTCGAGGCCGGGCGTGCGCAGCAAAGCTTTGGTGAGATTGGTGGGAATGAAGCCGCGGGGCGCGGGTCTGTCGCTGGCGCGCGCCACGAGGTCGAACACCCGCTTGGCGGTGAGCGGGTTGGGATCGACCAGGTGGAAAGTGCGGCCCGGTGCGCGCGGATGACGGCCGAGCGCGCGCGCGGCCCTCACCACGAAGTCGATGGGAACGAGGTTGAGCGGCGCGTCGCCGCGGCCGGGCAGAGGAACGGCGATCTCTGCGGGCGTCGTGACGATGAGCAAAATGAGCAGGTAGGGGCCGTCGAAACGGTCGATCTCGCCGCTCGTCGAATCGCCGACGATGGTGGCGGGCCGCACCACCGCAATCGGAACGTCGGACATGGCGCGTCGCGCCAGCTTCTCCGCGCGTGCGCGGGTCTCGGCGATGAACGTGGGAAAGCGCTGTCCCGCTTCGAGCTCGTCCTCGCGCACGATGCCGGTGCGATCGCCGGCGACCTCGGCGTTCGAGTGCAGGACCAGGCACTTCAGGAAGGAGCAAGCGCGCGCAAGCTCGATCACCTCGCTGGTGCCGTCGACGTTCAGCTGCTGGGCGGTGCGGGGATCGACGCCGAGGTACGTGACCTGCGCGGCGTGATGGATGCGGTCGATCTCGCTCGCGAGCGCGCGAAACTCGACGCCCGAAAGACCGAGGTCCATGGCGGCGGCATCGCCTTCGATCATGATGAATCGACTGCGCCAAGCTTTGGGCCAAGCGGCCGCCGTTTGTTCGGCCTCCTGCGCGAATTTGGCGCGGACGATGGCGTAAATGAGCGTCCCCGGCTCCTCGCTCAGCAAGTGCGTCGCCAGCTTGCGCGCCAAGAACGACGGAAAGCCGGTGAGCAGGGTGACTTCGTTGTATCCGGGGCGGGGCATCGTCCGTCAGTGAGTCGAGCCGAGCAGGTTGCTCGCCGCGGCAGCGTAGCTCATCACGAGAGCGGAAGGTGCTTCGAGCTCGAGAAAGGCCCGGGCCCCAGGTCCGGGGTCTTTGCCGTAAACGAGGAGCAGCGTCGAATCGTCGCCTGTGGCGGAAGGCGTCGCACCGAGGCGGGTTGGATCGACGAGCAGCGCGAAGGCGATGGTCGGGCCGAAGCGCGCGGTGGCCTTTTTCAAATGCACATTGCGCGCGAGGGTCGCGCTCTCGTCCGATTTCTCGAGCGCCGCCAGCGTTTGCTTTACGTCGCGGCCCGCCGCGGCGACGAAGATCTCCTTGCCGACAGTCCAGGCGAGGTCGAAGGTGTCGCTCTCCGTCGATTTGTCGGGCCGCTCGGCCTTCTCCGGTTTGTCGCGCGGAAGCTTGACCTTCGGCGGCCGGCGCACGACGCGAACGGCGCGCACTTCGGCTTCGCCGGCGGCGCGGGCGCTCTCGATTCCGGAGACCTTGATGTCGCCGATCCAGTTGCCGATCGGTTCGGCGAAGGCGCGCACGTTGAGCAGATCGAGCAGGGCGAACGCGCTTTCATCGATGTCCGCGGCTTCACCCACCGATCCGCGAATGACGGCGGCGCGCGCGGGCCCTGCGACGAGACCTCCCGTCAGCCATTCGCCGCGACCCCGCGCGAAGGTGCGGAACGCGGTTTCGATCTTGGCACGGTCGCTCCCCGCCAGGCGACCGCCGAACACTTTGGCGATGGCGTCGACCTGGGCGACCGCCGAGCGTTCGCGGACCTCGCGGCTATCGCGCGTCAAGAAGGCGATGCCCGCCGCTGCCGGAAGCGCCAAGAGCGGTTCGAGCCCAGCTACGGTCATCGTCGCCAGCTCTTCGGCAGCGGGCCCCACCCCGCGCGGTTTCAGGAGCGCGACGGCGCGGTATCTCTCCGGGGCGTCGGGCTCGCCGGGATTGACGGTAATCGCCAGCCGCGCTTCCTCGAAATCGCCGAGAATGGAGAAGAAGCGGGCCGCCTTGGCGTCCATGTCGGCGAGTGCCTCGGCTGGGTCGCCGAAATCCGGCGCGCTGCCGCCATGCTTGGCGCGCATGGCGACGTCGTCCGCTTCGCGGTCCTTCTTCCACGACTGCCAGAGTCGAACGAGACGCGTCGAGATCGGGCCTGCGAGAGCGCTCTGCGTCATCAAAGCCGTGATGTCCTCGGCCGGAAGGGGACGGGCCGTCAGCGTGCGGGTGACGAACGGTGCCCAACGTTCGACGAGCTCCTTGCCGCGACCGAGCACGAGATAGTTGCCGGAAATGGCGAAGGCCGCCCCCTCGGGGTCGGCGGGCACCGGAATGAGATGAATGATTTCTCCCCCTGGTTTCTGCTCCTTTGCGAAGCGCGGCGATCCCGACGTCATGCTCTGGACCACACGCTGCCCGTCTTTCACGTGGATGGCGCCGACGGCGGCGAGCGCGCCCCCGTCTTCGACGATGGCGCCGACCATGGGGATGTTGAAGTCGAGCTGCTCGAGCACGCCGAGCGGCAAGCCCAACGCGCCGCCCAGAAAAACCGCGGGCGAGCTGGGTACGAGCGCGGTCGTCGCGCGCAGCTTGGCGCGAATGGTGTCCCAGGTTCGATCGGGATGCGCGACGATGATCTCCGCCACGAGCCCCGCGGGTGCGGACACGGGCGCAGGGCGGACAGCCTCTTTAGACGGCGGCGGCGAGCGTTTGCACGCGACCAGCTGCGCGAGGAGGACGACCAGCGCGACCACGACCATCGGCGGGCGGGCACCACGGCGATCCGCGCATGGGGAGGCCCGGCGAGGCGGCGGGGAGGGCTCCTCGTTGAGCATCGGCATCGAGCGAGGCTAACATGGACGCGCCATGTCCCGCCCAAGCGAGGCCCCCCCACCCGAGGGTGCGGCCAGTTCAGTTCCGCGGCCGCTCATCGGAGAAGTCATCTCCGGCCGCTACCGAATCACGAAGCTGCTGGCGACGGGAGGCGTGAGCTGCGTTTACCTCGGACAGCACGTTCACATGCTGAAGCACGTGGCCATCAAGGTGCTCGACCCGAACGCCGAGAAGCTACCCGAGTTCGTTGCACGCTTTCGCCGGGAAGCGGTGGCGGGAGCGCACGTACACCACCCGTCCATCGCTTCGGCCACCGATTTCGGCCAGCTCGAAGATGGATCGTACTTTTTGGTGCAGGAGTACGTCCCCGGGCAGACGCTCAATCGCATCATCGCGGGCGGCCGAATGCCCACGCTGCGCGCCGTGGCCATCGCGCGAAAGCTCGCTTCTGCGCTCGGCGCAGCCCACGAGGTCGGTATCATCCATCGGGATCTGAAGCCTTCGAACGTCATGCTCGTCGAAGGGACGGACGATGTCATCAAGCTCATCGATTTCGGTTTTGCGAAGCTCCGCTTCTCCGATGTCCCGACCTTGGCGCCGCCACCGGACGAGCCGGTCGCCCCCGAAAAGCTGCTCACGCAGGCCGGTGTGGTCCTCGGCACGGTCGCCTACATGGCGCCGGAAGCCGCCCTCGGTATGGCGGCGGTCGATCAGCGCAGCGATCTGTACGCGCTCGGGCTGATTCTTTACGAGCTTCTGACGGGCCTGCACCCTTTCGATGCGACCGAGCCAGTGCGGCTCTTTTTGCAGCAGCGCACTGTGCCGCCGCCGTCGATCGCTGCGCGCGCGCCCGGCGTGACGGTCCCCGCGCAACTCGAAAGCGTCGTGCGCAAGCTTCTCGAAAAGGACCCCAAGGATCGCTACGAGAACGCGGCGGAAGTGATGACGGCGCTCGATGCCGCCATGCTGACGGCGGACCTCGACGCGGTTCCTGACCTGGCGACCGTGCCGCGCGCACCGGCGCCCTTCGGCAAATCGGATTCTGCGAACGCGCCGAGCCCTGTGCTCGACCGGGCGCAGCGCCTCCCGAGCGTCGCGAAAATGCTTGCCATGCTGCCGGCGGACGGTCGATTTCCACGCTGGGCCTACGTAGCGTTCCCGGCGCTCGCCGTCATGTTCGTCGCTCTGCTCCTCGCTTTGAGCGCCCGCGACGCGCCGAGCGCGCCGGGCGGCGCCGCCGAAGCGATTCCGGAAAGCGCCGCTGTCGAGGTGCCGTCCTCCGCGCCGCGCGAAGTGACGATGGAAGTCGCGGGGCTCGATGCCGCCGGTTGGCGCATGAACTTGCGCAACGCCGCGCGCCGAAAGGAATGGTCCGCCGCATCGGATGCCGTGCTCACGTTGCTTCGCCTCGATCCCACCGCGTTTCGCGATCACGACGTACAGGCGGCCCTCCGCAACACCGCCGTCGGTCTGGAGGACGCCGGGGGTGAAGCTTCGGACAAGTTTTTCGACGCGCTCTCGCGTCAATCAGGCCCCGATGGGCTCGATCTCGTGTACGACGTGGCGCGTTCCCGCGCGGGAACCAAAGCAGGAAAGCGCGCGACCGAGATTCTGCGCCGTCCCGAAGTGATGATGGCGGGGTCGCCCGCCCTCAAAGTGCTGTTCGATTTTCGGGAGGCATCGTGCGTGGGGCGGCGCGATCTTTTTTCTCGCATGTCCGAGCAAGGCGACGAGCGCGCGCTCGGCGAGCTCGTCGCGCAGCGCGATGCCGACTGCGGGCGGCGCGATCCGTGCTGCTACAAAGACAGCCGCACGCTGGCGGCGGCCATTCGTTCACTCAAGGCGCGCCTCGCTGCACCTCTGCCGGCCGCTTCGGCGTCGCCCTGAGCCGCCGCAGTTCGCCTTGATCGGCGACTTTGCTGCGCCGTATTGCCCTGAACGAAGACGAGCGCTGCGCCGCGCCCGGCGCTATAACCCGGCTCCACCACTGGAGGAGGGAAGCATGACTGTGCACATCGGAAGCATTGCCCCGGACTTCACCCAGGAATCCACGGAAGGAACCATCAAGTTCCACGAGTGGATCGGAAACAGCTGGGCCGTCCTGTTCTCTCACCCCAAAGACTTCACTCCCGTCTGCACGACCGAGCTCGGCATGGTCGCCAAGCTGAAGCCCGAGTTCGACAAGCGCAACGTCAAAGTCATCGCTCTTAGCGTGGACGACGTCGCTTCGCACAAGAAGTGGCTGTCGGACATCGAAGAGACGCAGAACGCGAAGATGAATTATCCCATCTTGGGCGACTCCGACCGCAAAGTGTCCAAGCTCTACGACATGATCCACCCCGAGGCGAACGACACGCTCACGGTGCGCTCGGTGTTCGTCATCGATCCCAACAAGAAGGTGCGGCTCACGCTCACCTATCCCGCCGCCACGGGCCGCAGTTTCGACGAGATCTTGCGCGTCATCGACTCGCTCCAGCTCACCGACAAGCACTCCGTCGCCACGCCCGCCAACTGGAAAGACGGCGGCGATTGCGTGATTTTGCCGTCGATCACCGACCCCAAGGTGATCGCGGAGAAGTTCCCCAAGGGGCACAAAGAGCTGCGCCCGTACCTGCGCATGACGCCGCAGCCGAACAAGTAGAGCGTCGCGTCGCGGCCGGCGACTAACGGTTGAGGTCGGACTTGGTCAAAGTCCAATCTCGCCGGAAGAAGCCGGCCGCCAGCGTCGGCGCGCCGCCCAGCACGACTTGCCCGCGCGCTCCCGCGATCCTCTGGTCGAAAACCATGTAGTCGGGGATGAGCTCGGGAAGGGCGATGGCTCGGAAAGTCCCCAGCGCCGACGTCCCTTCCAGCACGAGGACGTAGCGCGACGGGTGCTTGGGGTTCGGATAGATGAAAGCGACGCCGAGGTCTTTGCCCTTCCACTCCTTGAGCGTGCTCCCTTCGTGGACGGCGCTGATTGACTTGCTGCCAACGCGAAAGGGCAAGGACGATTCGAGATCGCGCACGACCTGATTCGAATCCGAATTGCCGATGAGCACGAGCGAATGCGTTTCACCGAGCTCGTCCTCGTATTCGCGGTCGGATACGACGGGATAGCGGATGTCGACGCCCCACTTGATGCGGGCCCAAGCACGCGCGGTGTCCTTGTTGGCGCGGATTTGCGCGGGGTCTTGCGTTCCGTAGACGAAGACGAGCGGCTCGAAAAACGCGTCGCGCATGGGACCGGCGAGCCCTGCGCGTTTCTGCAGGCCGGTGCTCTCCGGTTTGTTTCCCGCCACCCATGTACCTCCCGCACGATAGGCGGCGATCGGCTGCGTTGGCTCGTAGGTCAATAAGACGCCGTCGACGGTGACGCGTGTCGGCGCGGTGCTGGAGACGAGCTCGCTGTCGCGGTCGAGCAGAAAGGCTTCTACCCGCTCGGTGCTCACCGTGATCTGCGTAGCGTCGACGACGGCGGCGTCGATGGTGGCAAATGCGACGTCACCGGAGATGTCGCGCAGGTGAACCCATGCGTTGTCGGAATAGCGGAGTGAATTGGTTTTGAAAAGGACGCGCTTTTTGTGCTCGGGGCGCGTCTGCTGCGAAAGCCATTTGTAACCGCCGAGCGCCTCGTAAGCCTTGGTCCAGACGTTGTGACCAATCCACGGGTGCTCGTGCTCCACGTTGTAACCGAGCGCCTTGTAGCGATCGATGAGCACGCCCGAGTTTTTCTCGGGGTAGTCGCGCCTGCCGTGCCAGATGTAAAGCGGCATGTAGAGGCCGTTGTCGGCCCAGTGCGTGTTCGAGCGCTGCTCGACGAGGAGCTTCTCCCAAGAGCGAAGCCCGCGCCCCACGATGTCACCGCGGATCAAATAACTGTGATAACCGCAGAGCGGTTCGGCCGCGGCGTAACGATCCGGGTAGCGAAAGGCGATCGACGCCGATCCGGTACCCCCCATCGACGCGCCGCTGATGGTGATGCGGTTTTTGTCGATGGGATAAAAGCTCGCCGCCCAGTCGACTGCGCGCACCACGTCGCTTTCTCCGAGCTCGCGGTACATCGCGTTGCCGTGTCCGTTGGGCGAAAGAACGAACGCCTCGATGGGCTCGACTTCGCCGGGATGGCGATCCTCCCACTCCGGATCGCGGTTGTCGTCATCGTGGCCGAAGAAATGGCCCATCATCGAGTTGGGTCTTCCGTTCAGCCCGTGCAAAATGACGATGAGCGGATAGCTTTTGGTGCGCGCGCCGTGGGCATCGACGTACGAAGCGGGCACGTACATGCCGAACGGCGAAGGCTCGCCATCGAGTGGCGACTTGTAAGCAAAGCGCCTGATCCCCGGATGCACGCGCAGCGGGTCGCGCCGCGCCTCGATGTCCGCCGTATATTCCACGATGGTGCGCGCATCGGAGGCGAGCGTTTCGAGATCTTTGTCCCCCATATTCACGTAACGAGCGAATCGGTCGCGCAGGTGCACCATCGTTGCCCGAGTGACGCCGGGCTCGGTGAGAAAGTTGCTCGGCTCGGTGGGGCAGAGCGCGATGGCGCGCGTCGCCGCGGCCACGGCTTGGTGCATGTACGCGCGCACCGGGGCCGCCGACTCGAGTTTGCGCCCCGCCACTTCCACCCCCATGACGAGCTCTGCCCCCTCCTCGTTTTCGCCGAGCTCCTCGGACGCGATGGGAGGAAGCTGTACTTTGAGCTCGCTCGGACCCGTCTCCGAAAGCGGCACCTCGCCGCCTTCGACGCTGAAGAGCTCCCGCCGGCGATCGCCCGCCCGTGCAGTGGCGGTGACCCGAACCGCGCGATCGGTGGTCCGCAAGATCCCTTCGGGAAAAGAGACCGTGACGCTCGGCTGAAAACCCGCCGACGAGAGGCCGCGATTGATGTCGATATCGGCCATTTTGGCGGAAAGCGAGCGCACGTCGGAGTCGCTCGTCGCCGGTAAGCGGAAAAAAGCGCCGCGCGGCGCGGTGAAGGTGGCATCGACGACGCGCATGCGAAACGCCCAATAGCCGTCCCGATGATGCAGCTTCACCAGAATGCCGTGGTCGCCGGGCGGAAGATCGAGGCGGGCAATGTCTTCGTCGTCGCGCTGGGGGCGATTTCCGTCGCTCGACGACACGACTTTGCGGTCGACCCAAACCCGCGCTCCGTCGCTCGCTCCGAGCAGGAGAGCGCCCCCTTTCAGCGCCGTCGGCAGGTGGAGCACGCCGTAGAGATAAGCGAAGGCTTCGCCGCGCGGGTTCATGGCGGCGAAGATGTCGATGGGCCCCTCGGAGGAATTGATGATCTTCCAGCTCGCGGTATTGCCGTCTCCGTCCCCTTCGGTCGACCCCACGGTCACCTGACGGCCGAGCTTGCCGACCAAACTTGCCTCGTCCGCGTCCATCAGCACGTTCGAATCGAGCGAACGCTGTTGGCCCTTCTTGGTCTTCACGGTGATGGGACCGAGGGCGAGCCACGCGCCGATTCGACCGCTTGGCGCCGGGACCAGCATGACTTCGTTGGCCGTCGCCCGTCGCGCCGCGAGCAGCGTCGCCGCGAAGGCAAGCATCGTCAGCCAACGCGACGCCGCCTTCGCCCACGCCGAAGTCCGTCGGCGGTCGCCCATCGCAACGGGAGACGGGCTAGGCGTCGAGCGCTTGCGCCAGCGTGCGAGGGCCATCCTTGAACATCACCTCTACTTTTTGGCGATCGATGATGCGAACGATGTAGCCGTCACCGAACTTTCCGTGACGAATGAGGTCGCCCGAGCTGAAGGTCTGCGACGCGCGGTAGGCGTGGAATGACGTGACTGGCTTGCCCAGCACCGCCTTTTCCCAAGTGGACTCGCGTTGTCGCTCCACTTCGTGGGCGGCGGCTTTGCGCGCTGACATCGCGGGTGGCGTGCGGGACGGCGAACCCTTGGCCGGCGCTCGCTCGCCGTGGACCGAGAGGGAAGGCGCGCTCTTCGGGCGGCGGTAGTTGTGGTGACCGCCGCATGTGCGGCACTCGACGCGGGCGATTTTGGGACCCTCCATCGCGATGATGCGGTGGAGCAAATCCATGCGGCACTTGGTGCACCAGGAGTCGACTTCAGAACCAGGTTTCAGTGTTTTCGGCATTCGTGTAGGCGGGTGGAACTTAGCACGCGAAGGCGCGCCGTCGGCCACTTCTTGGGGCGTCGATTCCGGTTTGCATAGCACCGCGCGGCCGGATTCTCGGCCGGCACCGATCGACAGCGCTGCCATGGGTCGCTCAGCCGCCGGGGTGGCGAAGAACGGCCGAGGTTTTGGCGCGCTCAGCCGGTTCGGCTCGAATCGGGCGGGGGCGGGCGATCCGATTTGACCTGGACCGACGCTCGCACCTCGGGCTGGCCGAGCTTGGAGCTGACCGCCGAATCGTCGGACGGGACGAACTTGATCTGGGTGTTGATTTCGACCGACAGGTGCGAGAGGGCACGTGCGAGCTCTTCGCCGAGATCGTTCTGCTGGAGAAAGCCGCGAATCTCCTTGGCCACGACGCGATAGAGGCCATTTTTGGTCTCGTCGATCTGCGAAAAGACGTAATTGGCAATCTCCTTCGGTAACTTGATGTCGCCGACGAAGTTGCGCAGGCTTTCGGGCCCTTCGGTAATCTTTTCGAGGCCGGTCTCGACGAGGCGTCGGATCGTGTCGCGAATGAGGCGCTCGATGTTCTTACGACCCGGAAGATCCTCGTCGGAGAGTCGTTCCGTACGGTTCCCGTCCATGGTCATCTTCCCCCAACGTTGACGAGGCGAGTGCCTCGCAGCTGTTCTCACTGACGTTGCTACTTCCCATGATGAGGCGCGTCAATCTGCCGCGGTGCTCGGCCGCGATGATATTGTCATGAGGCATGATCGATGCCGGGCGGGCAAGGTGGTGTGTTGTGGTCGCCGGCTTCGTCGTTTCTTGTCAGCGCGTGCCGAGCGAGTCATCGCCGAGCAGAACGGAGCGCGCCGGGTACGAGCCTCCATCGATCTCCGAACGCGATGCGGCGTCGCTCGCCGATCCTGCCCTCCGCGTCGCGCGCGAGACGGAACCGGCGGTCTCCGCGATGCGGCCGAGCGAGCCGGTGGGTGGTCGCTGGGTCAGTTGCTATGCCAACTATCGACCGACGAGCGCGCCCGAGCGTGACGTCGCTCGCCTCGCCGCCATGTGCGGTCCCGAAAACGGCATGATCCCAGTGGCACCCGTGGCCAGCGGAGAAGCGGCGGACGTCGCCGAGGACCATCGTCTCCCAGCGGACGCCGGCGACTGCTTCCGGATCTTCGCGGTCGCCGACGCCTTCGTCGCGGATCTCGGTATCGAGGTCGTCAACGCGCGAGGCCATGCCGTCACTTGGGATCGCAACGGCGATCGCTGGCCGATCCTCAACCCCGACGGCCCGTTCTGCGTGTTCGACGCGGGACCCTACACAATTCGCGTGCGGGCGCTCCAGGGGAAGGGGCGATATGCCCTACAGGCCTGGCGCTTGCCGTAGCGATGGCGCGCCTCTTGACCACCGGGGTCGCTACCGCTACCCCGTAGCGAGCGTGAGTACCTACGCCGAGCGCCGCAAAAATCTCATGGCCGAGCTGCCCGGCGGTGTGGCCGTATTCCCCTCGGCGCCCGTCGCTATCCGCAATAACGACGTCGAGCACGAGTACCGGCAGGACTCGGACTTTTATTACCTGACCGGGTTTGCCGAGCCGGATTCGGTGCTCGTTCTGGCCACCGAGCACCCGGACCATACTTCGGTGCTATTCGTGCGCCCGCGGGACCCCGACCGCGAGGTGTGGGACGGCGCGCGCGCCGGTGTCGACGGCGCTGTTGCGCAATACGGTGCTGACGCGGCGTTCCCGATCTCCGAGCTCGCGCTCCGGCTGCCCGATTACCTCCAGAACCACGAGCGGCTGCTCTACCGACTCGGTAAGGATCGCGCGTTCGACGAGAAGATGCTGGCTGCGCTCGACGCGACGCGCGCCCGTTCGCGCCGCGCCATCTCATGGCCGACCCAGATCGTCGATCCGGCGTCGTTGGTGCACGAGATGCGCCTCTTCAAGTCGAATGAGGAGCTTTCCAGCATGAAGCGCGCCGCTGCCATTACCCGCGACGCCCATCTTGCGGCGATGCACCTGGCCAAGCCCGGCCGCTATGAATACGAAGTAGAGGCGGCTCTCTGCCAAGTCTTCCGCAAGAACGGGTCGGAGCGACCGGCGTACGCGCCTATCGTCGGATCGGGCCCCAACGCCACCGTGCTGCACTATCGGCAGAACGATCGCCGCATCGAAGCGGGGGATTTGCTGCTCATCGATGCCGGTTGTGAGTACGGTTATTACGCGTCCGACGTCACCCGCACGTTTCCCGTCGACGGCAAATTCAGCGCGCCGCAAGAGTCCATCTACCGCGTCGTGCTCGATGCTCAGCTTGCCGCCATCGACGCCACGTGCCCGGGTGCGACGCTCGAGCAGATCCACGAGAAAGCGTTGCACGTGATCGTCGACGGCCTGATGAAATTGGCACTTTTAGGCGGGGACCGGCAAAAAATCATGGACGAGCAGCTCTATCGTCCGTTTTTCATGCACCGCACCAGCCACTGGCTCGGCATGGACGTGCACGACGTGGGCGCCTATTTCCGACATAAGAAGCCGCGGCCGCTCGAAGCGGGCATGGTGATCACCGTCGAGCCCGGCATTTACATCGCCGCGGGCAACACCTCGGTTCCTCCCGAATACCGCGGCATCGGCGTGCGCATCGAGGACGACGTTCTCGTCACGAACGGCGGACAGCTCAATCTCACGGCCGACATCCCCAAATCGGTGAGCGAAATCGAACGTGCCTGCGCCTGACGCTCGCTGCTGTTTCGTCACATCGGCATGAAGCGATCGCAGCGCACCGAGCTCGTACGCCGGCTCGGGGCGTGGTTCGAGACCGAGCGGCGCGATCTATCTTGGCGGCGCACGCGCGACCCGTACGCGATCTGGCTCTCCGAGGTGATGCTCCAACAAACGCGCGTCAAGACGGTGGAGGACTATTTCCCGCGCTTTCTCCAGGCATACCCGACGGTGGCACACCTGGCGTGCGCCGACATTGGCGACGTGCTCGGCGCATGGAGCGGTCTCGGTTACTACCGCCGCGCGCGCGCCCTCTACGCCGGCGCTCGCGAGGTGGTCGCGAAATACGGCGGTAAGCTCCCCGCCGACGCGGGCACTTTGCGCACCATTTCGGGCATCGGTCCGTATACAGCCGGCGCCATCGCCAGCATTGCTTTTGGCGCGCAAGAGCCGCTCGTCGACGGGAACGTTGCGCGCGTGCTGGCGCGGCTCTTCGCGCTCCGCTGCGACGTGCGATCCCCCGCCGGCTCACGCGAGCTTTGGGCGCTGGCAACCGAGCTCGTGCCCGCCGAACGACCGGGGCGTCACAACGAAGCGCTCATGGAGCTCGGGGCGACGATATGCCTGCCCCGCGAGCCGCGGTGCGACGCGTGCCCCGTGCGCGATCTCTGCGCAGCACGCCGCGAAGGCATCCAAAATGAGCTACCCATCGCAAAAAAGAAGAAGCCGCCCCGCGAAATGAGCATGCTCGCGCTCGTGAGCCGGCGGGGCAAACGTGTCCTCCTTGGCCGGCGTCGCCCCGGCGGTCTCTTCGGCGGCTTGTGGGAGCCTCCGATGGTGGAAGATGGCGCGCGCAGCGCCGAAGCGTCGCTCAGCGAGCTACTCGGTGCGACCGTCGGCGCCATGAAGCGGGTAGGGGAGCAAACGCATGTGCTGACGCACCGCCGGCTACGTATCACCATTGCCACGGCCGAGATCGAGAGCGAGCCCACCGGACTGGGCGGCCCCACGTACGATTGCTTGGCCTGGAAAGGCGCCTCCGAGCTCGGCGCGCTCGCAATGTCTTCGCTCGCGAGGAAAGTTCTTCTAGCTTGTCCGGGTTGAGCGACATCCGGCGAGCCAGAAGTCAACGTCACCTTTTTGCGGAATGCGGCACGGCGCTGCTCATCGCGCTCGCCCCTGCCGCGCTTCGCGCCGAACCTGGCCGCGAAGGGCACCCGGTCGATCCTGTCGACGCCGCCGAGCGTTCGACCCCCGAGAAGTCGCGCCAGAGACTGCAACGTCTCACGGCGCCGAGCCGCTATTTGCAAGTTTTCAGCTCGCTCATGATCGGTGACGGGCTCCGGTTCA
Organism: Polyangiaceae bacterium; assembly: GCA_035318505.1. Taxonomy (GTDB): domain Bacteria; phylum Myxococcota_A; class Polyangia; order Polyangiales; family Polyangiaceae; genus DASWDH01. The sequence continues at coordinate 1,137 of DATHEQ010000486.1, read as the reverse complement.
ATAACCCCTACCGCTTGGCGCACGAGCTCGGGCAAGGCGGACAATCACTTTCCCTCACGGCTCCGTATATCGACGTGGCCGTGGTTCTGGCGACGGGATCGCCCCTCGGGCTCGTGCACGGGGGCCGGCTCAGTTGGTCCATCGCCATGAGCGGCGTGCCCCAGAGCGCGTTCACTCCCGCCTACCTCGCCGCGTGGCGTCCGACGGGCGCATGGCTGCTCTACGCCTGGCTAGGGCTGCCTGTTCTCACCGCGCCCGATCTCAACGTGGGGGGCGAGCTCGGGCTCGCGGCAACGTACTTCGTCCGCGCCGGCATCGGAGCCGCGGCCGCGCTCGTGGCGGATGGTTTCTACGGCGCGGGAACGCGCGAGACGCGCGCCGCCTTTTACCCGGTGCTCTCGGCTCAGGTGGGGGTCTCTATCAACTACGAGGTGCTGCCGTGACGCTTGGCCCGCGCAACGCAGAGCGAGCCGCGAATCGCAAGGTTCACGGTTTGACGATCCTCCTCGCCGTCGTGTTCGGCATGGGGCCGGCCGTGGGCGACATCGGAAGCTGTGGCCAGGAAATCGAACCGCTCGATCCCGCGGTGTTCTTCGCGGTGAAGGCACGCATCGATTGCATTCGCTGCGGCGAGTGCGCGCTTTCTGGCGTGCCTTGTCAAAGTGCTTGCAGCGCCCCTCCGGCGACATCGTTTCTTCGCGGATGCCGCCCTCTCGTGCACGATGGAGAAGTGTGCTTGCACGCCCTGCTCCATGCCTCGTGCGACGACTACCTGTCGTATACCGATGAATCCCACGCCACCGCTCCGAGCGAGTGTCAGTTCTGTCCTTTGCCATGACGAACGTGCGCTCGACATGGCAGAGCCTTGCGCTCCTGGTCCTGGCCTCGCTGGGTGCCGCATGCGCGCGCCAGCTCGACGCCGTGATCGCTCCGACCAGCGACTACGCCGACTACCGCCTCACCCGCGTCGCGCCGACGGTCTCCGAACGCCTGCAAGCTGCCGAGCGGTATCTGAAGCAACACCCCGACGGGGCTTTTCGTGACGAGGTGGCGGGTTGGTACCGTCGCATCGAGCCCCTCTTTTTCGAATCGTCGTCGGACACGCTCGCTGGCGCGGAAAAATACCTGAGCACATTG
>DATHEQ010000485.1:0-8873 GCA_035318505.1 Polyangiaceae bacterium | reverse complement strand
CTTGATTTGCGCGGGCAAGTGCGGAGCTCTGCCGCAACCACCCACTTAAAATAGCTGTGGGCGGCAGGATCCCCCGGAGGCGGCGAAGCCCTGTCCGAAGCGCCAGGCGCGACGCGCAGTACCATTTTGCTAACGCGCGGTAACACCCGGCGCGAGTTGCGTAGCCGCCGGAGGGGGATCCTGCCGCCCGCAGCGCTCCCCTCCTGCCGCCCGCAGCGCTCCCCTCGTGCCGGCCGCAGCGGTCCCTCCGCAGCGGTCCCCTCATCCCATTTAGTTCAAATCCCAGTGCAGCTCTTCGCTGCCTTGGGCTCCCGCGAAGCGCAGCCCAACGCGTTTCGCGGCGCGCGGGATGGTCGGACCGTTCGTCGTCGCGGCTGGGAACTTGATGCGAAACACGCTGCGCCACACCGAGGCGTAAGGGAAGTACGTGCGCTCGATCGGTCCGGGCCGCGGGATGGCCACGATCTCTTCCGGCGCGGTCTCGTTGCCGTTGTCGTCGATGAGGCGCACGATCCAAGCGGAGGTCGGCTTGGTGAGCTCACTCCAGCGGCGATTGTTGCCGTAGAGCGCGACGAAAAACTGGTGGTGGTTTCGCGTTTCGTTGAGCGTAGCTTCGAGCAGCACGCGTCGCTGCTCGACCGAAAGACGATAATCTTGCGCGTACCGCACCACGTACGCCCAACGAAAGTCCCACGACTCGAAGGTCGCCGTGACGGTCAGTAGATCGTCGAGCTCGGAGAGCGCGACGAGGTGCTCGGTGCGCGTCCATCGCCCGAGCACGACCTCGTAGTCGGTCGCTACGTACTCGCGAGGCTCTTCCGCCAGAGTGACTTGAGGCGCACTGCACCCGGCGCTCGCGAGCCACGTTGCAGCAAGGAGTAAAACGTTCAACGTGAGCAGCTTCTTCCCTCGGGCAATGCAAAAATCCAACGCACCGAGCGCGGCTGTTGCTAGTTCGTGCGTGAATGGGAGACGACGTCGAGACATCAAAATCGCGGCTCTAATGTAGGCACTGCGTTTCGCTCTCAGCTTCGGGCGTCGCGGCCAACCCGTATCCAGCTTTATCGCATGATGGCATGAAGAGTGCACTTTCACGCATGGAATGGAGTCGTGAACGCGAGCCCTGGCAGTCGTGGAGGCTGCACATTGTGATGGACAAGCTCGATCTTCTGGTTCGCTTCTGGGAGCTTCGCGTTCGCTATGAAGCACTGGGGATGCCGCTCAATAAGGAGGAACGGCTCGAGCTCCTTTCGCTCCTGCAACTGGTCGCTGCCTCCGACGACGCACGGCCACTCGAGACTATCGACCCTTCGCAGCGGGGGATACCGGTCCAATTGACGGCCGGATCGGGCTTTCTTTCAGGCGAGTTGAAAGATCTTACCTACGAACGCCTCGTCGTGGCCGCGGCCGAACCGCTGCCGATCGGACACCGGACCATCATGTACTTGGCCGACGCCGTTACGGGCATCGAATACACCTTGCCCTGTGCGGTGGCGTGTTCGCGCAACGGATCACCGTGTCTCGTCGGACTCGCGCCCGATGGCCTTCCGCTGCGTTCGCATTTCACGGTGCCGTCTTCGGGACTTTGGCGCTCACCGCTCGGCATCGGACGAACGGGCATCGAAGCCTAGCGCGTGACGAGCAAGCCCGCTCAGCTCTGATCTTCGCATTTCAGGGCTTTGCCGATGAGCACTGTCTCGGTGTACGACGTCGATCCCACCGGATTGGAGCGATCGGTCTCTACGAGCGCATAGTTTCCCTTGAGGGCGGCAGCGCGATTTTTCAAATCGTTCTCCGCTCCGCCGCGCGCCTTGTCCTTGTCCTCGGCGCGCGATGTCCCCTGGATGTCGCCGAGAACCTGGCAATGGAACGGCTTGTCGTCGGGCCTCACGACTTTTACCTCCGTTGCACCGGGCTGTGCTTTGACGATCTTCTCGGTGTACGAACAGCTGCACATCGCGCCCAGGCCGACGACCAATAGAACGAGCCGCGTTTTCATGCGGCGATCCGACTCGAATCGACCGGCGCTGTCAAGCGTCTGCTGGCACGAGCCGTCAGGCCTTGGCCGTGTCGGTAACGCCCAATGCGGACCGGTAACGGTCGTCGAGGATGACGAACGCGTCATTGACGCTGGAGCGGTCAGTCGGATTGATGCCGCAGTAGTCGACCCCCGCCAAATGGCGCCAGCGCCCGGCGCGTTCGGGTTCGTCGTCGCGAACAGGTGTCGTACACGGGAAACACCCGATGGTCAGAAAACCCATCGCGTGGAGCGGGTTGACGATGACGTCAGGGTGCTCGGCGATGTAGCGATCGAGATCGGCCGGGGCCAAGTTGGCGAAAGGGTGCACGCGCAGCGCGCTCATCTCCTGGTCGAGGTCGAAGACGTTGATCGTCGCACGCGCGCCGCCTTCATCGCGCCGGAGCGCGGAGACGAAGGCATCGTAGCGACCCGCCAACCTACGCAGAGGCTCGCTCTTGCGCATGTCGCAACATCGCTCTTGGCCGCCGCGCGATAGATAAAGCACCCCTTCGTCGCGCGTTTGCTCCGCGAAGCTGCGCGCGGGCGACAGGGTGGTGATGCATAACCTGGGATGCGTCCGCGCAAGCTCGTTTCGCGTCGCGAGCGTCTGCTCGTGCATGACGCCGGTGTCGATGAAAATGACATCGAACCCGAGGCCAGCGCGATCGGCCATGTGGCAAAGCGCGGTACCGGCACGCTGCATGCCGCACAAGATGGCGACGCGGTTGCCGAACGTCGCATGGGCGAAGCTCAGGATCTCGAGTGGCGATCGCTCCTGCAAGCGGGCATTGATGGGCGCCAACGCCTGGCGCGTGATTCGTACGGTCATTCCTTGAACTTTTGCGCGATCGGCATCCGCCGTCCAACTCCGAACGCCTTCTTCGTGAGAATGAGACCGGGGGCAGCTTGGCGCCGCTTGTACTCGCTCGCCTGGACCATGGTGATCACGCGATCGACGACTTGGGGCGGGATGCCCTCGGCGATGATGGTGTCGCGCCCGGCGCCGTCCTCCACGAACCTCTCCAGCACGCGATCGAGCTGCTCGTAAGGAGGAAGCGAGTCCTGATCGAGCTGGCCAGGGCGGAGCTCAGCGCTCGGCGGTTTCTCGATGGAGGCGCGCGGGATGCGCTCGGTGCCGCGGTTCACGTAGCGGGCCAGCCGGTAGACCATGGTTTTGGGGACATCGCTGATGACAGCCAGGCCGCCCGCCATGTCGCCATAGAGCGTGCAATAGCCGACCCCGAGCTCGCTCTTGTTGCCCGTGGTCAATAGGAGGGCGCCGGTGCGATTGGAAATGGCCATGAGCACCGTGCTGCGGATTCTGGCCTGTACGTTCTCGAAGGTGACATCGGAAGGCGCAGGCTCGGCGATGGCGGCAAGGGGAGCCTCGAGGCTCGCCAGGTAAGCGTCGAACATGGGCTCGATCGGTATTTCGCGAAACCCGATCCCTAGGTTCGCCGCGAGTTTCTGCGCATCTTCGCGCGAACCCGCCGAAGAATAGCGGCTCGGCATGGCGACCCCGAGCACGTGCTCGGGCCCGAAAGCATCGGCGGCGATGACGGCCGTGAGCGCCGAATCGATTCCCCCCGAAAGGCCCAACACGGCGCGGTCGAAACCGCACTTGCGAGCGTAGTCACGGGTACCCATCACGAGAGCGCGGTACGCGGCTTCCTCGTCCGATTCGAGATCGGCGGCGACGGGACCACCGCGTTGGACGTCACACACGACCATGTCCTCTGCGAAAGCGGCGGCGCGGGCCAAGACGCGACCGTCGGGCCCGAAGAGCGTGCTGCGACCGTCGAAGAGGAGCTCGTCATAGCCGCCGACCTGGTTGACGAAGGCGACGGGGATGCGATGGCGAGCGGCGATTTCGCCGAACATCTCGGGCCGAGCTTGGCGCTTGGAAAGCGCGAACGGGCTGGCCGAAACATTGACGAGAAGATCGATCTTTTGGGCGACGACCTCGGCGACGGGGTTGGCGTGGTAGCGCGGCGTGGGACCGGCGACTTCGCGGAATGACCGCGCGCTCGATGCTCGGTAGGCCAAAAGAGCCTGATCGTTCCAAGCGTCCTCGCAGATGGTGACGCCAATGGAACCACCCTCTATCGCGAACTGGGTGCTGCTCTGGCCTGGTTCGAAATACCGATCTTCGTCGAAAACGTCGTAGCTCGGAAGGAGACGCTTGCGCGCGCGCGCCACGACGGCGCCTCTCCGCGCCGCGAGCGCGGCGTTGTAGAGAGGACGCCCTTCGCCGTCTTTCTTCTCGTCGATGGTTCCGAAAAGCGCGGTGATCCCGTGCGGCAACGCCGCGACGATTTCATCGTTCTTGGCAAGCGCCGCGCGCACGAAGGAGGGTCGATCGAGTAAGTCTCGCGGCGGATAGCCGAGGAGAGCAAGCTCGCCGAAGATGGCAAGCTCGGCTCCCTGCTCACGGGCGCGCCGCGCCCCTTCGAGAATGGCGGCGCCGTTGGCGTCGAGGGCGCCGACGGTCACGTCGAGCTGCACGAGCGCAATGCGCATCGAGTTTGTCTTAGCACTACTCTACCGAAGCTGGTCTGCTATATCGCAGCCTCGACCATGTGGAGAGCCGACGACCGGCGTTTCATCTTCGTTACCGGCAAGGGAGGAGTCGGCAAGACCACGGCATCAGCGGCGCTCGCCCGCGCGCTGGCCGGCCGCGGCAAGCGCGTCCTCATCGCGATGTGCAACGCCAAGGAACGGATAAGCTCGATGTTCGCCTCCCCGCTCGTCGGACCGGACATCATCCCCGTCGCTCCCGGTATCTGGGCCGTCAACATCGAACCCGAGCACGCCTTCGAGGAATACGGACGGATGGTGCTCAAAGTGCCGGGCCTCTATCGCGTCGTCTTTCACAACAAATACATCCGTTCTTTTCTCCCCGCTGTGCCCGGGCTGTCGGAGTGGGCCATGCTCGGCAAGGCGTGGTTTCACACCACCGAGGTCGACGAGCACGGTCGCAACCGCTTCGACATCGTCGTGCTCGATGCGCCGGCTACCGGGCACGGCCTCGACATGCTGCGCGTCCCCAAGGTGATCGTCGAGATCGTGCCCCCCGGCATCCTGCGTCGCGACGCCGAGCGCGCTTGGAAGATGTTCACCGATCCCGCGCAAACGGCGGTGCTCGTCGTCACCCTTCCCGAAGAGCTGCCGGTCACGGAGACCCTCGAGCTCATCCGCGCCATCGACGACGACCTGCGCCTTCCGCTCGGAGCGTTGGTGGTCAACGGCGTTCTGCCCGTGCTTTTCTCGGAAGCCGAGGCGCGGGCGGTTTCCACGGTGATCGGCGTCGACGTCAACGGCGACGCGGCTTCAGCTCTTTCGGCTGCCGCGAGCAGCGTGGGTGCCGCCGCGCGGCGCGCCGTCCAAGAGCGCACACAAGCGCTGAGCCAGGCGCGCATTGCCGAAGCAACGGACCTGCCGCGCATCGTCCTCCCCTACCTCTTCCAAGACGCCGCCACGCCCACTGCCATCGAAAGCCTTTCCGCAGCGTTCTAGAGTGCTAGAGTCGGGCGCGATGAATGTGCGGCTCGTCCACGAGTTTCGATTCGAAGCGGCTCACCGGCTGCCCAAATTGCCCGAGACGCACAAATGCTTTCGTCTCCATGGTCATAGCTTTCGCATCGAGCTCACCATCGAAGGCCCCGTCAACCCCGATACCGGCTGGCTCATCGACTTCGGCGAGCTGCACACCCTCTTCAAGCCGCTCCACGACCAGCTCGACCACCACTACCTCAACGAGATCCCGGGCCTCGAAAATCCCACCAGCGAAGTTCTCGCTCAGTGGATCTGGCAAAAGATCAAGCCCGGGCTTTCGCCCCTCACGCGGGTGACGGTATTCGAAACGTGCGATTCCCGTTGCGAGTACGAGGGAAAGTGACGATTGCGCGGCACACGTCGCCAGCAGCCCTGCCAATAGAATAGCGAAAGGCTATTTTAGTAGAAGCGGGCACTCGAGAAATGCATGGACTCGCCAAGCTTGCGTGGCTAGAACGGGCCCCGGCCAAAGCCCGAGTCGTTTGAAGCCACCGACACGGCGGCGCCGATCTGGAGGCGAAGATGATGCTGGACCCCATGGACATTCTCAATCTCTTCTTCCGTTGGATCCACGTCGTGGCGGGCGTGATGTGGATCGGGCACCTGTGGTTCTTCAACTTCGTCAACGCCCAAGTCGCCAAGACGTACGACGGCGAGTCGAAGAAGAAAGTGATCCCCGAGCTGATGCCGCGGGCGCTTTACTGGTTCCGTTGGGGCGCGGCGTGGACGTTCATCACGGGCATCCTCATGCTCGGCACCGTCTACCACATGGGCGGCGCCATGGTGGAACCGAACCAGGACAAAGGGCTCGCGGCCGGCGCCGGTTTCGGCATCCTCGTGGTCGGCTGGATCATTTACGACATCCTCTGGAAACAAATGGCCAAGAGCGAGATGGCGGGGATTGCCATCAGTTTCGTGCTCATCACCGCCACCGCCTTCGGCCTCAGCATGATCATGTCGGGCCGCGCGCTCTTCATCCACATCGGCGCCATCTTCGGCACCATCATGGCCGCCAACGTCTGGATGCGCATCTGGCCGAACCAGCGCAAGATCATCGCCGCCGCCAAGGCCGGACAACCCCCTCCCGACGGCTTGCCGGCGCTCGCCGGCCTTCGCTCCAAGCACAACACGTACATGTCCGTCCCGCTCATCTTCTTCATGATCAGCAACCACTTCCCGACCGTGTACGGGAACGATCTCCGGTGGGCGTTCGCGGCGGTGTTCATCGCCCTCGGCTGGGGCATGACCAAGTTCATGTTCACCAAATCGGGCACTCCCAGTCCGGCGCAGTTTTAGGTTCGCGCGCCCCACTCGAAAGGGTTCGAGGCGCTCGTCTGGCTTAGCGCCGCGGGATGCCCAGAATCGCGCGGAGCGCGTTCCAACTGCCGCGCACCTGTCGAAACCTGAGATCGGGGTCGATGGCCAGCACTTCGGCCACCCAGACGTCGACCTCGGGGGATAGATCGGGCCGGAGCTCATGCAAGCTCGGGCGCTCCGCGGTCGTCACCAAAGCGAGCTTCTCCAGGATGTCGGCGCCGGCGAAGGGGACGACCCCGGAGAGGGCGCGAAAGACGATGGCACCGAGTGAGTAGACATCGATGCGATGGTCGAGCGCGCGGGGATTTCCCTTCCAGACCTCGGGCGCAATGTAACTCGGCGATCCGGCGACCATTCCGCTGGTGGTGAGCGGCGAAGCGGCCATGACTTTGGCGAGACCAAAGTCGAGTAGACGCGAGCCTCCCGCGTCGAGCACGAAGATATTGCCCGGTTTCAGATCGCGGTGAACGATACCCCTCACGTGCGCGGCTTCGAGGGTGTCGACGATGGGGTCGAGCAGCTCGAAGAGTCGATACACCGAGAGCCGGCGCCCCGTATCCTCGAGCTCGGCGAGGTAGGTGTCGAAGTCGCGACCTGTCAAAAGCTCCATCACCAGATAGAGCGCGCCGTCGGGCGTCGTGTTGAGCCCGTACACGCGGATGGCGCTGGTCCCCGAAAGCGCAGCCATCACTTGCGCCTCGCGCAGCATGCGGATGTTGTATTGCGGATCGATGGCGATGCTGTCGTGCAAGAACTTGATGGCGACATCGGTGCCCAGGTTGCGATCGAGGGCGCGATACACGATGCCGTGTCCGCCTCGTCCGATGACGTCTTGCAACTCGTAGCGGTCGTCCAAGACCGTGAGCGCGGTGGGGGGACCACCCTCGTTCATGACGATCCTCGCGCAGGTGGCTCGTCGGAGAGCATGGCTTGGCGAGCGGTCTGAGCCTCCTCGAGGAGCGCGAGCGCAGCGACGATTCCCGATTCTCCGCCTTCTGCCAGCGCGTCGCGCACGCGCGCGAGCGACTCCGAAATTTCCCCTAGCGTCGCCGCGATCCACGTCCGATTGCCGGCGAAAATGTCACGCCATATCGAAAGCGGTCCCCCCGCGATGCGGGTCACGTCTCTAAACCCGCTTCCCGCTTCCGTCAGCACGCCTGCCCGCGCCGCTACGACGTAGAGCGCGCTGGCGATGAGCTGGGGGGCATGTGATACGTACGCCATCGCGCGGTCATGCACCTCAGGGTCGACGATGGTCGGCTCCGCGCCGAGGACACGCGCGAGATCCATCACCCGCGCGATCGCGCGCGCACGCGCGCCTTGGTCAGCGTGGCCTTCGCCGGCTGCGCCAGGTGCGCCTTCGACCAAGAACCAGCGCGTCCGCTCGAACAGATCGGGCGACGACGCATCGAAGCCTCCGACTTCGCGCCCCGCCATGGGATGACCTCCGACGAACGAGGACCCGTTCACGTGCCGCGCCGCGGCATCGACAATGGGCTTCTTGACGGAGCCCGTATCGGTCACGACCGCACCGGGAACTGCCGCATCGAGCACCCACCCCATATCGCGGACGATGCTCCCGACCGGCGTCGCAAGCACGATGAGATCGCTCTTGGCTACGAGCTCGGCCGCCTGGTCCGACCCCGGTAACGCCGCGCCATCGAGGTACGGGCGCGCCAAAGCGAGCACCTCTTCGCAATCGACTGCCGACAGGGAGCGCGCCGCCTCGCGCGCCCACAGGCGCTTCACGACCGATCCTCCGATCAGCCCGCATCCGATGACGGTCACACGGCCCAGCATTGTCGCTCCTATACTATCGCCACTTCGTCGCCCAGTGACACGAAGAGGACGCCGGGCGGGTCGGCGCGCGGGCCAGCTACCGTCGGCGAGGGCCCCCGGCGAAGCGATGCGCGTCGCGACGCAACCGAGCGGACTTGCCCCTCTTTCGTCGGCGAAGCGTGAGAAACGTCGCGGCGATGAA
>DATHEQ010000484.1:0-14045 GCA_035318505.1 Polyangiaceae bacterium | reverse complement strand
GGCGAAGATGGCGACGAGGATGTTGCGACCCTTCACCTCGTCCTTGCCCGCCGAGCGAACGTGGATCGCGGCGCGCTGGACGACGCGCTGAAAGCCGACGGTGGGGCTGGGGGCGACATCGGCGTTTTCACCGACGTGCGGGACCTCGTGATCCAGGAAATAATCGAGTTTCCGGCGGATGGCGTCGACATCGCCGCCCGAATGGCGAATCACCCGGGCACAGTCGTTGTCGAAGAGAAGCGCGAAGAGAAGGTGCTCGATGCTCATGAACTCGTGCCGCCGTCGCTCCGCTTCGCTGGCGGCAAGCCCGAACGCAATCTCGACCTCGGGGCTGACTCTCATGGGCACGCTCTCACTCCGGCTCGGCTGTCACTTTGAGAGGCATCATGTGTTTCTTTGCATACTCACAGACTTGGAGGGCTTTGGTTTCGGCAATGTCTCGCGTGAAAACACCTGCAACACCGAAGCCTTTATGATGCACGCTCAGCATGATGTGCGTTGCCTCGGTGACCGAAAGCTTGAAAAACTTCATCAAAACGTGAACGACGAAATCCTTCGTTGTGTAATCATCGTTATGAAAGACCACCATGTATCGGGGCGCTTTCTTCAGTCTGGGGACCGTGGCCAGGTCCCCCTGTCGGTCGGGAGTTTTTTGGGGGTCTGCCATGGATCGGCGCGTCAAGACTAGCAAGGCAAGAGCCGGACACCAGCCCCGGCGGGGGCGCCGGACCGACGAATTGGTCAATGGGATCACGGCTAGGCGCCTGTCCGGGCGTCGATTTGTGGGCGCGCGGGCGACCGGGCTGCGACGTTGTTCGTCCTCAGGGGGTGTCGGGACGGCAGCTATCCCGACTGACAAAAAGCCGACTATGGGCAAAGAAGGTTTGCAGAAACCTAGGCGGCGCTACACTCGCGGCCCATGACCGAATCCCTACCTCCCATTGCGCCCGGCACGTTACTCGCCGGTCGTTACGAGGTCCGACGGGAGCTCGGGCGGGGCGGTATGGGGATCGTGTACCTCTGCCGCGATACTTGCGGCGACGAACCAGTCGCTCTGAAGCGCCTGCATCGAAGCGACGCGGACATCGACCCCGAAGAGCGCTGGTGGTTTCAGCAAGAAGCGCGCTGCATGGCGTCGCTCGATCACCCCGCCGTCGTGAAGGCGCGCGACTTCGGGATTTTGTCGGACTCTTCGCCTTTTCTCGTGATGAGCGTGGCGCCAGGCCGTTCGCTGCTGTCCTGGCTCGAGACGCGCGCCATTCCGTGGCCGTGGCCGTACACGGTCCTTCACTCGATGGTCGATCAGATCCTGGCCGGCCTCGCGCACGCGCACGCCCGCGGCGTGATCCACGGCGATCTCAAGCCGACGAACCTGATGCTCGACTTCAATGGCTCGAGCAGTCTGCCGAGTGTCTACATCCTCGATCTCGGCCTCGCGTCGCTCGTGCGTGAGACGGTGGACGTTCGGCTGAACCGGCAAAAAGGCGCACCGCGTTTGGTGCGTGCCGGCGCCGGCACGCCGGGGTGGATGGCCCCGGAGCAGATCCGCCGCGCCGCGCCGCACTACGGGCCGCCCACCGATCTCTACGCGATCGGGAGCATCCTCTATCACTTGCTCTCGGGCCGCGAGCCCTACTCGGGCACGATCGACGAGATTCTGGAAGGGCACAAAAACAAGCCGCTGCCCGACTTCGTCCCTCCCGCCAACGCGCCGCCCGAGATCAAAGCGTTCGTGCGCACGCTGATGGCCAAACGCCCGTGGCAGCGTTTCGAGTACGCGGGTGATGCGCGCCGCGCCTGGGCGCGGCTGGCCCCGCGCGTCGCTACCGAGACTTGGCTTTTCAAATTCGACCCTCAGCCGGACACGCCGGACGCAGTCCTCGAGGAGATCACGTCGATCGAAGAAGTGCGGGCGCCGGACACGGAGCGGTTCGAGAGTCCGAGCGTGGTCGATGAAGGGACAGCGGCGGAAGAAGCGTCGTGCTCGGATACGGCCGTGGGATTGCTCGGCCTGCGACCGAGCCCGCTGGTAGCGCGCAACGAGGAGCGCGCCGACCTCGAAAGCATCGTGCGTGACATCGCCGATCCCGACTTCAAAGGACAGAAGCTCGTCCTTCTCTATGGGGAAGCCGGTGTCGGCAAGAGCCGGCTGGCGGAGTGGCTATGCGAACAGGTGCACGAGCGGGCGCTCATGGTTCCGCTGCGCGCGCGCTACCGGCGCATCCCCGCACCGCTCGACGGTATCGTCGGTGCCGTCAACTCTCATTTCGGGCTGGAAGGGGCTGACCGCAACCTCGTCGAAAAAACGCTGCTCAACTGCTGGGAGATCGCCGACAACGACGACGACGGAAAGACTTTCGTCGCGGCCGCCGCCGAGTGGCTTCGACCGACGCCGCCCGGCGACACGGTGCCCCTCGGTCCGACGGGAAAGCGCTTCTTCTTCGACTCGCCCGCGGTTCGGTACCAGACGATCCTCCGGATCCTCGAGCTCATCGGGCGTACGCGCTCCATTTTGCTTTGGCTCGACGACCTGCATCTCGGTTCAGAACGCACGTTCGAAGTCCTTGCCAAGCTGCACGATGCGCTGCCCAACGTTCGGGTATTGCTTCTCGCCACCGCGCGCAGCGAAGCGGTCGCCGTCGATTCCGAAGCGCTCAGCCGTCTCGAAACGCTACGCCACCTCTACGGCGGCAAGGTGATCGAGCTGCGTCCGCTCAGCCCCGCAGATACCGAGCAGCTGCTCCTTTCCTCGCTGCCTCTCGAGCCCGCCGCGGTCGAGCGCGCGACGACACGTAGCCGCGGCAATCCCCTCTACGCCTTGCAGCTTCTACATGCGTGGGCGCTGAACGAGCACCTGCGCATGGTGGACGGCATGTATTACGTGCCGTCCGAGTTCCTCGGCGAGCAGCCGGGGTCGACGGCCGAGCTTTGGGACGAGCGCATTTTGGCGATTCCACCCGATCTGCGGCAAGCCGCGCACGCCGCGTCGGCGCTCGGCGGCGACATTCCCGTCGTGTGCTTGCGCGCGCTGCTCGAGTCGCTTGGATTCCCGGTGGGGTCCGCGATCGAAGCCATTCACCGCGCGCAAATTTTGATTCCGGCCGGACCGGGTCATCTGCGGTGGCCGCACGCGCTTTTGCACGAGCATCTGCTCTCATGCCAGCTCGAGCGACCCGACGCCAAACGCGTTTTCCGCAGCGCCGCCGATGCGCTGGCGTTGCACCCCGCCGCTGGTACGCGCCGCGTCGTAAGCCATCGCATCACGAACCTGCTCCGCGCCGGCGACGAAGCGGCTGTCGCCGAGCACGTGCTCGAGTTCGTCGAGAGCAATTGGCGTCGCGTGCGCGACGTGGGCGCGACGCTCAACGACTTGAGCCGTCTCGAGGGGCTCGTGGCGGGACCAGCCAAAGCCGCGTACGCGAGATGGCGCGCCGAAGCGCTGCGCCACGTGGGAAGATTCGCCGAAGCGCGCGAGCTTGCGGAGACCGCACGCCGAACCTTTGCCGCCATGGGCGACCTGCGCAACGAGGCGCATTGCTTGCGGCTGCTCGGGCACATCATGGCAGCGCAATCCATCGCCGTCGGACGCGACCACGTGCAGGAGGCGCTGCAGAAATTCGATCTGCTCGCCGACGACGCCGGCATCGCGGAATGCGAGCTCGTCATCGGCGAGATCGATCATTACCTGGGCGATCACGGTTCGGCCAGCACCTGGCTCGAGCGCGCTGCGCGCCACTTCGGCGATTTGCCCGATCCGCTCATCGGTCACGGCCGCTGCTTGCTTCTCCTCGGCCTCAGCTACCTCGCGCAGGGGCGTCTCTCGCGCGCACGCAACCTCCTCGATCAGGCCGCCACCGAGCTCGAGAGGGTCGGTTACCGGCTCGGGCTAGCCGAGTGCGAGATCGCTCTCGGGCACCTTGCGCACCGCAGCGATTCGATGAGCCTCGCCGAGACACGCGCCGAGCGGGCGCTCGCTATGATGCAGGAGCTGAAGAACCCGCGCGGCGAAGCGGCGTGCGAACGTCTTCTCGCGTTGATCGCGCTCGACACGTCCGATCTGCGCCGCTCGCGCGATCACGCTCTCTCGGCGTCCTCGCTCTACGCCGAAATGGGCGAACCGCGCGGTCACGTCGAAGCTTCGCTCGTGCTCGCACAAGTGGCGCTCGCCGCCAATAAACCGGTCGCAGCCGACTTGATCCGCGCTTGCGAGAGCGTGGGGCTCGCCGAGGCCGAGACGCGCCAGCACCTGCTGCTCTCCAAGAGCTGGCTCGCCTTCAGCGAAGGGCGCGGCGAGGAGGCGACCAGCGATCTCGAGGCGGCGCGGCGGTGCTTTCGCGATCCGGGTTGCTCAGGCGACCACACGCGTCAACTCTTGGCGCGCCTTTCCGAGCTGCGCTGGCCCAAGGTGGGGCGCAAGATCATCGACGATTGGCGGAGCGACCTCGGTGGACGCAAACGCGACGCGGCAGGCCGCGAAACGCCCGCCAAAGAGCAGAAGGCCGCCGACCAGCACGACGCCTGACGGCGGCGTTCAGCCCGTCTTGGCTTCGGTCCGCGGCGGTTCCGCCGCCAGCGCGAAGCAGGCGCGGATCTCCGACGCCCCGAGTGTGTCACGCTCGAGGAGCTCGGCGACGAGCCGCTCGATCGAGGAGCGGCGCTCACTTACGATTTCGCAGGCGCGCCGCAGCTGGCGACGCACGAGTCGACTTGCCACCCTCTCGATGCGATCGAGCGTCGCGGCGCTCCGCTGGGAGGGGTCATCGCCGAGGTGAACGGGCCCGAGGGAGCTCATTCCCATCTCGCCGACCATGCGCCGTGCCAGACCGACCGCGCGTTCGATGTCGTCCGAAGCGCCGGCGGTCATCGTGCCGAGAATGACCTGTTCGGCGGCGCGACCGCCGAGAAGCATGGCCATGCGATCCTCGAGGTCCTCGCGCCGGTACATCAGTCGATCGCGCTCGGGGATGGATTGGGTGACGCCGAGGGCGCGACCGCGCGGCAGGATCGACACCTTGTGGATGGGATCGCCGTTCGGGCACGCCATGCCGACCGCGACGTGCCCCGCTTCGTGCACCGCGGTCGCATAGCGCTCGTCTTGCTCCATGACGAGTGTGCGGCGCTCGTCCCCCATGGTGACGCGGTCACGCGCGAGCTCGATGTGCGAATCGCCGACGGCGTCGGAGCCGTCGCGCGTCGCCAAGATAGCCGCCTCGTTGAGCAAACGCGCGAGATCGGCGCCGGTGTATCCGGCCGTCACGCGAGCGATGCTCGTCAGGTCGACACTGGGCGACAAGGTGATCTTGCGCGCGTGGATGCAGAGGATCTGCTCGCGCCCACGGGCGTCGGGATGAGAGACCGAGATCTGGCGATCGAAGCGGCCCGGGCGGAGCAGCGCCGAATCGAGCACATCGGGGCGATTGGTTGACGCCAAAACGACGATGCCGACGTTCTGATCGAACCCGTCCATCTCGATGAGCAGCTGGTTCAGCATCTGGTCGGCGTCCGCCGACGCGGAATCGTCGGAGCGCCCGCGCCGCTTGCCGAGCGCGTCGATCTCGTCGATGAAGATGACACACGGCGACACCTTGCGCGCCTCGGCGAACAGGGTGCGCACGCGCGCGGCACCGACGCCTGCGAACATCTCTTGAAAGCTCGAACCGCCCGCGCAGAGGAACGGCACACGCGCTTCGTTGGCGGCAGCACGCGCGAGCAGCGTCTTGCCCGTGCCCGGCGGACCCGACAAAAGGATGCCACGCGGCGCCCGTCCACCGAGTCGACCAAATCGCACCGGATCACGGAGAAACTCGATGGTCTCTTGCAGCCCTTGCTTGGCCTCGTCGACACCCGCGACGTCGCCGAACGAGACCGCGGTCGAAGGATCGACGGGCTGCACGTGACGCACGTGCGAAAGCCGTCGCCGACGGTACATGATGGCGGCGCCGGTCATGAACGACAAGAGCACGACGAGAGGCGCCACCGCGCCGAGCGCGCGTTCGCCCGGTACGTCGCGCGGCTGAAAAGCAACGTCGACGCCGCGGTCGGCGAGCATGGTCACGATCGCGTGCTGCGAGTGTGCATTGGCGATGACGGCGGTCGCGGTGCCTCCGTTCTTCAGCTGGAGCAGGATGCGTTCGCCGTCGATCTCCGCCTTGGTCACTTCTCCCGCCACACTGCGCGTCACGAGCTCGGTGTAACCGATGCTCTCTGCGTGCACGGGCGGCGTGATGGCCCGCTTGATGGACCACCCTGCGCCGATCACCGCCATCAGTGCGGCCAGGGCGAGGAGCCATCGCAGGCGCGATGGCGTGCTCGTCTTACGAACGGGTTGGGCGGGAGGGCTCTGGCTCGGGTGGGTCGAAGGTTCCATTCCTATCCAGGCACTCTGTCACGCACTCCTTGCAGCGCCAGACCTTTGTCCGAGGTCTTCGTCTGGATTCTTCATGGAAATTGCGCCTAATTCGTGCACAAAACGTCCGACGCAGAATGTTGCGACAGGCGAGCACGCGCTCGCGTGCGCCGAGGTGGGTACCTATCCACCACGCCCGCACGCGTGTGCCCGCGACCGTCCGCTTCGGTAACGGACGGCTACGTCTTCTGAAAATCGTAGACGGACCCGAGCTGCAAAATGCCCGTCAGCTCGTCGAGCGCGGTGAAGCTCTCGCGCGCGAGCTTCGGGTCGCGCAGATCACCGGGCAGAAGCCGGTCCCGATAGTGACGCTTCACCCATCCCACGAGCTCGTCGTCGAGCACGGCGGAAAAGATCATGCGCGCGCCGAGCGCCGACACTTCCGCCTCGGAGAGCTGCACGCGCAGCCGCAAGCACGCCGGCCCTCCGCCGTTATGCATCGATTGGCGCAGATTGAAGTACTCCACGCGCTTCACGGGGTTGTTCGATTCGAGCACCCGCTCGAGAAACGCGCGCGCCCGGGGATTTTCGCGGCTCTCCTCCGGCGCGAGGATCATGATGGCGCCGTTGTCGAGCGTCACCAGCGCGGAGTTGAAAGCGTACGACGTGACGGCGTCAGCCAGCGGAAACTCGTCTTCCGTCGCGACTTCGACGGACAGCGCACTTCCGAGCAACGCGCGCAGCCGTTGCGTGATGGCGGGCCCGTCGAGAAACGCGATCTCGTGCATCATGAGGAACGCGCCGCAGCTGACGCCGAGCACGTCCGTGTGAAACGCGCCCGCGTCGATCCCCCGCGGATGCTGCTGCGCGAAGACGACGCGGCTCGGTGAAAGCAAATGCCGTCGCGCCAGCGCCTCCGACGCTTCACGCGTTTGTCGCGCCGGGAAACGCCGCACCGCCGCCGCCTCGCCGAAGCTCGATCGACCCCAGGCGAAGAGGTGCACCGCCTCGCCCTCGGGCGCCGAAAAGCGCATGTGGTTCGCGGCCCCCTCGTCGCCAAAATGCCCCGCGCCCGGCAGCGGCTCGTGCACCACGAATCGCCGCTCGTCAGCGAAGAGCCGCCCCAGGACGCGGCCGGTCACCTGCGCTTCGATGGCGCGGTGAAAAAGCTCGTGCAGGTTGGCGGGCGTGACGTGCAATCGGCCATCGCTCGTGTCGCACGACGGCGCGATCGTGGCCGCGTTGGCGCACCACATGGGGGACGCGCTCGAGACCAATCGCACGAGATGCTCGGAGTGCTCGCCGGCCGCGGCGACGATCTCTTCGTCACGGCCCGTGAAGCCGAGCTTGCGCAGCGTGCCCAAGCTCGGTCGGTCGTGCGGGGGGAGCACGCCCTGTCCGACACCGAGCGAGTGCACGAAGCGCATCTTCTGCAGCCCCTCGAGCGCTGCCATGCGCGGGTTCGCGACCTTGCCTTCGTGGGTCATGCTGGCCACGTTGCCGTGGCTCAAGCCGCCGTAGTTGTGCGTCGGTCCGACGATGCCGTCGAAATTGTACTCGTGATGCGGGGCCTCGCCCGCGTTTCGCCCGAGCTCAGTTGCCATCGAGCAATGCCGCCCCGAGCACGCCCGCCGAGTCTCCCATCGCGTGACGGAGAATCGGCGTCGCGAGCTCGTCGTTGAAGACGTAGTTCTTCACGCGCTCCACCCCTTCGGTATAAAAAAACTCCAAGTTCGACACGCCCCCCCCTAGCACGACCGCCGTCGGGTCGAGGATATCGATCACGTTGGCAAGACCGCGGCCAAAGGCGTCCAATGCTTCGTCGAGCACCGCTGCCGCGTCGGCGTCCTCCTGACGGCGCTCGGCGATGACGGCGAGATCGCGCCGACGATTCGTGCGCAGCTTGTACGCCGCTTCGATGAACGGCCCTCCCAGGTAGAGCTCGACGCATCCGGTTTGCCCGCAATAACAAATGGGTCGCGAACCAAGCTCGCTTTGCCGCGATCCGACGGCGTGATGCCCCCATTCGCCGGCGATGTTCTGCAGACCCGGCCAGACCTTGCCACCCACGACGACACCCCCTCCCACCCCCGAGCCCATGATGACGCCGAAGACCACGCCGTCGACATAGGGTTTTGCCGCGCCGAGCCGCGCTTCGGCGAGCGCGAAGCAGTTGGCGTCGTTGGCGAAGGCGATCGGGCGCCCCACGCGCTCGGCGAGATCATCGCGAAACGGCCGGCCATTCAAGCAGACGGTGTTGGAGTTTTTGACGAGCCCGGTGCGACGCCCGACCGACCCCGGCATCCCGACGCCGATGGGCGTGCTGGCAATGTCGATGCCTTCGCCGCGGGCGATGTCCCCGATCAACTGCGCGGTCGTCGCGACGATCGCTTCGTACCCCCGCTCGCGGTGTGTCTCCACGCGCTCGCGTCGCACGACCGTGCTCGTGCGCCGGTCGAATACGACGGCCTCGATCTTGGTTCCTCCGAGGTCCACACCGATCGAGACGTCGTCGGCCGCCATCGGATCGCTATTCCGCACCCATCGAAGGATAGGCGAGGCCGACGGGCGGCGCGAAATTCTCTTTGATGATGCGCGGCGACGTCCAGCGAAGCAGGTTGAGCGCGCTGCCTGCTTTGTCGTTGGTGCCCGACGCGCGCGCTCCACCGAAGGGCTGCTGCCCGACCACGGCACCCGTCGGCTTGTCGTTGATGTAGAAATTGCCCGCCGCGTGGCGGAGCTTCGATGATGCGTGCAGCACGGCGGCGCGATCGCGCGCGAAGAAGGCGCCCGTCAACGCGTAGGGTGCGGAGCTATCGCAAATCTCGAGCGCGCGTTCGTATTCGCTGTCCGGGTAGACCCACGCCGTCAACACTGGTCCGAAGATTTCCTCGCACATCAGGCGGTGCTTCGGGTCTTTGGTCTCGATGAACGTCGGCTGCACGAAGAACCCCTCTTCCCCGGAGACGCTGCCCCCCGCCACGATGCTGCACGACGCGTCGGCGCGTGCCTGCTCGATGTAGCGTCCGATGCGCTCGAATGAGCGACGATCGATGACGGCTCCCATGAAGGTGCGGAAATCGGCCACGTCCCCCATGCGGATATCCGCCATCAAGGCGACGACGCGCTCTTTCACGCGCGCATAGAGCGACGCCGGAAGGTACGCGCGCGACGCCGCCGAACACTTCTGCCCCTGGTACTCGAAAGCGCCGCGCACCAGCGCGACCGCCAAAGCGTCGACCTCGGCCGAGGGATGCGCGAACACGAAGTCCTTGCCCCCTGTCTCCCCTACGAGCCGTGGAAAGTTGCGGTAGCTCGCGATACGGTCCCCGACGTTCTTCCACAAGCTACGGAACACTTCCGTCGAGCCCGTGAAGTGCACGCCCGCCAGCTCCGGCCGCGCGATCAGCGCGTCGGCGATAGGCTGCGGCGCGCCATAGACGACGTTGATGACGCCGGGCGGGAGCCCCGCATCGATGAGCAACCGCATGATGTAGTGCGCCGAAAGCGCCGCGTTTTGCGAGGGCTTCCACACGACGGTGTTGCCCATGAGGGCCGGCGCCGTCGGCAGGTTGCCGGCGATAGCGGTGAAGTTGAACGGCGTCGCGGCGAACACGAATCCTTCGAGCGCTCGCGGATCCGCCTGATTCCACGTCCCTGCCGAGCTCTGCGGCTGGTCTTCGTGAATCCGCTCGGCGAAGGCGACGTTGAAGCGCAGAAAATCGATGAGCTCACAGGCCGAATCGATCTCGGCTTGGTACACCGTTTTGCTCTGCCCGAGCATCGTCGCCGCGTTGAGCGTCGGCCGATAGCGCGTCGCAAGAAGCTCGGCCGCCTTGAGAAAGATCGCCGCCCTCGCCGTGAAAGGGGTGCGTGACCACTCCGGCCATGCCGCCAGCGCCGCACCCGCCGCTTGCTCCGCTTCCTTGGCGCCGCCTTCGTGGCATCGCGCCAAAAGCAGGGCATGCTTATGAGGCGACCGCACTTCCCGCAGGGCCCCGGTCGCGATTTCTTTGCCGGCGATCACGTTGGGAATGTCGATCGTCTCGGCGCCCATTCGCCCGAGCGTTTGTTTCAGGAGGGCTCGCTCCGGTGTTCCCGGCGCGTAGGATAATGTAGGTTCGTTGCTCGGGGGCGGTACGGCGGCACGCGCGTCGCTCATGGGCGACGTTCTAGCGCGACGGCTCCATTCCGGCGCGATGAAAGTGGTCAGCTTTTTGGCGCGGGTAGCGTGGTCAAAGGAAGTAGAGAAATGCTAGTAGTGAGATCTGCGAGAAGTAGGGCGCGCTTCGTTATCTTAAGAGAGAGCTCGGGCCGCGAGCCAGCGCGGGGCGGGATGGCCTGCTGTCCACTGTCCTCGAATTTGTTCATGAAAAGCGGGGCTCGACTCGCAGCATGACGTCTTCGATTCAGAACTATCCGCTGGGCAAAGCCCTCTCGGGGTGGAAATATAGGAGAAGGGGTGCCTCTGTCCGAGATGCACCTTCATTAGCTCAAGGAGATACGCTTCATGGATGCAGCCAAACAAGGCCGTGAGTCGAGCGAGTTCGCGGAGTGGATGGATGGTGCTCCGTCGGAGCCCACCGCCACGCCCGATCGCGCAGCATCGGCGAACGGCGCATCCCTTCCTTCCGTCGTACTAGCTGACGACATCTTCGAATCCGAGACGCGTCCGCGCAATGTTTCGAACGGACCTTTTTCGGCCAAACCGGGAACCTCGGCGCCTCCGCCCGGGCGCAGCGTTCCGCCTCCTCCAGGGCGAAGGGCTGGTTCCGTGCCGCCTCCTCCATCGCGATCCGTCCCACCGCCGCCCGCGCACTCGCGCTCGGTGCCTCCTCCCCCGTCATCGGCGCACTCGCGATCGGCTCCGCCGCCGTCGTCGCCGTTTTCGATGCCACCGCCGCCGCCTTCCGTGACGACGTCGGCGCCGCCCATCTCGGCGCTGCCGCTCGTAACGGCGGGCACGAGCGTTCCTCCCCCTTCCACGTCGCACTGGGCACCAGCGCATGCAACGCCCGCTTCGACGCTGCCGCCCCCGCCGGTCATTCCGACGGGGCACGCAGCGACCGCATCTGGGCCGCCGCAATTCTCGCGCTCGGCAGCGCCAGGCGCGCTGCCGGCTCCGCCTTCGCGCGCGCCGCTCGGTCCGCCGCCCTCTTCGCGCGGACTCTCGTCGCCTTCACCGGGTATGCCCGTCGTGCCGATGCCCGCCGGTACACCGACGCCGCCACCGGTCGGCGCGGTATCCGAGAGCGCTTCGTCCAATGGAGCGACGGCCAATCCGTTCTTGACGCCGGTTCCCCCGCCAGACGCGCAAGGCGCGCGCAGCCTTTTGCCCCCGCCGCCCACGCCGCCGCCCGGCCTCGGACGCACGCTGCCCCCCATTCCCAAATTCAATCCCCCGCCGCAAAAGCCGTCGTCGACCGCGCCCCCTATCGCGGTCGGTACGACACTGCCTCCGACGCGCGCCAATCTCGTCACCGAGATCTCGATGCGGACGTTGCAGCGGCGCGGCAAGAACATCGCCATCGCCATCGCCGCAGCGCTTGCGCTCATCGTCGTCATCAAGCTCATCGGGTCGAGCTCGAGCGCGTCGATGCAAGAAGCGACCGGCGTCCGCGTGTCGTCCAAGCAGAACGGCGTCAAGCTCCTCGTCGACGGCAAGCTCATCGGCACGCTCCCCCAAGAGCTCAAAGGCATGACGCCTGGCGAGCACACCATTGTCTTCGACGCCGGCGACCGCTACGCGCAGCAGCGAAGCTCGGTCGTGCTCGTCCCCGGCGAGATGAAAGATCTCGAGCCCGTCACCCTCAAGGTCACCAAGGGCTCGGCCATTTTCGACGTCAGGACGCCGGGGACGCAGCTCGCCCTCGTCTCGGCCGACGAACGGCGCGAGCTCACCGACTACTCGCACGCCATCGACGTCGACAACACCAAGAGTTGGACACTCGAGGCGTCGAAGCACGGCTACAAGCCGATGGCGCTGCCGGTCGTGTTCGACGACCGCGCCGAGCGCACCTTCACCGTGCAGCTGAGTGAAGCGGGCGGCGTCGACATCCTCGCGCTCCCCTCCGCCAACGTCACCATCACGGAAGAGCCTTCCACCTCGGCCCTTGCCTCCTCCCCTCCCCCCAAGGCCAAGAAACGCAAAGAGCGCGGTGACGCGCCCGCGCGTTACATCCAGCCGGCTCCCGCGGCAATCGCCGCCGCGCCAAACGCGGGGGCCGCCGCAGCAGGCACCTGCTCCCTCAACATCAACACCATCCCGAGCTCACATGTCACGCTTGACGGGCGCAACCTCGGCACGACGCCGCGGCTCGGTGTCATGGTCGCGTCGGGCTCGCACAACATCGTCTTTTCCACCGACAACGCGCGCAAATCGACCATCACCTCGTGTCGCCCCGGCGAGACGAAGACGGTCGCGATCCGAATGCCGGAATAGGCAGCGAGCGCGGGTCCTACGAAGGGATCCCGATAACCGCGGCGGCGAAGAGCTCGACGTGGGCGCAGTTCGCGCACACGACGAGGATCATCGGGATGACGGGGGGGCGGGCGCGCTTTTCGATCACCGTCGGGGTGCCCACCATTTGCGGAACCGACCAGCTCTTCTGAGCGCAGACCGGACACCCATTCGGCTGGTGATGCGCGTGCCACGCCTGAAACTGCTGTAGCTGCTCGGGACCGAGAGACATCACCAACCTCGTCGTACAAAGTCGAAGGGAGCTACGTCTCGTTCCACACTACCACCTTTGACAGCGTGGATAGCGGCGGATACCGATGGCGAGTGCCCCAGAGCGAGCGGCAACCTCGTCAAGCGACGCTCCGCCGGCGGGCCATGATCCTCGACGCGGCCCTCCGCTGCTTCACGCGCCAGGGCATCGCCGGGACGACGATCGCCGACGTCCGCAAGACCTCCAAAACCAGCATCGGTAGCATCTATCATCACTTCAAGAGCAAAGAGGAGCTCGCCGCCGCTCTCTACGTCTTTAGCCTCGAGCTCTACCAGGCGGACCTTATCGCAAAGCTCGCGCGCGCACGCAAAGCCGAGCGCGGTATCCGAACGATCGTCGAGCATCAACTCGATTGGGTCGCGGGCAATCCGGCGCGCGCGCGATTTCTTTTTACGGCAGAGCGCCCGGCAGCCCAAAGCGACGCCGCGCGGGCGCTCTCGCATTCGAACAAGCGCTTCTTCGATCGTCTGTTCGAATGGGTCGAAGCAGAGATGCACGCGGGAGCGCTGCAGTCGCTCCCGCGTGACCTCTTTTTGGCGATTGTGGTCGGCCCGGCGCAAACCTACGCGCGCAGTTGGCTCGAAGGTCGCCAACCAACGCCGCTCGCCCGCGCCCGCCGCGCGCTTTCGGACAGCGCGTGGGCGGCGGTTCGAGCGGCGCGCTGACCACTACTGACAGGTTCCGAATTGGCACACGCCGGTGGAGCAGCTCGTGCCGTTGCAGCACGGTTGACCGCGGCTGCCGCACGTTCTGCACGTCCCGCTGGAGCAGACGTTCCCGCTGCTGCACGGCGAGCTGCCACTACAACAGGGATCGCCATTTCCGCCGCAATGCTGGCACGTGTTCCCCGGGCCAAAGGGGCTTCGCGCGCAAACGTTCTGGAACGTGCAAGCCGATCCCGTCGCGCAGCAAGGATCACCCGTGTTGCCGCACGGCTCACAGCGATTGAACGTCCCATCGCATGCATA
>DATHEQ010000483.1:0-11192 GCA_035318505.1 Polyangiaceae bacterium | reverse complement strand
CTCGAGCGGCGCATGTCGGACGAGCACGTCCCCCAAGGTCGCCGCTGCCGCGACGATGAACGTCCCCGCCTCGATGCGATCGGCGATGATGGCGTGATCGAAAGGCGCAAGCTCGTCGCGTCCCTCGATGTGAATCACGTCCGTGCCGGCACCGTCGATGCGCGCGCCCATTTTGTTGAGCACGCGCCCGAGCTCTTCGACCTCCGGTTCGCGCGCTGCATTGACGAGGGTGCTCCGCCCTTTGGCGAGGGCGGCGGCCATCATGAGGTTCTCGGTCCCGGTCACGGTCGGCAAATCGAAGCAGATCTCCGCCCCTTTGAGGCGCGCGCACTCCGCCTCCACGTACCCGTGCACGAGGCGAATCTTCGCCCCCATGGCCTCGAGTCCCTTCAAGTGCTGGTCGATCGGCCGTGCGCCGATCGCACAGCCTCCCGGTAGCGACACCCTGGCGCGACCGAACCGCGCCAGCAGCGGCCCGAGGACGAGCACGCTGGCGCGCATCTGCTTGACGAGCTCGTACGGCGCTTCCGGGTTGACTGTGGAGCCTGCCAGCACGTGCACTTCGGGCGCGTTGACGATGCACTCTCGGCCTAAAAACCGCAGCATGGCCGCCATCGTGTCGATGTCCCGCAGGGCGGGTACGTTGCGCAGTAGGCTCTCACCGTCGGATAAGAGCGTCGCCGACAGGATGGGAAGCGCGGCGTTCTTGGCTCCACTCACCTCGACGGTGCCGACGAGCCGCTTTCCTCCTCGAATTCGTATGGCATCCATGGATCCAAGGTTCGCCTTTACCCTGCCCGGCGTTGGGTCACAACGCCCGTTGCGAGCAACCTGTTTCGGCGCCACGCCCGCATCACTTGCCTACGCGACCTCACCTCTCCGACGAACCCCTCGCCCGCCGCGTCGAAAGCTCCCCACTGCGACCGCGGAGGGCGTTACCCTCGAGTCGCATGCGCATTGCCGTCACGCATAACCTTCGTCTCTCCGAATCAGTCGATGAAGCCGAGTTCGACTCTCCCGAAACCATCGACGCGCTGGCGCAAAGCCTCGCTTCCACTGGGCACGATGTAGAACGCATCGAGGTCTCCGGGCCCGCTTCGCGCCTGGTGACGCGACTCGAAGCGTATGCCCCCGACCTCATCTTCAACAGCGCCGAAGGACGCCGCGGAAAGATGCGGCGCGGCTTCTATCCTGCGCTTTTCGAGCAGCTCGGCATCCCATTCACCGGCTCGGATTCGTACGCCCTTTGCGTCACGCTCGACAAAGCCCTGACCAAGAAGATCGTCTCCGGCTACGGCATCCCGTCGCCCCGCGCACGCTTCGTCACGCGCGAAACGCTGCGCGCCGGCGGGCTCGACGACGTCATCTTCCCCGTTTTGGTCAAGCCGAACTACGAAGGATCGTCGAAGGGCATCACCCAGGCATCGGTGGTCGACGAGCCGACCGAGCTCTCGCGCGTCGTCGAAGACATGCTCCTCGTCTACCCGGAAGGCCTGCTGGTCGAGCAATACGTCCCCGGCGTCGACATCGCGGCGTGCTTTCTCGAAGGGTTGCCCCACGGCGAACGGTTCATGACCCCCGTCGAATACGTCGTCGACCCGAGCTATCCGCTCGTCCATCCCATCTTCGATTACGATCTCAAGCACCGCGCGCGCGCACACGTCGTCCGTCGCGTCCCGCCGGCCCTTCTGCCGCCCGCCATCGATCGCATTCGCGCCATGTCCGAGCGCGTCGCCATCGCGCTCGGGTTGCGCGACGCGGCCAAGATCGATCTTCGCGTCTCACCCTCCGGCCAGGTGTGGTTCCTTTCCGCCACGGCGTTGCCGTCATTCGATGCAAGCGGTGCTTTATTCGCGGCGAGCGCGCATCACGGGCTCAGCTACACGGCCACCGTTCTCACCGCGCTGAAATCAGCCGCCCTGCGCGCCGGTCTAGGACCGGCGTTCGAAGCCACCAAGCCGCGCCCCGCGCGCGGCAAGCGCCTCTCGTTGAAGGTCGGGCTTGCGTACAACATGAAGCGCTCCGACACGACCGCCGATGACAGCGAAGCCGAGTACGACTCGCCGCGCACCATCGAAGCCATCATCGAGGCCATCGAAGGGTACGGCCATCAAGTCGTTCCGCTCGAAGCAACCGGCGATTTTCCCCGCGCCCTTTTGGCGAGCGACGTCGACATGGTCTTCAATCTCGCCGAGGGTATTCGCGGTCGCAACCGCGAGGCTCAAGTGCCTTCGCTCTGCGAGCTGATGAACATCCCCTACACCGGCAGCGATCCGGCCACGCTGTCGCTGTGCCTCGACAAGGGGCTCGGCAAGCGCCTCTTGCGCGAGCAAGGGATCGAGACGCCCGCCTTCCAAGTCCTCATCACGGGGCGCGAGAAGCTCCGTCCGTTTCGCTTTCCGGTCATCGTCAAACCGAACGCCGAAGGCACTTCCAAAGGGATCACCCGCAAGAGCGTCGTCGATGACGAGGCCGGCATTCGCGCCGCCGCGCGCGAACTCATCGACCGCTACGATCAGCCCGCCTTGGTCGAGGAGTACATCACCGGGCGCGAGTTCACCGTTGGTCTGCTCGGCGACCGCCGGCCACGCGTGCTCCCCGCCATGGAGGTCATTTTCCTCCGCACCACCATGCGCCCGGTCTACGACTACGAGTGCAAGCAGCATTGGGAACAGCACGTTCGTTACGAGTGCCCCGCCAACCTCACCAAGGAGCAAGAGCGCACGATGGAGCGGGTGAGCCGCGCCACGTTTACGGCGCTCGGCTGTCGCGACGTGGCGCGCGTCGATCTGCGCCTCGCGCCCGACGGGCGCATATGGGTCATCGAGGTGAATCCCCTCCCCGGCCTCACGCCGAACTATTCCGATCTCTGCCTTATCGCCAATGGCTCGGGCATCGACTACAAAACCCTCATTGGCGAGATCCTCGCCGGCGGTATCAAGCGCTGGCGCGAGCGTCAGGACCGCGGCAAAGCGCAGCCCGCCGCTGCGACCGCGGTCGCGCCGAGCACCGATCAGCCGGCGGAGTCGCCGCCTCCTCCTGCGACGATGATCGAGCCCGCGGCGCAGTCGCTCGGCGCGCAGCTCAACGACAACTAGCTAGACGCCCTGCGCCTCGGCACCCCAGACGTACTTGTGCATCTGGAGCTGCACGCGCACGTTCAGGTGATCCTCGAGGACCCACGCGGCCAATTGTTTGGGCGAGAGCGCGCCGAACACGCACGACGCCAGCAAGCTGCCGACCCTTTCGCGCAAAGCGTGCTTGGCGATGGTGTCGCGCATCCACTCGTAGTCGGTGCGATGCGCGAGGACGAATTTGATCTCATCGTTTGGCGTCAGGTGCTCGAGGTTGGACCAGCGGTTTTTTTCGCACTCGCCCGACCCTGGCGCTTTCAGGTCCATGATCTTGTGCACGCGCGGGTCGACGCCGGCGACCGGCGCCTCTCCACTCGTCTCGAGCAGAACGCGCTTGCCCGCGTCGCACAGCTCGCGAAGGAGCAAAAACGCGCCCGGTTGCAAGAGGGGTTCGCCCCCGGTGAGCTCGACCAACGGCGTATCGAAGGCGAGCGCCCGCGCCAGGATGTCTTCGCGCCGCATGCGCGTGCCGCCATAAAACGCTTGCGGCGTGTCGCACCATACGCAGCGCAGGTTGCAGCCCGTCAGCCGCACGAACGTGCAGGGCAGCCCGGCAAAGGTCGATTCGCCTTGCAAGCTCGCATAGATTTCGTGAACGACGAGGGTGTCTTCCTTCACGGCGGTCGACGTTTTATGTGCGAAAGAGGACAAGCTATCAAGGTTGGTTGAGCTTCTTGCCCCGCGTCAGCCCACTATTGATGTCGAGGGCGACGCGAGGACTGGGGTACCCGTATTGCCACTCGAGGCAGCGTCATTTGCGAATGGATTCGGAGTGCTAGCCCTTGCACCACCTCGTCGCATTTGGTAAGCCACCCCGCAACCGAAGCAACTAGTAACCACTTTCAGAGCTACCTGGGAGGACCCATGCCCGCCACCGATCGCGTCAAACAAATACTCTCCCATTACAGCTCCGAAAATCCCGGCACGCTGACCCAGATCGCGCGCCTGCTCAACACGGGCCGTCTCGCCGGAACCGGAAAGCTCGTGATCCTGCCGGTCGATCAAGGATTCGAGCACGGCCCGGCGCGCAGCTTCGGCCCCAATCCCGAGGGCTATGACCCCGACTACCACTTTCAGCTCGCCATCGACGCAGGCTGCAATGCGTATGCAGCTCCGCTCGGCTTTCTCGAAGCGGGGGCCGCCCGCTTCGCCGGTCAAATCCCGCTCATTCTCAAGCTGAACAACAGCGACAGCCTCGCCAAGATGGAGCAGCCCATCTCCGCCATCACTGGCTCGGTCGACGACGCGCTTCGGCTCGGATGTGTCGCCATCGGCTACACGATCTACCCCGGCTCGGGCGCACGCAACCGCATGTACGAAGACCTGCGCGAGCTCACCCTCGAAGCCAAAAAGAAAGGGCTCGCGGTTGTCGTGTGGAGCTACCCGCGCGGCGCCGGCCTCTCCAAGGAGGGCGAAACGGCCATCGACGTGACCGCGTATGCCGCGCAGGTCGCCGCCCAGCTCGGCGCCCACATCATCAAGGTGAAACCGCCGAAGGACGTCATCGAACAAGCCGAAGCCAAGAAGGTCTTCGAAAAGTACCAGATCCCGACCAAGACCCTTCCCGACCGCATTCGTCACGTCGTGCAGAGCTGCTTTGCCGGCAAACGAATCGTGATTTTCTCGGGCGGCGAAGCCAAGGGCAACGACGAGATCATGACGGAAGTGAAGGGCCTCGCCGAAGGCGGCTCGTTCGGATCGATCATGGGCCGCAACGCTTTCCAGCGCCCTCGCGCCGACGCGCTCAAGCTCCTCGCCGATGTGATGGATATCTACAAGAAGGCGAGCTGACGCGAGAGCGCCACACACGCTAGCCCCGAACCGCGCCTCGCGCGCGGCTCGGGGCCGGGTGCCTATGCACGCTTGCGTCATCGGCTCCCCTTGCTCTCCGCCCGAAGATGCTGTCCCCTGCGTCTTCTATGGCAAGGCCAGGCCTCCATGCCCGGTCCAAGGAGACTCGCCCCATGTCGGTATCGATTCAGCTGAGCGCACAAGGTCCCCTCGACCTCGAGGCGGACGTGCTCGTGATCGCAGTGTCGCCTGGTCCCCTGGCCAAACAGGAGCCGCTCGCGTCGCTCGACAAAGCGCTGTCGTCGGGGCTCTCCAAGCTCATCTCACGCGAGGAGTTCAAAGGGGACAAGGATCAGCAGCTCGATGCCCCCACCACCGGTGCGATTCCGTTCGCGCGCATCATTCTCCTCGGCACGGGCGCCAAGGGACAAGTGTCGAACGCCGATCTCCGCACCCTGTCCGCCAAGGCCGCCCGCTGCGCCAATGGCGCCAAGGCCAAGTCCCTCGCGCTCGTTTTTGCCGACAATCTGGCACCCGACAAACTCCGCTACGTCGCCGAAGGCCTCGTGCTCGGCGCCTACCGCTTCAACAAATACTTCACCGGTGACCGCAAGCCGAAGGCCGAGCTCACCACCGTCACCGTCGGGCTCGGCGCGAAAGCACACGTTCTGCGCCCGCACAAAGCCGCCGTCGAGTTGGGCCAAAAAATCGCCGAGGCCGTTTCTCTCGCGCGCGATCTCGTCAATGAGCCTCCCAACGAGCTCTACCCCGCCAAGCTCGCCTCCGAAGCTCAGCGCATGGCCAAGGAATCGGGCCTCAAATGCGTCGTCTTCGATCGCAAGGAAATCGAGCGCCGCGGGATGAAGCTCCTCGCCGCGGTGGGTCAAGGCAGCGTGCACGACCCGCGCTTCATTCACATTTCGTACACGCCAAAGAAAGCCAAGAAGAAGCTCGTCTTCGTCGGTAAGGGGCTCACCTTCGATTCCGGCGGTCTCTGCATCAAGCCGGCCGCCGGCATGGGCGAGATGAAGAGCGACATGGCCGGCTCGGCCAACGTGATTGGCCTGCTCGCCGCATGCGCGGCCGTCAAACCGAACGTCGAGGTACACGGCATCATTGCCTCCGCCGAGAACATGCCCGACGCCAACGCCTATCGCCCCGGCGACGTCTTCGGCTCCCTCGACGGCAAGACAGTCGAGATCATCAACACCGACGCCGAGGGGCGGCTCGTTCTCGCCGACGCGCTCGCCTACGCGCGCGGCCTCAAGCCCGATGTCCTCATCGACAACGCGACGCTCACCGGTGCTTGCGTCGTCGCGCTCGGCAAGAATTGCTCGGGTTTCTTCGCGACGACCGATCGCTTGGCGGCACAGTTCGGCAATGCCGCCAAAGATGCGGGCGAACAATTCTGGCGTCTCCCGCTGCTCGAAGATTTGAAAGAGCAGCTTCGCAGCGACATCGCCGATCTCAAGCACACCGGCGACCGCTGGGGCGGCTCCATCACCGCCGCTCTCTTCCTCCGCGAGTTCGTCGGCGACACGCCTTATATCCACGCCGACATCGCCGGCCCGGCCCTTGCCGATCGCGCGCACGGTTTTTATCCGAAGGGCGGCACGGGGCACGGCGTGCTCACGTTCCTCCGCTTCATCGAGCAGTTCGGAGCCAAATGAGCGACCTTCCTCCCGAGGTTCGCCTCGAGAAACGCCTCGGGCGGGCGATGGCCAAGGCGATTGACGACTTTCAGATGATCGCCGAAGGCGACCGCATTCTCGTCGCGGTTTCGGGCGGCAAAGACAGCTACACGCTGCACCACTTGCTCGCCTCGCTGACCCAGCGCGCTCCCGTTTCTTTCTCACTCATCGCCGTCAACATCGACCAGGGTCACCCAGGCTACCCGGGGCACGTGCTCACCGAATACATGCGACGCCAAGGTCACGACTTTCGCATGATCCACGAGGACACCTACAGCATCGTCACCGACAAGATCCCCCAGGGAAAAACGTATTGCTCGCTCTGCTCTCGCTTGCGGCGCGGCATTCTTTATCGGCTCGCGACGGAGCTCGGCTGCACCAAGATCGCCCTCGGCCATCATCGGGACGACATCCTCGTCACGCTCTTGCTCAATCTCTTTTTCGCCGGCCAAATGAAGGCGATGCCGCCCAAGCTCGTCTCCGATGACGGCGCCCACGTCGTCATCCGCCCGCTCGTCTATTGCGCCGAAGAAGACATCGCCGCCTACGCCGCGAAAAAGGCCTTCCCCATCCTCCCCTGCGATCTCTGCGGCTCGCAGGACAACCTTCAGCGAAAAATCGTCGGCAATCTTCTGGCCGCCATGGAGCGCGAACACCCGGGCATTCGCGCTAGCATGCTCGCAGCGCTCACCAACGTGCGCCCCAGCCATCTGCTCGACAAGGACCTCTGGAAAAAACTCGGCCTCGAGGTGGCCCGCGAAGAGGCGCCTGCCGAAGCCGGCAGGCTGTTCGCTCTTTCTCGCCGACCCGCGGGCGGCGATCCGAGCGCGCCGGGTGCCGAAGCGCCGAACGCGCCGATCGCTTCCTCGCGCTAAGCTCGAAGAATGGCGTCCGCGCGCGTCCCTTCTCCCTCGCGCCCTTTGACGACGTTCGCCGGAAACAGTGTTTTCGACCTGCTCGCGCCCGGCCTTTACGCCTGGGCCATCACCGTCGCCTGGCCCGCGGCGCAACGACTCGCCCCCTTCGAGTCGCGCCTGCTGGCGGGCGGAGCGCTTACGTCGCTCATCGCCGGCGCGCTGCTCACTCGTTTCTGGCCCTTCGCCGCGCGAATGGTCGGCTTCTGGCTCTTTGTCGCATGTTCGCTCGCCGTGTGGGTGCTGCTGGCGCGAACCGTGGGCCCGACGCAGCTCGATCCCGTCCATGGCGTGCTCGGCTCCGTGGGGTGGGCGACATTCGCCGTCGTGTGGGGCGGCGAACGCCCGCAACCGGACACCCTCCCAGCGCCGGCGCGGCCGACGCGCTGGCCCGCGGCGCGACGCCGCACGACGCTCATCATGCTGGTCGTCGCGACCGCGGCGGCTATCCCGATCGCGCTCGCGTGGTGGGTCCAAACCACCGAACGCGCGCAGCTCGCCCACGCGGTCTCGCTCGCGGCCGGCATTACCCTCGTCGCCCGGGCGGCCGACCTGGCCGCCCCTGGGCAACGTGAAGCCGGCCCGCGCCCCCCCGATGGCCGTCCCAAGCGCCGCCTCGTGGCCGCGGCCTGGCCGCTCGCGGCAGTGGCGGCGCTCGCGCTCGCTGGAGCTCTGTTCGCGCTCCTGAGGTAAACTGGGGGGCAATGGGTCGCGCGCTCGACTGGCTCGCCGTGGCGCTCCTGCTCGGCGCGGCGCTCGCGTTCGCGTCTGGCGTCCGGGCGCTCGACCGCGAAGAGGACC
Source organism: Polyangiaceae bacterium (assembly GCA_035318505.1). Lineage (GTDB taxonomy): Bacteria > Myxococcota_A > Polyangia > Polyangiales > Polyangiaceae > DASWDH01. The sequence continues at coordinate 2,861 of DATHEQ010000483.1, read as the reverse complement.
GCTACGCGCTCTACTGGCTCGCCGTCGGAGCCATGGCGCTCAAAGCGTCGACCGATCTCGTACGACCACGGAGAGCGCGATGAGACTGCGCGGCATTCTCACGGCAATGCTCGTCGCAAGCTGCTCTTCGCCCGAACCCGCTCCCCCCGCCGCGCGGGCCTCCGCCCTACGCCCCGGCATCGTGGCCAGCGTGGGCGACTTGGACATCGGCACCGAGAGCGTGGCGCGCATCGCCGCGCACGCAGAAATCTCGCCACGACTCGCGCTCGAGCGCGAGATCACCGACACCCTCTTCGCCAGCGCCGCGCTGCGCGATCGCTACGACGAAACGCCCGACGTCCAAGCTGCCGTGCGCGCCCGTCTCGCGCGCGCCGTTTTGCGGGACCTTTACGATGACGCCCAACAATCCGAACCGAGCGACGCCGAGATCGCCGCTGCCACCGCACGTCACTTCGTCGAGCTCGACCGTCCCGAAGCGTTTCGCGTCGTGCATGCGCTGGTGAAGCTCCCCGAAAAAGCCGACGCTGCCATCACGGCGCGGGCGCGGTCCCTCGCCGAGCGACTCTCGGAGCAGCTGGCGCAGGCGAAAGACGAGCAGGACTTCGGGACGCGCGCCGAGGCTCCGCTCGACCGCGGCGACCTCGAGGTCGTCGTCGAAACGCTGAAACCGGTCGCAGCCGACGGACGCATCGTGGACGCCGCGCACCCGAGCCCCGCATCGGACACCTACGTCCCGGCCTTCGCTCGCGCCGCGTCACGGCTCACCGAGCCCGGCCAGAAGAGTGGCATCGTCGCGACGGAGTTCGGTTTCCACGTCCTGATGTTGCTCGAGCGGCTGCCGCCCAAGACGGTTCCCCTCGACGAACGCAAACGACTCCTCCACGACGAGATCGTCAGCGAGCGCGCTAGACGCCTCAAAGCGGAGCTCCTCGCCCGCCTTGCCGCCGCGACGCCTGCTTCCGTCGAACGCAGCGCCGAGGCGGTGCTGGCCACCGTGGGTAAGGAACATGAAGCGCCGTGACTCAACGCCGCCCGAAGGGCGGGACCAGATCCCCACGACGTTTGCCGAGATCTTGCAGGAGCTGCTCTGGCACGAGCCACGCGCGACCGCCGCTGTGCTGATGGATGCCGAAGGCGAGGCCGTCGACTACGCGAGCTCACTGTCGAGTTACTACACCAAGGTCGCCGCCGCGAACTTGCGCGTCGTGCTCGACGACGTTGCGCGAGCGTGGCGCAACCTACCCGGGGGCGAGGCGCTCACCCAGACCGTGATTCGCGCCAAACAGCGAACCTTCTTCGTGCGCCCGCTCGCTGATGGCTACGCGCTCGCCCTCGTGCTCCGCCGCCGCGCGTTCGCAGTGTCCGCTCGCGCGGTGACGCTCGCCGTTTGTCGCCTCTCCAAGGAAGCCGGATGGCCCGCACCGCTCGAAGAGAACCTCCCCTGGCACCCGGCCGAAGTCGAGGCGAGCCGGGCCGATCGCTTTCGCCCGAAACAGCTGAGGACCGACGCCAACTGGGAGGCGGTCCAGGTGCTCGGCAGTTTCGTCGGACGCACGGGCGAGGGCAGCCGAGGGGGCGAGAAAGGGTACCGCTGCCGCCTGGAAGGGGGCGCCGAGATCACGCTCGTACGCGAGCCCACCGGCGTTTGGTTCGTCGACCAGCAAGCGCGCGGTCTCTCCAGTCGCCTCGGCCCCGAAAGCGTGCCCCCCGCCCCCTCGACGATGGGGCAATCGTCCGCCAGCCCCAAAGTGATGTAGGGACGTCGGGACAAATCGGTGACATGTGGGCGAAAGAAGCCAAAAGAACGAGAGAATTCTGATAGATAGCCAACTTCTTTTGCTTGACACTCAAGTCGGATCTCTTTAAGTCTCAGGGTCCCTTTCGGGCTGAGGTACCTCGACCAAGGTCGTCCGAGAGATGGTTATTCGCTGTGGGCTTGTTCACGAGCTGTCCACAGGTTGTCCTGCGCGGGGGCGCGGTGGGCGCGAGAAGCGTCTTCGGTCAGGCGTAAAAGGGGTTGATCCGCCAGCCGCGACGACATGCCGCTAATGCTTGTTATCGCTATCCTTTTTCGCCGGCGACGGGGCGTGCGAAAACCTCGATGGAACCTCCCGCGCGGCATACCTTTTCCCGCGCGCGGCGCGTGGAAAGCCTGTGGACAAAGGGTGTGTGGGGCTCGAGCCGGGGCGACCGCGAGGGGCATCCATCTCGACACGGTTGGGGCTGCTTCGGACTTTTCAAAGATAAGATTGGACCTTCTTCCCATGATTGGTTAATAGGGGCCCCGCGCTTCGACGTGCTCGCCTCTGCGAGCGCGAGGGCGCACTGTTCCTTCTACTCCCCGGCTTCGTTTGCCCATGCGCGCGGGCGGCTCATTGAAGAGCCCGCGATCGTATTAGGCGCGAGCAGTTGGGGAATCTGGGGAAAAGATCCGGGCTCTTCGTCTAGAGCGGATGAGCCCGAATCGAATCGGAAAAAAAGCAGAATTCCGGTTGACACAACCAGGTCGGTCTCTTAAGGTACCGACCCCCTCGACGGAAGAAAGTCTTCCGCTCGGTCCTTGAAAACTGAATCGTACGTTCAATTGTTGTGGGTCTCGGTGCAATTTGACGAGCTCGCTTTCATCTCGAAAGCAGGCACATCAAGCATCGATTCACACAGTCCTCGCGCTTCGGCGTGAGGGCGAACAAGCCAGAGGACGATCCCCCTTAGCCGGGGAATCGCTCCTTCTCCAGATCTAACTGGAGAGTTTGATCCTGGCTCAGAACGAACGTTAGCGGCGCGCCTAACACATGCAAGTCGAACGCGACTGGGGGCAACTCCAGTTGAGTGGCGCACGGGTGAGTAACACGTAGGTAATC
>DATHEQ010000482.1:0-42272 GCA_035318505.1 Polyangiaceae bacterium | reverse complement strand
CTTCTTTACGGCGATTCGCGTGGCCTTCCAACTTTCTATTCCGGCGGGCGCGCTTACGTGCTGGGGACGATCGGCGAGCGCTATCGCATCCACATCGCCAACCCCACATCACGCCGCGTCGAAGCGGTCGTCTCCGTCGATGGTCTCGATGCGATCGACGGTCGCACCGCCAGCTACGACGACAAGCGCGGCTACGTGATCGCACCCTACGGCGAGATCACGGTCGACGGTTTTCGCACCTCGGTCGATCGCGTCGCGACGTTCCGCTTCTCGTCGGTGCGCGATTCGTACGCGGGTCGCAAGGGTCAGGACCGCAACGTCGGCGTGATCGGCGTCGCGTTTTTCCCGGAGCGCGAGCGCCCGGTGGCGATGGTTCCGCGTCCGGCGCCCTATGACGATCGCCCGCGCAGCGCTGGCGCGGCCCCGTCGAAAGGCTCCTATGACGAAGGACTGGGACGCGCGCCTGGTTCGCCTTCCCCCGCTCCTTCGGCCGCGGCAGAATCGAAAGCCGCAGACGGTGCCGGCTCGTACGGCGGTGCGCCGCGCCGCGAGGAGCGCCGCGGGCTCGGTACCGAGTTCGGCGAGCAACGCCATTCGAGCGTCGGCTACACGAGCTTTCAGCGGGAGAATGCGGTGCGCCCCGCCACCGTGACCGAGATCCGTTACAACGATCGCGAAGGGCTCCTCGCGCTCGGGATTCCCGTCGACCAGGCCGGTTACCGTGGCGACGTCTCGCTGCGCGAAAGCGCCGAGCCGTTTCCGCAGAACCGTTTCGCCGCTCCTCCGCCCCGCTGATCGACTAGGGGCGCGAACGCTCCGCGGCCACGTCGTCGGGGCGGTAGCGAGCCACCATTTCGATGGTTTGCTCGATAGAAGGCATTCCAGCGACGTTGTTCTTGGGCGTCGCGTACTCGAGATAAAGATTGTCGTCCGTCGACCACAGCTCCTCGGGCGACACCTTCGCCTCTTTGGCTGAATCGGCGACGAACCGATCGAGCGCATCGTCCGTCACCAGGAGATCAGCGGCCAGGTCGCGAAGCTCAGCGCCCTCGAGCAAAGCGGCAATGCTCGGCCGCGCGGCGAACGCGTCAGCGCGAGCGCGCGAGATGATGAGCGGACTTTCCCCCGCCAAAATGATCCCTTGGTTGCCGTGTGCAAAGAGCGCCACATGAGCAAAGACCGAACGCACGGTGGCGAGCACCGATGCAAGCTCGCGCCGGCCCATGTGGTGGAACTGCACCCACTGCTGCAGCACGCCGCCCGCTGCAAGCCGACCTCGCACGATGGCGTAGAATTCGCGGCTGTAAAGGTTGGCAGCGCCCGCAAACCAAATGCTCGAGATCTCGATGCCGATGACATCGTAGCGCTCGGTGGACACGAGGAGCGCGTTGCGACCGTCTTCGTTGAGCAGCGCGAATCTCGGATCGGCGAACACACCCCCATTGATGTTCGAGAAATACTTCTGCGCCGCGAAGGCAATGGCGGGCGAGATCTCGGCGACCTGGATGCTGCGAAAGGGATAAGCAGCGAGGGTACCGGCGGTGGTGCCGGTACCGAGCCCGATGGTGAAGGCGCGCTCGTGACGCTCGGCGAGAAGGCATGGAATGTGGGCGAAAGCGCGCTGCGCCTCGAGCTCGTAACCATTGTTCCCCTGGAACTTCCCGTTCGTATAGAGCGTGAGCATGTCCCCCGAGCGCACCACGGTGGTGACGCCTCCGTGCACGTCTTCGCGCACCATCTCGATGGCTTCCGGTTCGGGGCCCGATTCGAAGTAGACGTTGGCGCCGCTCGTCAGTTTCACGAGGTCCCAGCGCGGCGCGACGAGCGCGATCACCACTGTCGCCAGCGCCGTACCGATCGCGAGCTCACGTCCCCCCCGCCGTCGGGCCGCACCGCGCGCCGTCACGACCGCGGCGAGCGACAGCGCCGCATACGCGCCGGCGATCACGAGCAAGCTCGTTTGCGATCCCCATCGCGGTAAGAGCAAGAAGCCGCCCAACACGGAGCCGACGATCGAGCCGAGCGTGTTCAGCGCCGTTAGGCGACCCACTTCGGCCCCCACATCCGCCCGCTCCGCGACGGAACGGAGCACGATGGGAAAGAGCGCGCCCATCGCCGTGGCGGGTGCGACGAGAGCGACGAACGCCACCAGACCGCGTGCCGTTTCCCGCAGCGCCCAAGTGGGAGCATGGGGCGCCATCACGTCGAACCACTGCGGTAGCCGATCCCAAATGGGAACCGTCGCGGCGAGCGCCAACCCGGCGAACCCCGCAGCGAGCGGCGCGCTCCACGAAGTGCGCGCGTAGATCACGGGAGCGATCGCCGCTCCCACACCGAGGCAAACGAGGAAGATCGCCAGCATGAGCCCGAAGGCGTAAACGCTCGTGCCAATGACGAGCGCCAGCAGATGCACGTAGACGACCTCGGCGGCGAAAACGAGAAGGCCCGAGCCCGCGGCTAGAACGAAGAGCGTGGTGCGGCGCGTGCTCGGAGCCATCAGCGCGGCGTCAGGGGGCGCGTGCGAAATGGGCCGTTCTTCTCGCGGCGCGCCGATCACCTGGCGTCGCCGCCCGAGCGCGATGGCCGTCGCGCCAATCGCCACGTTGACGACCGCGGCGGCTCGCATCGTCGCCCCGAGGCCGAGCGCAGGAACGATGAAGTATGCGGCCAAGAGCGAGCCCGCGGCCCCGCCGAGAACATTGAGCGCGTAGAGCCGTGAGAGCCATCGGTTCTCCCCGTCACCGGCCAGTGCCGGCGCGAGCAGCGGAAGCGTAGCGCCCATCCCCGCCGCCGGAACCACCACCACTGCGGTCGCCAAGAGCCAGCGAACCACGACGAGTACCGGCACGGATGCGGGCAGCGCGCGCGCCAGCGTCACGTACACGTCGCCGATCGCCGCAAAAAGCCAGGGGGATGCCGCACAGAAGCACCCGACCAGGATCTCGGCGGCGCCGTAAAAAAAATAGCGACGTTCGATGCGATCGTTCCAGCGCGCGACGAGCACGCCACCTGCCGAAAGGCCGCCCATGAACGCGACCAACACCGCGCTCGACGCGTACGCCGTGGCGCCGAACACATAGGAAAGGTACTTGGAAAACGTGACCTCGTAGACGAGGCCCGTGACCCCGGAAAGAAAGTACAGGCACGCCACCGCGAGCGCCGGACCCCTTCTCTCCGTGGATGTGCCTTGCATCGCGCGCCTTTTCTCGAGGAGGCAGCGGGTCGTAGCACCCTTCGCTGGTGGCGTCCTGGGCGGGCGAAAGCTACGTTCCGCGACGCGATGGCGGCGCCAAATCGACTGCACGGTGTGCTCGTGATCGACAAACCGATCGGACCGACGAGCCACGACATCGTCGCGCGCTTGCGCAAGGTGCTGAATACGCGTGCCATCGGTCACGCGGGAACGCTCGATCCCGCCGCTACGGGTGTGCTCGTCGTGGCGGTGGGTGAAGCGACGAAGCTCAGCTCGTATCTGACCGCCGAAGACAAGGAGTACCGCGCGACCGTCACCTTCGGCGCTTCGACGGCGACGCTCGACGCCGACGGCGACGTCGTCGCAACGGGACCGATTCCCGGCGATCTCATCGTCGAGCTTAGCTACTTCGGGGGCGCGGCCCCCACCGCGCGGCCAGAGAACGGAACACCGCTGCTCGCGCGCGCTCTCGACACGGAACGCGCGAGGCAAGAACAGCTCCCTCCCGCGTTCTCGGCCATCAAAACGGGCGGCCGCGCCGCGTACGAGCTAGCGCGGCGAGGCAAAGAAGTCTGCCTTCTGCCCCGTCCCGTCACCGTGAGTCGGCTCGAGATCACCGCTGCGACGCCGGCCACCGTCGACCTCGTCCTCGTCGTGTCCAAGGGTTATTACGTGCGCGCGCTCGCCCGCGACCTCGGCGAAACGCTCGGCGTGCCCGCCCATCTGTCGTCGCTGCGGCGGGTGGCGAGCGGGGCCTTCACGTTGGACGAGGCCCTCCCATGGTCGGCGTCGTGCGCTGAGCTCGAGCGCGCGATGCAGGCCGTCGAGCACGCAGCCGCCCGCGTCTTGCCCGTGAGCCGACTGACCGAGGAAGGGCAGCGGCGCGCCGGGTATGGGCAATTGCTTTTGGAAACACACTTCGTCGAGCCACCCGTGCCGGCGGTTTCCGCCTGGTTTGGCCAGAGCGGAGAGCTCGTCGCCATCGGGAGGCCCGCCGAAAGCGGCGGCTTCACGGTCGAACGCGGTTTCACTCACGCGACCTCGACTGCTTCGACTTGAAGTCCGCGTAGCGCGAGCCGCTCGCTGATGCGCGTCTTCCACACCGCGCGATCGACGCCGGGGGGCAGATCGAGCGCGACGCGGACGAGCCCATCATCGGCATGGATGGTCAGCGTCGCCCCCTCGAGCTCCCCGCCTCCGAGCTCGAGGCGCGCGACGCCGGTACGTCCATTGCCGGACCACGCGACGCGTCGCACGAGTTTGGCCATCAGCTGTTCGATGGGCGCGCGCACATCGGGAACCACCGCCGGCTCGGGTCGGGCGGTCGCACTCGCCGCGGCGCTCCGCGGAGCGAGGGCGCCGAGGACTTGCATCATCGGGTCGAGGGTCGCGTCACGATGGTCCGTTCCCGAGAAGGCTCCCTCCTTTTCCGGATCGCGACGCGTGTCTTCGGCGCCGCTCGGGGCATTGGCGATGGCCGCACTTGCGTCCGAGGATCCCTCGGCACCGATCGACGGAGCGTCCGGGGGGTGGGCGCGGAGGCCCAACGGCGAAACCTTCCGCACGACACCCTCCTCTTTGGCGAGGAGATCGAGGTATTGAGCAAAGGTCGAAACGGCGGCGGGGCGGCGCGCGGTTGCGAGAAGGGGTCGACCCTTGTGGACCTCGGCCGACGGCCGAGGTGAAGGTGTCTCCCGCGAAAAGCGGGCGGAAGCGGCACTACAGCGGTCCGAGCTCGTCATGTCGGCTCCTCGGTCGCAAGCGCCCGGAAGTTGCGACAAATCCGTCTTGGTCGCAGCACTTTCGGCCGATAGGCCCTGGGGGCGGCCTTGCACGTGTGTGATGAGGTCCGCTACGTTTCACAGGTGGCTTGGGCGCAGTTGAGCGGGGCCGGCGCAGGGGGTGCCGACCCAGGACGCAGAGCCGGCGAGGAGATTCGTTGAAGCTGCCAGCGGCCGACGTCTGGGAAGCCCTTGCCGGCGCGCTGGCATGTGCGGCCGTGGGTTCGGTCTTCGCGACCATGGATGCCGCCTTGAGCTCGCTCAGCCCAGGGCGCTTATCCGCCCTTCATGAGCAGTCGACGGGCATCTCCAAAGCGGCGCTCGACCGCTACCAGAGCAGCCCGAGCCGGCAACATTCGCGCTGGCTCGTGGGCCGTGTGGTCTTCATGGGGCTGGCGTCGGTGCTCATCGCCGAAGCGGTGACGCCCTTCGTACCGAGCTGGTCCGTCGCCTTGCTCGGCGCGCTCGGCGCGGTGGCCACGTATGGGACCTTAGCCGAGATCGGCATCAACCTCGCGCGCAGGCGCGCCGACGATTTCACGCTCCGTTTTCTTCCCTTCATTGGATTGCTCGAGTTGATCGTCCTTCCGCTCGCCGCGCCGATTGCGCTGCTCGGGCGCTGGGCCGCGCGGCTCGTCGCTTCCGAGCCTCCCCCCGACGCGCGTCTCACAGAAAACGAAGTCGAGTGGGTCGTGGCCGAGGGGCAAAAGCATGGCTCGCTCGGCCGTGAGCCGGCGGAAATGATCCGCAATGTGCTCGAATTGAAGGATCTGGTCGTACGCGACGTGATGGTTCCGCGCACGCGCGTCTCTGCCATCGAGGTCACTCGCCCCATTCCCGAAGTCCTCAAGATCGTCGCGAGCGAGGGGCATTCGCGCTTTCCCGTTTACCGCGACAAAGTCGACAACATCGTCGGCCTTCTCTACGCGAAGGATCTTTTTCGCATCCTGAAGGACGTGAGGCTGCAATCGCGTCCGCTCATCGACCTCGTCAGGGCGCCCGTCAATTTCGTGCCCGAGACGCAAGGTGTCTCGAGTGTGCTGCGCGAGATGCGTTCGCGCCGACTGCACATGGCGGTCGTCATCGACGAGTTCGGCGGCGTCAGCGGGATCGTCACCCTCGAGGACATTCTCGAAGTCATCGTGGGGGAAATCCGCGACGAATACGACACGGAAGAAGCCCCCATCCAGGACCTCGGCGACGGTCGGTTGCTCGTCGATGCCGCGGTCTCCGTCGACGATCTCTCCGCTTATCTCGGCGCCAAAATTCCGGAGGACGGCGACTACGAGTCCCTGGGCGGCTTGCTCATCCACCGGGCCGGCAAAGTCCCCGAAATCGGCACTCAGATCGAAGCTTTCGACTTTTTCTTCATCGTTCGTGAGGCGGACGAGAAGCGCATCATCAAGGTGGAAATCGTGCGGCCTCGCGGTCTTTCCGAGGTACCGCCGCCGCTGCTCGGCGACAGCGAGCCGCTGATGACACGCCGCTCGTCGAAGGTGCCGGCTCCTCCGTCGGTTCCGCCCACGGGTTCAGCTCCGAGCGGCCCGGCCTCTCCTCCGAGCGCGGCCGGTGCTTCTTCTGCGGCCTCGGGCTCGGGCGCGACGTCGAATGAGACGCCGAACCCAGCGACGCCGGACGCGAGCCCGCAAAGGGGCGACGAAACGGAGCCGGAAAGTCGTAAGATTGCCGCCTCTCCATGACCAAAGCCCACCCGCTGGGTGAGATTCCGACCGAAAAGCCCGATGTCGAGCTCTTCCCGATCCTCGATCGAGCTTGGCCCGCGGACGGACTCGGACCTGTCTCCGTCATCGTCGCGCAGCTGCCCGATCCGGCCGATCTGCGCACCGGCGCGCTCGTCGTCGTGCGCGAGTCGGGGCCGCGGCCGAAAGGGTTTCGCGGGTGGCTCGCCTCTTTGAAAGCGCTGTTCTCCAAGCCGCCCAAGGCACATGCGGCGGTGCGCTGCACGGCGCTGCTGGCCCGCGGGTACCGCGAGATCAGCTGCGCCGCCAACCGCCGCAACGGAGAAGACGTGGTCTGGGGGACTGGCGTCCCTACTTCGCGCCGATCTTCTTCAGCGCAATCAGAAGCTGCTCACCCTTCTTGAGGATTCCCTGTTCGTCCTCCTCGCCGGGCGCGCCGCTGCCGTTCATGATGCCTTCCGTTTTGGCGAGCTCGCTCGTAATGCGTCCGAGGATGTCGGTCGGAAAAGACGTGCTGACCGAATCGGGGTCGAGCGGCACCGCGAAGACCTTCTTCTCGGTTGAGAAGACGCCCTCTTTGCCGCCCTGAAAGCGCTCGGTCTGAACGAGCTCGCGACCGGTCGAGATCTTGAACGACTCGGGCCATTTGGCTTCTTTGTACGAGAATGCGTCGGCGGGATTGATGGCGGCGATCACACCGACCGGACCATGCGCGGGGCTCTTTTGGATGAACACGGTCCACGCCACCTTGGGGTTCGAACCGGCGCCGAGCGCGTCTTCGATCGCCTTTTTCTGGCCGGTGAACAAGTTCTTCAGTGCATCTTTGCGGCCGTTCAGCGAGTCGACGTCGCTCGCGTAGCTGAAGAGCATCGAGAGGGTGCGCGGATCGAAACGCCCGATGTTGCGGCCGGCAAGCTTGTCGGGGCCAAAGGGGATGGAGAGGCCGCCCATGTCGCCGGCAAACGACGCGGGGAACTTCTTCTCCTTCATGCTCTTGACGGCGCCGCCGATCTTCTCGGCGATGTCCTTGATCTTGGCCTGCGACTGGTCGATCTCGCCGATGAGCTCTTGCGCGCCCTGGAGGGCGGCATTGGCGCCTTTGTTGTTGACCGAGCTACCGCCCCACGCGAAGCCCACGCCAAGACCGACGAGGAGGGCTATCGCCGACAAGATGGTTGCGCGTTTGCCGCCCTTCTGTGCGGCGGCGACCGTCTCGGCGTCGAGCTCGATCTTGAAGGTCGTGGGCGCGGAGCGCACCGGCCCGGCCGCCACGCGCTGTCCGAAGGCGTCCGTCGTTTCCGTCGCTGCCGGCGGGCCGCCGAAGGGCGGGGCGGGAACACCGCCGCCAATGGGGGCGATGCCGCGGGGCACTGAGCCGACCTGCGGAGGGGGGATGGAACCGATGGCCGGAGGCGCAGCGGAACCGATGTGGGGGGGCGGCATGGAGCTGAATGAACTCGCGGCCGGCACGGCAGCCGGCGTCCCCCCGCCCGCGCCTTTACCGAGACGGGCTTTCAAATCGATCTTCGGCTTTTTCTCTTCGCCAGCCATGGGTTCCTCGTAGCACGACTCTGTTATTGCGGTAGAACGCGACCTTTTTGCGTTGCGGTCCGGGGGAGCCCGCACGTTAGCGAGGGGAACTCGTCGATGTCAACGTTTGACCCGAGCGCGAGCAACGGCCATTCTCACGGCCGCGATGGCACGGATCGTGGTTATCGACAACTATGACTCCTTTACTTACAACCTCGTGCAGCATCTCGAGGTGTTAGGCGCCAGCTGTGACGTTATTTTGAACGACGCATGCGATGTGGGCGCGATCGCTGCGCGCGCCCCACATGGGATCGTGATCTCGCCCGGACCGTGCACGCCTGACGAAGCGGGCGTCAGCCTAGCGGCGGTAGCGCAGTTCGCAACGAGCACGCCGATCTTGGGCGTGTGCCTCGGACACCAATCGATCGGCCAAGCGTTTGGTGGCCGCGTGGTACGCGCAGACCGACTCATGCACGGAAAGACTTCGCCGATTGCTCACGACGGAAAGAGCATTTTCCGAGGCCTTTCGAACCCGTTCACCGCAACGCGCTACCATTCTCTCCTCGTCGAGCGCGCGAGCCTTCCCGCTGCGCTCGAGGTGAGCGCCTGGACGAGCGAAGGCGAGATCATGGGGCTTCGTCACAAGACGCTGCCAGTCGAAGGAGTCCAGTTTCATCCGGAGTCCATCCTCACGGAGGAGGGAATGGCCATGCTCCGCAATTGGCTGGCGACGGTTGGCGGGGGGCGCACATGAGCCTTGAACCTGCCACTTTCGCAGCGGTCTTTGCGGAGATCGCCGGGCCCGGAACCGCGCGATCATCCACGATCCGCGCCGCTTTCGAGGCGATTCTTGCGGGCGCTTGGACCCCGCCGCAGATCGCGGGGCTCGTGGTCGCGCTGCGCATGCGCGGCGAAACGGCAGTCGACATCACGGCCGCGGTCGAGGCCATGCGATCGGCCATGATCGCGGTCGACCATGGGCTCGAGGCAACGCTCGACACCTGTGGCACCGGCGGAGACGGGCTCGGCACGCTCAACGTGTCGACCGCTGCGGCGCTCGTGGCTGCTGCCCTCGGTATTTCCGTGGCCAAGCACGGCAACCGCGCCGTTTCGAGCAAGTCGGGGAGCGCCGACGTCGTAGAGGCCCTCGGCGTGCCCATTGATCTTCCCGCTCACCGCCAGGCGGCGGTCTTGCGCGATGTGGGCATCGCGTTTCTCTTCGCCCCCACCCACCATCCCGCCATGAAGCACGCGGCCGCCGTTCGCCGCGAGCTCGGCATTCGCACCATCTTCAATGTCCTCGGCCCGCTCGCCAATCCGGCGCGCGCGACGCACCAGCTCGTCGGATCCTATGACGACGCACTTCGTCCGATAATGGCCCAAACGCTACGTGCGCTCGGGACGCGACGCGCCTGGGTCGTGCGGGGCGAAGATGGGGCGGACGAAGTGAGCTCGTCGGGGCCGACGCGGGTGACCGAGCTCGACGGCGAGCAGATACGCGAACGGATCGTGACCCCTGAAGATTTTGGCGTCGCGCGCGTGGGCGTCCAAGCCACCGCGGGCGGTGATTGCGCCGCCAACGCCAAGGCCATCGAAGCCATTTTGCGAGGCGAGCCACACCCCGCGAGGAGCGCCGTCCTCCTCAATGCCGCGGCCGCCACAGTCGTCGCGCGCGGAGGTGATCTGAAAGACGCGGCCCAGCGGGTCGACGAGGTCCTCACCTCGGGCCGCGCCTTCGCCACCCTCGAGCGGTGGCGTGTGGTGGTGGCGCGGGCACGGGCGATGTGATGGGGCTGCTCGCCGAGATCCTCGCTCAGAAAGCCGTCGAAGTGACCGCTTTGTCCGCTGCATCCGTCGGGAAGCGCGCGCCCGGAGATGCGCCACGCGACGTGCTCGCGGCCTTGCGAAGGGCGCCGGGAGAACCTCTGCGGCTCATTGCCGAGATCAAGTTTCGATCCCCGTCCGCGGGCGCGCTTTCGCGAACGCTCGGCGCCGGGGAGCGCGCACGCGTCTACGAACGGGCGGGCGCCGCGATGGTCAGTGTGCTCACCGACCGCACGTGGTTCGATGGATCACTCGAGGATCTCTCGGCGGCGCGCGCGCAAATATCGGTACCCGTTTTGTGCAAGGACTTCGTCGTCGATCCGGTCCAGATCGAGCGCGCCTGGGTGGGAGGGGCCGACGCCGTGCTCCTCATCGTCCGCTGCCTACCGCAAGGGGGTCTCTTGTCGCGCCTCGTGGAAGGCGCCCGGTCGCGCGGCATCGAGCCGTTCGTCGAAGTCGTGGACGAGCGCGAGCTCGATGTCGCCCTCGCCGCAGGCGCGCGTCTCATCGGCGTCAACGCGCGCGACCTCGATACGTTGGAGGTGGACGGCGAGCGGACCAAGCGCGTGCTCGCTCGGATTCCCGCGAGCACGGTCGCGGTACACCTCTCCGGCCTTCGATCGGGCCCCGATGCTGCCGAGGTCGCGGCGTCGCGCGCCGATGCCGCACTCATTGGCGAAGCCCTGATGCGGCGCGACGACCCCGCCCCCCTACTCGACGAGCTGGTCCGCGGGGCAGCGACACGCACCGCCTCGGCGCCCAAAAGTTAGTGCCCGAGCCGCGGTCCCCGTATCTTCCTTGGAAGTGGACCTCTGCTCTGCCGTAGACGCCTACCTCGACCACCTCCGCGTCGAGCGTGCGCTCGCCCCCAACAGCATCTCCTCGTACGCCTCCGATCTCGCCAAGCTGGCGTCGTTCGCCGAGGAGCGAGGGGTTACGACGACCGAAGCGGTCGATGCCGTCGTCGTCACGCAGTTCTTGGTCTCGCTCGATCGTAGCGGGCTCGGAGCCCGGTCAGCGACGCGCCACCTTTCTGCCGTTCGAGGCTTGTGCCGCTTTCTCGCCCGCGAGCGCTGGATCGACGCTGATCCGACCGCTGAGATCGCGACCCCTCGTCTCGGGCGGCGCCTTCCCTCTGTGCTCACCTTCGACGAGGTGGTGCGTCTGCTCGAAGCGCCCGATCTCACCAAACCGCGGGGACGGCGCGACCGCGCCATGCTTTCGCTCATGTACGCCGCCGGCTTACGCGTGAGCGAGCTCTGTGGCCTCAAGGCGAGCGATCTCGACCAACGCCGCGGGTTCGTGAACGTGCTCGGCAAGGGAGGTAAGCGCCGTCTCGTGCCCGTCGGCGAGGTCGCGTTGGCCGACGTCGACGCCTATTGGAAAGGCGGACGGCCTTTGCGCGCGGGTCGCCCTCATCCCGCACTCTTTGTCTCGTCGTGGGGTCGCCCTCTCACGCGACAAGGTTTTTGGAAACTGGTTCTTCGCTACGCCCGAAAGGTGGGCATCACCAAGCCCATCTCGCCGCATAAGCTGCGGCACTCTTTCGCAACGCATCTGCTCGAGCGCGGCGCCGATCTGCGCAGCGTCCAAGCGCTCCTCGGCCACGCGAACATCGCCACGACGGAGATTTATACCCACCTCACCGCCGACCATGTTCGGCAAGCGCACCGCAAGTCACACCCCCGGGCATGAGAGTCGCGTCGATGAAAGTGCAAGCAAATTCAAGGCTTGCCTAGGTACACACCCTGACACCTAGGCAGCCGCCCAAACTCGGAGCTACCCTTATCCGGCGACAACCCATGCAGACGCAACCGCGCCCTGGCCGTGCGCTTCCCCCAAGAACGGCAACGTCGGGCGTCCACCCGGCTCCGACGAAGACGGCGAAGAAGAAGACGCCGCCGCCAATCTTGGCGAGCGATGTGCTGCGCGAAGATCTCGCGCCGATCGAGCCGGGACGGCGCGCTTCGCGTTGGTGGGACGGAGGCGTTGCGCTTCTTTTTCTCTCGGTGGGCATTTGTCTGCGGTTCGGGTTCGGCGTCGCCGAGATCTCCCCGCAAGCGGCGGCGATCTGCCTTGCGGCCGCCGCGGCCACCGGGGCCACCGGCCTCGTCCCCTTTCCGTATCTCTGGCGCGCGGTGGTGGGCGCGCTCGCGGGCGCCATCGTCGTCGCACTCGGTCTTTTTGGCGCAGGCCCGCTCGCGCTGCTGGCCGAACCGATTTCGAATCCCCTCACCGAGGTCTTTCGCGTCGTCACCTGCGTCGCCGTTCCGGCCGCACTGCTCTTTCGATCTCACTATCGTGCCTTCGAGCGCGGGTGGCTGTTGCTCGCCCTGGCTTTCGTCCTGGCCCTCCCCTTCCTCGCCTCCTCGGTGCTTGTCGGGGTCGACGGGCCGGTGATGGCGAAAGTGGGCGCCGGGCTCGCCATCACGGGCACACTACTCGGCCTGGTCGCCTTCATGTCGGCGCCGGCCACCCTCATCAGCGCATGGTGCGCGCAGGTACTGACGGCCCTGATCGCCGCCGACATCGGTCTTCGCCAGCTCTACGCCTCCCGAGGGCCCGGAGCCGGCGACCTGATGTACGTCCTCACCGCCGTCGCTTTTTTTGCGTCCGTCGTTCCGATCGCACTCGGCCTCTTCCAGACCTGGGCTGCGGTGTATGCGCGCGAGGCGCGGCTCGTCGACGTGCATCGGCCGTCGGCACCCGATCCGCCGCCTTCTTCCGTCTCGGAGTAGGCATAATCGGCGGTTCCCCTGCTGCCGCTCCTTGACAAAACGTTCAGCCTCGTGCAGGTTCCGCCGTCCTTGCGAACGTGAGGAGTGCCCCCCCGGCATCCGCCAAGCGAGCGTCAATCATGGCCAAAAGCGACATCACCGGAAAGCGCAAGTTGCGGGCGCAAAACGTCTCGCACTCCAACATCAAGACGAAGCGCTGGCAAAACGTGAACATCCAAACTCGGCGCGTGTGGGTGCCCGAGGCTGGACGGTTCGTGACGCTGAATCTGACGACGCGCGACATCCGCACCATCGACAAGATCGGCGCGGTTGCGTACGCCAAGCGGCACGGCGTCTCGCTCATCTGAGCAGAGGACGCGCGTGCGTTTCGTCACGTTCGAAAGCGGCGGGCGCGAGAGCTACGGCGCCCTCGTCGACGACAAGAACCTCGTCGATTTGCCGGCGGGTTTTGCCTGGCACGCCGCGGACCAAGGCCGCTCTTCCGGCGCCGACGCCCTTGCGGCGGCTTACGGAACGACCCTCGTCGATCTCATCCGGCGCGAGGCGCTGGCCATGCCCGTGGCGCGGGAGATCGAGCGGCGTGCGCGGGCCCAAGAGCTGCCCGAGGCGTTCGGCAATCGCCCCCTCCGGCTGCGGCTGAAAGACGTCGCGCTGAAGGCGCCCATCCCGCGCCCGCCATCGATGCGCGACGGATACGCCTTCCGGCAGCACGTCGCGACCGCGCGCAAGAACCGCGGCCTCGACATGATCCCGGAGTTCGACGAGTTCCCCGTCTTTTATTTCACCAACCATCAGGCGGTGACCGGCCCGGGCGACGTCGTGGTCGAGCGCCTCCATACCGACCAGCTCGATTTCGAGCTCGAGGCAGCCATCGTCGTCGGCAAGGGCGGCAAAAACCTGCGCGCCTCCGAAGCCGACCGCTCCATTTTCGGCCTCACCGTCATGAACGACTGGTCGGCGCGCCGCCTGCAGATGCAGGAAATGAAGCTGAGCCTCGGACCCGCCAAAGGGAAGGACTTCGCCACGAGCCTCGGCCCTTGGCTGGTCACGACCGACGAGCTCGTCGATCGCACGACGGCCGGCCCGCAGGGCGCGTCTTTCGATCTCGTCATGACGGCCGAAGTGAACGGCAAGAAAGTTTCGCACGGCAATCTCAAAGACATGACGTTCACGTTCGCGCAGATCCTGGAGCGCGCGAGCTACGGCGTCACGCTTTACCCGGGCGACGTCATCGGCTCCGGCACGGTGGGGACGGGCTGTTTCCTCGAGCTCAATGGCTCGGGGATCACCAACCAGTGGCTCGCTCCGGGGGACGAAGTGGTGCTCGGTATCGAGCGCCTCGGACGACTCGTCAACCGTATCGTGCTCGCGTCAGGCGACTAAAACTTCAGGGCGCCTTGGGCGCGCGAAACGAATCCTTGGCCCGCCGCAGCGCGGCCAGCACCTCCACGTCGGGCGTGTCGGGACCGAGCTTCATGCTGCGGCGAATTTCATCGCTCTGGCAGCGCATGAACGGGTTCGTGGCAAGCTCCTCGGCCATCGGCGATCCGACGGTGGGCTCACCGCGGGCGCGCAGGGCGCGCGCGTGCTCGAGGCGCTGCGCGACCTGCGTATTGCCAGGTTCGACCGAGGCAGCGAAGGCGAGGTTACCGAGCGTGTACTCGTGTCCGCAAAAGACGCGCACCTCGCGCCCGAGCGGCGCCAGAACTTCGCAGAGCGAACGGAACATCATGGCCGGCGTTCCTTCGAACAGCCGCCCGCAACCCGCGAGAAAGAGCGTGTCGCCCGTGAACACGGCGTCGTCGAGAACGTAGGCCACTGCGCCCATGGTGTGGCCGGGGATGTGAAGCGCGCGAACTTCGGTCTTGCCCCACGTGAAGGTCTGGCCGTCGCGCAAAAACTCCGTTTGGCAAGGGATGCGACCGCGATCGCTCTCGTACCCATAAACGCGAACGTTGCCGCGCCGAGCGAGGATCTCCTCGTTGCCACCCACGTGATCGAAGTGATGATGGGTGGCGAAGATGGCGGTGAGGTCACCTTGTGCACGCTCGAGAGCAGCGAGAACGGGCGCGCCCTCCGAGGCGTCGACGACGGCAAGCTGCCCGCTGCCATCGTCGAGTAGATACGCGTAATTATCCTCGAGGCAGGGGATCGGCGTCACCTTCAGCATGCGAGAGCCTTATCACCGCGCTGCGCGGCGCGGAGGGTCGCGACGCCACTGCTCATCCGTTTAGCTCAGTCATTTTGCGGATCTTCGCCACGTCCGCATCGGACCCCGGCATGGCGCGGGAGTCATCAAAATGCCTCCACCTTCCCGCAATTCTTGACGACGAAGCCTTGCCAGGTTCTCTTGCGGGGGTCCGCAGGGCCAAAAGGTCTTGGGGTCTAAGGACGGATGCAAACGCTGATCGACGCGCTGCGAAAGAACGCAGAGCACACCCATAAGGGAATCACCTTCGTTCGTTCCGATGGCCGTGAGCAACCGTTCTCGTATCGGCAGATCTGGGAGCGCGCTCACGAACGTGCGTGCTTTTTACGCGAACGCGGTATCGGCAAAGGGGATCGCATCGTTCTCGCGCTTCCGGAGCCCGACGATTTCGTCCTGACGTTTTTCGGCGCGCTCGTCGCAGGCGCGGTCCCTGTCCCGCTTTATCCGCCGCAAACGCTCGCTCGGCTCGACGCCTACCTCGCCAACCTTTCGCGCATCGTCGAAGTCTCGGAAGCCAAGCTACTCGTTACGGGCAATCGCCCTTTCTCCAGCGAGAACGGCGTCCCCGAAGCGGCGCGCGCGCTATTCGCGCTTCCGAGCGTACGCGCCGAGGAGATCGCCGAGGCACCCCGGGTGACATCCACGCTGGATGTCGAAGTCCGTGCCGACGATCTCGCCTTCTTGCAATTCACCTCCGGTAGCACCTCGAGCCCCAAAGGGGTGATGGTCACGCACGGCAATCTCGAGGCCAATGCGCGCGCCATCATGTTCGACGGCCTGCGCGCCGACCCCGATCGCGACAAGGGCGTCAGCTGGCTGCCGCTCTATCACGACATGGGGCTCATCGGATTCGTGATTGCGCCGCTCTTCGCGCAAGTTCCGGTGGTGCTCTTGCCGCCCACCACGTTCGTGCGGCGTCCCTCCTCGTGGCTCGACGCGATCCATCGGCACCGAGGTACGATCACGTTCGCTCCCAACTTCGCCTATGCACTGGCGGTGCAGAGCGCCTCGCCACGGCAGATGGAGGAATGGGACCTCTCGTGTTTGCGGGCGCTCGGGTGCGGGGCTGAGCCCATCGATGCGGCGACCGTGCGCGCCTTCATGGACAAGTTCGAGCCAGCGGGTCTCAAGAGAACCGCCATCCTTCCATCGTACGGACTCGCCGAGTCCACGTTGGCCGTCACCTTCGCCGATCTCGACGACCCGCTGACGACCGACACCGTCGACCCGCATGCCATCTTGCGCGGTCGCGCCGTGAAAGCGTCCAATGGCCACGCCATCGAAGTCGTTTCCTGTGGTCGCCCTTTCCCCGGGCATCGGGTGGAGGTGGAGGACGAATCGGGCCGCGCGGTCGGCGAGCGCGTCATCGGCGAAATCGTGGTGGAGGGGCCGAGCGTGACGCCCGGTTACTTCGGTGACCCGGCCGCGACGCGCGCCGCCTTCCGCAACGGGCGGCTCTACACCGGCGATCTCGGCTACTTCGCGGAAGGGCGCCTTTACGTGTGCGGGCGCAGTAAAGACCTCATCATCTTGCGCGGGCGCAACTACTTCCCCCAGGACATCGAGAAAATCATCTCCGAGGTGGACGGCGTGCGTCCTTCGCAGGTTGCGGTGTTCACGCGACCGCGCGACCGGGCCGACGACGCGCACGCCGCCAATGGATCGGCGCCGGCGGCGCCCGCGAAAGCGCCGCTCGCCGCGGCTCCTCTTTCGAGCGTCGAGCTCGCCTCGAGCGACGAGCGTTTGGTCGCGGTGGCCGAGATCGACAATGCCGAGCACGCCGCCATGCGCCGCGCCATCGTGGCCGCCGTGCATCAGCAGATGGGACTCAGGGTGGACGAGGTTCACTTTCTGCGCCGCGGCTCGTTGCCCAAGACCTCGAGTGGCAAGGTACGCCGCAGAGAAACCCGAGCCCGGTTGGAAGCCGGAACGCTGGCGCTTGCCACGACCGGCGAGGAGTAAATCGTGGGATCGACCAAAGATCAGGTTCAAGTTTCGTACGACGTTTCGAACGAGTTCTTCCGGCTCTGGCTCGACGAGCGGATGAATTACACCTGTGCCGTCTTCGAAAACGAGGAGCAATCGCTGGAAGCAGCGCAGCTCAATAAGCTGCGTATCCTGGCCGAGTTTGCCCACGTCACCGAGGACACCAAGGTGCTCGATATCGGCTGCGGATGGGGCGCCAACATCGAATACCTGGCCACGACGCGCAAGGTGAAGAACGTCTTCGGGATCACCCTCTCCAGCGCGCAGATGGACGAGATCAACCGCCGCGCCCTGCCGGGCGTCAAAACCTACTGCTGCGACTACAAGGACCACAAGCCCGAGGTGAAGTACGACGCCATCGAGTCGATCTGCATGATCGACCACCTCGTTTCACCGGAAGAGGCACGGCAGGGCAAGGCCGTCGACAACTTGCGCCGCTTCTTCAAGACCGTGCATGGCTGGAGCAACCCCGGCGCCTGGTTCGGCTTGCAGCACATCGTGCGAAACCGGGTACCGCGCGACAAAAAGGACTTGGAGGACGTGCACTGGGTCACGCACGTCATCTTTCCGGGCGGTCTCAACCCGCGCATCGAGGAAGTGGTGCAGGCCGTCAACCCGTATTGGGAAATCGTCGAGATGCACTCTCGCCGCCTGCACTACCGACGCACGACGTTCGAGTGGCGCAAGCGTCTGCGCGATCACGAGAGCGAGATCCGAGCGCGCTTCGGGGACCAGGTCTTTTTGGATTATGATCGGTACCTCAGCACCTGCGTCAAAGCGTTCGACAACCATTATTCTTCGCTGGCCCAATACGCACTCCGGCGTATCGACTAGCCCTATCTTTTCAAACCTTTTTTTCGATTTCGGGGAGCCGTCCGCGGCAGCACGAGGAGCCACGATTATGAAGAGTCAGGATCTCATCGCCCTTTTCAAACAAGTCGCTAAGGAGGTCGATAAGCGCGATTTCCAAGAGCTGACGGGCGATTCGGTCATCAGCGACCTCGGCATCGACTCGCTGTCGATGATGCAGATCGTGGGCGAGATGGAGCTGAAGCTCGACATCATGATTCCCGACGAGGATCTGGTCGAGCTCGTCACTGTGAAAGATCTACTCGCGGTCGTCGAGCGCCGCATGGAACGGTCGTGATGGAAACCCGGCTCGCGCTGCGGATGTATCAGGAGTACACGACCTTCTTTCAGAAGGCCGAACGCGAGCGGCGCTGGAACCCCTTCGACGACATCCCGTGGGACAAGGTCAACAAGGACGCCAGCGAAGAGCTCGCGCTCTGCGCCGAGACATTTTGCGGCGTGGAGATGTACCTGCCCGACTACGTGGCGGGGGGAATCAACGTCGTGCGAAAGTCATTCGGACAAGCTTGGTTTCAAGCCAACTGGGCGTACGAGGAGTCGAAGCACGCTCTGGCGCTCACCGAGTACCTGCTTCGCAGCGGCAAGCGCAGCGACGAGCAGATGGTCGACTTCCAGAACAAGATCTTCGACAAAAAGTGGGAGCTTCCCTTCCATACGCCGCGGGAGATGACACTCTACGGCGTGATCCAGGAAATGGCGACGTTCGTCATCTACCTGAAGCAGCGCGACCGCGCTCACACGGAACAGTGCGAGGCACTCCACAAGATCTACGATCTCATCGCACGCGACGAGATCGCCCACTGTCGGTTTTACCAAACGGTGGTGAAGGTTCTGATGGAGGAAGACCGCGAGGGCACCTTGGCCGATCTCGCCCACGTCTTCGCCAAGTTCGAGATGCCGGGCGTGAAGCTCGTCCCCGACTATGACGGTCGCGTCGAGGTCATGCGTTCGGCGGGGATCGATCGCTCCGTCTTTTTGCAAAAGGTGTACTTCCCGATCTTGAAGTACCTCGGCATCACGCGGCACGAGCTCTTGCTGGCCGGACGCAAGCCGCGGCCGCTCCACGTCATCGAAGGCGCGCCTGCGCTCCACGGTCATGGCAACGGTGCCCCCGAAGCGAGGCGCGCGCTGTAAGCCTCAGCGCGCGCTCCTGCGACGGCGGCGCGGTGGCGTGCTGCGGAGTACCCACATTGTGTTCGCCCTGCAGCCCGCTCCGCGCAGCTATACTCGAGAAGTGGGTCAGTCGCGGCCACGACAAGCCAAGGGCCAGAACATGGTCCTCCTCGTGAAGATGTTGCGCGCCTCGCGTAAAGCGGGGCGTCTCGACAATCTCGAGCACGAGGTCGGCACATTGCTCGACCAGCGCGTGATCATCACGGCGTGGTATCCGTTCGAGCACTTCCTGAAACTGCTCATCGTCGCGCACCAGCGACTCGCCGACGGATCGGACGAAGCCGCGCGTAAGATGGGCGATATGGCGGCGTCCGAAATGCTGCTGGGGGTGCACCGGTCGTTTCTTTCTCCGGGCGACCCCGGGCGCACGCTGACCGCGCTCGAGCGCGTGTGGGGGCGGTACTTCGATTTTGGCACGCTCACCGTGCATCCCGAGGTGAGCGGCGCGCGCGTCGTCATCGCCGGCTACGAAGACATGCCGCGCACCCACGGCAATGTTCTCATCGGTTGGGCCCGTACCGCCGTCAGCTTGAGCGGCGCCGACGTGAACGTCGCAGCCGTCCGGCGCGCCCCCTGGGAGGGCGATCCGCTCTTCGAGGTTTGGACCTCGTGGGGCACGCTCAATCCGCCGCCCTGAGGCGGCTACGAGTTGCGCGCCCGTGCGGCCCACCCGCCGTGGTGCGGCCCGCGCCTCAAACGAGCTTGACCAGCTGCTTGCCGAGGTTCTTGCCGTGCAGAAGCCCGATCAAGGCGGCCGGCGCGGCGGAGAGCCCTTCGGCGATCGTCTCTCGGTATTTGAGTTGCCCCGTCGCAACGAGCGGAACCAGCTCGCGCATGGCGTGAGACCAGAGCTCGAGATGCTCGGAGATGATGAAGCCGCGCATCGACAGGCGCATCGTGAGGAAGGCGCGCGTATTGTGGATGGGGATAGGTTGTCCTTCGTAGCCCGAGATGAGACCGCACAGCGCGATGCGACCGAATGGATTCATGCGCGCCAGGCACGCGTCGAAAATCTCGCCGCCGACATTTTCGAACAGTGCGTCGACGCCTTTGGGCGCGGCGGCTTTGAGATCACCTTTGACATTGCCGGCCCTATAATCGACGCACGCGTCGAAGCCGAGGTCGCCCACGACGTGCGCGCATTTCTCGGGGCCTCCCGCGACACCGACGGCGCGTGATCCGCGTAGCTTGGCGAGCTGACCGGCGACGCTCCCCACGGCCCCCGCCGCCGCGGAAACGACGACGGTCTGCCCCTCCTTCGGCTCCATGATCTGGGTAACGCCATACCAGGCGGTGATGCCGGGCATCCCCGCTGGACCGAGGTAGGCGGAGAGCGGTACCGCCGTCGTATCGACCTTATGCAGCCATTGCGCGTCACAGATGCCCATTTCCGCCCAGCCGAGCATGCCGACGACCTTGTCTCCCGCTTTGAAAGCCGGAGACCTCGACTCGATGACTTCTCCCGCGGTGCCGCCCATCATCACTTGGCCGAGGGGTTGCGGCGGCGCGTAGCTGCGAGCGTCGTCGATGCGGCCGCGCATGTAGGGATCGAGCGAGAGGTAATGGTTGCGCACCAGAACCTCGCCCTCCTTCATGGCCATGGCCGGCACGGGTACGGTCTGAAGGAGAAAATTTTCCGGCGTTAGCGCGCCTTGGGGGCGCGAAGCGAGCACTATTTGTCGATAGGTCGTCATGAGCGGAGGCTGAGCGTGTCGCAGTAGTGCTTCGGCGTCGAGGGCTTTCGGGGTTAGACTGGGCCGCATGTCCGACGAGGGAACACGAAGTATCCGCTCCTTTCGGGGCGGCGTGGCCATCGTCACGGGCGGCGCGTCTGGCATTGGCGCCGCCCTCGGCCGCGAGCTCGCGCGTCACGGAGCGAGCGTCATCCTCGCCGATCGCCAGCTCGAGGTGGCGAGCGAGGTCGCCGCATCCATCAACGGCGCGGGTGGAAAAGCCGAAGCCGTCGAGCTCGATGTACGCGACGCCATCGCCTTCGACGCCATCGTTGCGCTCACCATCGAACGCCAGGGCCGGCTCGACTACCTCTTCAACAACGCCGGCATCGCCATCGGCGGCGAAATGCGCGAGTACCGGCTCGACGACTGGCGCGACGTGGTCGACGTGAACTTGATGGGCGTCGTGCATGGCGTGCAAGCCTCGTACGGCCGCTTGATCGCGCAGGGGTTCGGTCACATCGTGAATACCGCGTCCATTGCGGGACTACTTCCCTCCCCGTTCATGGGTTCGTACACGACGACCAAGCACGCGGTCGTGGGGTTGTCACGGGCGCTTCGCGCCGAAGCAGCGCGCTACGGCGTTCGCGTGAGCACGCTTTGCCCCGGCGTCATTCGGACGCCCATTCTCACCGGCGGCCGTTTCGGTCGCATGGCGCAGCCGATCGATCCCGGAACTATTCTCCACATGTGGGAACAGCTACGCCCCATTGATCCCGAAGAATTCGCGCGCCGCGCCTTGCGAGCGGTCGCACAAAACCGCGGCACCATCATCGTGCCCAGCTGGTGGCGACTCGTGTGTTGGCTGCATGGGACCGGATCGGGCCTCTTCGAAAAGAGCATGGCCTCGATGTTGAATCGGATCATGAAGCAGGTGGTGCCTCCCGGCGCTGTACCGAGCCGGTCCCCTGCGGCCGCACGCGAAACGCGCGATCAACGCACCGGTTCGTAAGCGAGGTTCGGCGAGAGCCAGCGTTCGACTTCAGCGACGGTCATCTTCTTGCGCGCCGCGTAGCTCTCGACTTGATCGCGGTCGATTTTACCAACCGAGAAGTAGCGCGCCTCGGGATGCGCGAGATAAAGCCCGCTCACGCTGGCCGCGGGCATCATGGCAAAATGCTCGGTCAGCGTGATGCCGACCTTCTCGGCGTCGAGCAGATCGAAGAGGGTGCGCTTCTCGGTGTGATCGGGATTGGCGGGGTAGCCGAAGGCCGGACGAATGCCGCGGTATTTCTCGGAGATGAGATCTTCGTTGGAGAGCTCTTCGGCCTTGCCGTAGCCCCAGTCGCGGCGCGCGCGCTGATGCAAAAGCTCGGCGAATGCCTCAGCCAAGCGGTCGGCGAGCGCCTTGACCATGATGGCGCTGTAGTCGTCGAGCTGCTTTTCGTAAGCCTTCGCGAGCGCGTCGGCGCCGAGGCCAGCCGTGACCGCGAAAGCCCCGATGTAGTCCCCCACGCCGGACCCAGCGGGCGCCACGAAATCGGCGAGGGACAGGTACGGGTTGTCGTCGGTCTTGATCTGCTGCTGGCGCAACATGGGGAACCGCTTCCACGCGGCGCGCCGCTCTTCATTTTCATAGATGACGATGTCATCGCCGTCGGTAGCTGCCGGCCAGAAGCCGTACACTCCGCGCGCGATGAGCGAGCCATCGTGCATGATCTGATCGAGCAGGCGCTTGCCGTTGTCGAACAGCTCGCGCGCGGCTTGCCCGTGCTCGGGGTGCTGCAAAACCGCGGGGAATTTGCCGCGCAGCTCCCAAGCGGTGAAAAAGAAGGTCCAGTCGATGTAGCGCGCAATCTCTTCGAGCGAGACGTCGTCCACGACATGCCGTCCGAGAAACGACGGAACCGCGACGTCCTCGCACCGGAAGCGGGCGACGAAGCGGTTTTTCTGCGCCGTTTCGAGGGGAAGGAGCGGCTTTTTCTGTTTGTGCGCGTGGAGATCGCGCATGCGCGCCTGATCGCGGCGGTTCTCCTCGTCCAAGACGGCGAGCTGCTTCGGGTCGAGCAATCGCGAGACGACGCCCACTGCGCGCGACGCATCGAGCACGTGTACCGTGCTCTTCTCGTAGACGGGTGCGATCTTGACCGCGGTGTGCTGACGGCTGGTGGTGGCACCGCCGATCAAAAGAGGCAGCGTGAAGTCGAGCCGCTGCATCTCTTTAGCGACATGCACCATCTCGTCGAGCGATGGCGTGATGAGCCCAGAAAGACCGATGATGTCCGCCTTCTCGGCGCGCGCGGCTTCCAAAATCTTTTCGCACGGCACCATGACGCCGAGATCGACGACCTCGTAATTGTTGCAGCCGAGAACGACGCCGACGATGTTCTTGCCGATGTCGTGAACGTCCCCCTTCACCGTGGCCATCACGATTTTGCCTTTGGCCTTGGCGGCGGTGCCCGACTTTCGCTTTTCCTCCTCCATGAAGGGGAGGAGGTAAGCGACGGCGCGCTTCATCACGCGGGCGCTCTTGACCACTTGGGGTAGGAACATCTTGCCCGCGCCGAACAGATCGCCGACGACGCGCATGCCGTCCATGAGCGGCCCTTCGATGATGGAGAGCGGCTTTTCGTATTTCTTGCGCGCTTCTTCCACGTCGGCTTCGATGAAATCCACGAGCCCCTTGACCATGGCGTGCGAAAGACGCGCTTCGACGCTCTCTTGCCGCCACGCGAGCTCGGCTTCCGGCTTCTTGCCTCGCTGCTTGACGCTTTCGGCGAACTCGACGAGACGCTCGGTGGCGTCGGGACGGCGATTCAAGAGCACGTCTTCCACGTGCTCCAGCAGATCTTTGGGGATCTCTTCGTACACCGAGAGCTGCCCGGCGTTGACGATGCCCATGTCCATTCCCGCGCGGATGGCGTGGTAGAGGAAGGCCGCATTCATCGCCTCGCGCACCGTATTGTTGCCGCGGAACGAGAAAGAGAGGTTGCTGACGCCTCCGCTGATGTGCACGCCCGGGCACTTCTCTTTGATGATCCGCGCCGCTTCGATGAAGTTCTTGGCGTAGTCGTTGTGCTCGGCCATCCCCGTGGCGATGGCCAAGATGTTGGGGTCGAAGATGATGTCGAGCGGATCGAAACCCGCTTGCTCAGTGAGGATCTTGTAGGCCCGCTGGCAGATTTCGACCTTGCGCTCCACCGTGTCGGCTTGCCCGACCTCGTCGAAGGCCATCACCACCACGGCCGCGCCGTAGCATCGCACGAGCTCCGCCTTTTTGAGGAACTCGGCCTCGCCCTCCTTCAAGCTGATGGAGTTGACGATGGACTTGCCCTGCACGCACTTGAGGCCCGCTTCGATGACCGACCATTTCGAGCTGTCGACCATGATGGGCAAGCGCGCAATTTCCGGCTCGGTGGCGACGAGATTCAAGAACGTCGTCATCACTTTTTCTGAATCGAGCATCCCTTCATCCATGTTGACGTCGAGGATGTTCGCGCCGCCGCGTACTTGATCGAGGGCGACTTCGAGGGCCGTCGTAAAATCGCCCTTCTTGATCAGCTCGGCAAAGCGCTTCGAGCCGGTGACGTTGGTGCGCTCGCCGATCATGACGAAGTTGACGTCGGGTCGGAACACGAAGCGCTCGAGGCCGGCGTATTCCGTGTATTGCGAGCGCGGCCGCGGTTTGCGAGCGGGTCGCAGATCGCCGACGTTCTTGGCGATCGCGCGGATGTGATCGGGCGTCGTGCCGCAGCACCCGCCCACGATGTTGAGCAGGCCGCTCTTGGTGAACTCGGTGAGCAGCGCGGCCGTCGTCTCGGGCTGCTCGTCGTATTCGCCGAACGCGTTGGGAAGGCCGGCATTGGGATAACAGCTGACGGGAACCGGTGCGAGCTCCGCCAGATCGGCGAGGAACGGGCGCATTTCCGTGGCGCCGAGCGAACAGTTCATTCCCACGGAAAACGGCTTGGCGTGGAGCACCGACGTCAAAAATGCGTCGATCGTCTGCCCCGAAAGCGTGCGACCGCTCTTGTCGATCATGGTGACGGAGATCATCAGCGGGAGGCGCACGCCTTTTTCGGCGAATACCTGCTCGAGCGCAGCGATGCACGCTTTGACGTTGAGCGTGTCGATGATGGTCTCGTTGAGAAGCAAATCGACCCCACCGTCGATGAGACCGCGCGCCTGCTCGGCGTACGCGTCGCGCACTTGATCGAAGGTGACGGCGCGAAAAGAAGGGTCGTTGACGTCGGGCGAGAGGGACAGCACGCGATTGAGCGGCCCGAGAGCACCCGCGACGAAGCGCGGCTTGTCGGGTGTCTTCTCGGTCCACTTTTCCGCGGCGGCTTTGGCGATACGAGCCGAAGCGACGTTGATGTCGTAAACGACGGATTCGAGGGCGTAGTCGGCTTGCGCAATCGACGTCGCCGCGAACGTATTGGTCTCGATGATGTCACTGCCCGCCGCGAGATACTCCTCGTGGATGCTCTGCACCACGTCGGGACGCGTGAGCGCGAGGATATCGCCGTTGCCTTTGAGGTCTTTGTGGTGGCTCTGGAATCGCTCGCCGCGAAAATCGACTTCGGTGAGCCCGTGCCTTTGCACCATCGTCCCCATGGCGCCGTCGAGGAGGACGATACGACGTTCGATGGTTTCGGAAAGGAGATCGAAAACGCGAGAGCTCATGAAAGGCGCCCCTCCGCGGCGCGCTCGAAAACAAGTACGCAGTTGTGCCCGCCGAAACCGGCGCTGTTGGAGATGGCGTAGCGCACATCGCATTTTCGTGGGTGGCGCACCAGGTCGATCTCGAAGACGGGATCCAAACGGTCCACATTGATGGACGCGTGCAAGCGCTGATCGCGCAGCGAGCACACGACGGCGATGGCCTCGGCCGCGCCGGCCCCGCCGAGCAGGTGCCCGATCATCGATTTGGTCGCGGAAATAGGCACTTTCGCGAGCGCGCCGCCGAATACCTGCTTCATCGATTGGTATTCTGCGACATCTCCCTGCAGTGTCGAGGTCGCGTGGGGATTGATGTACCCCACGTCCCCCGCCGTGATCGCCGCGCGCCGCAGGGCCGCTTCCATGGCGAGCCGCAGCCCGAGCCCATCCGGATGGGGGCGGGTGATGTGCTCGGCGTCGCTGCTCATTCCCCAGCCGACGAGGTACGCGAGCGGGGTGGCGCCGCGCGCTTTGGCGTGCGCCTCGGTCTCGAGCACGAGCGCGCCCGCGCCTTCGCCCATGACGAAGCCGCTCCGGTCGGCGTCGTAGGGTCGCGATGCGCGGGTGGGATCGCCCTGGAAAGCACGCGCGAGCGCCCGCGCGTTGCCGAAGCCGGCCACGGTGTTGAGCCGCGTGGCGGCCTCGCCGCCCCCCGCGATCATGACGTCGGCTTCGCCGGAAAGGAGCATCATCGCCGATACGGCAAGGGAGTGGCTCGCGGTTGCGCACGCGCTCGCGATGTTGAAGCTCGGTCCCATGAAACGGTGTTTCACCGTCACCACCGCGGAAACGGCGTTGAGCATCACGCCGGGGATGAAGTAAGGCGAGACCGCGCGCGGCCCGCGCTCATTGGAACGCTTGATCTGCTCTTCGAAGATCTCGACGGCGCCCTGTCCCGTGGACACGAGCACGCCGACGCGCGCCTTGTCGACGGCTTCGAGCTTGGCCTCGGCGATGGCCTCGGCAGCAGCGGCGACGGCAAATTGCTCGACCCGGCCGTAGATGGCTTGCTCCTTGTCATCGAGCCATCGCGACGGGTCGAAGCCTTTCACCTGCGCGGCAACGTCGCTGCGCAGCCGCTCGGTCGGAAACTCCGTAATGAACGACACGCCCGACCGCCCCTCGAGCAGCCCGTGCCAATAGGTCCTCACGTCCAATCCCAGGGGGCTCACCAGTCCCATGCCGGTGACGGCGATACGGGGCACCATAGGGGCGCTTTCCTACCGTGTTCGGACGTGCAGGGCTAGCGCCCAGCTCGTACAGCCTCCCCTCAGGGGGGGCCCGACCCCCGCCCCCAGCCACCCAAAGGCTTGAAGGAGCGCGGATTCGCTGCGCACGCGCGCCCCGATCGCCGCTCGTGACCCGACGGCGAACTGGCAGACCACCGTCATGAGATTGGCGCCGGTGACGGCGGGCAACGCTCCACGCCTTGCCACCGGACGCGCGCGCCTTGTCGTCGTGGGGTCGGATCGCTGCTGCTGTGGGTCGCATCTGGCAAAGCCCGCGATGCGCCAGGGAAAGCACGCGCCGGAGATGTGGCCTGCAATTCGCAAGAACGCCGCATCCAAGGCAGTTGCCGCCCGAGGAGCCCCCCCGCATGGCCGAGAGTTTCGAGGTTTGGAGCGGCATCAAGGTTGAAGACGACGAGCTGTACCGCCTGCGAGCGCCCGAGACGTCGGCTGCCATCCGGGCTGCGTTATGAGCATGGCGATGCGTCCAGCGGTCGCTGCCAAGCGCGACCGCACCGAGGTGCGCGCCTCGGAATTTCTGCACGTCCTCGACGAGTACCCGAGCGTGCGCACGCTGTCGCTCGATTGCTTCGACACGCTGCTCTTTCGACAAACGTCCGCCCCCACCGACGTCTTCTTCGATCTTCAGCACACCGAGCCGTTTCACCGACTCGGTTTCAACGCCAAGCTTCGCATGAGCGCGGAAGGCATCGCACGCCAGCTGCAAGCGGTGCGCACTGGGAGCATCGAGGTGCGCCTGGCGGACATCTACCGTGCCGGCTTCCCCGATCTCGACGAGCAAGAGCTGCGTGAGCTCGCCGAAGCCGAGCTCGCCGCCGAGATCAGGGCTTGCTATCCGCTGCCGCAGACCGTCGAGCTGATTCGGCTGGCCAAGGCCAGGGGCCTCCGCGTCATCATCGTGAGCGACACGTACCTGGAGGAAAAGCAGCTGCGCCGGCTGCTCGACGCCACGCTTCCCCAAGGAACGCTCGACAAGATCGACCGCATCTTCTGTTCGTCGGCCTACGGAAAATCCAAGGTCAACGGCCTTTTCGCGCACGTTCTTCAGAAGCAGAAAGCGTCCTCGACGTCGATCTTGCACATCGGCGACAACTTCGCGGCGGATGCGCGCGCGCCGCGCGCGGCCGGGCTCGAAGCGCTGCACTTCGTACACTACGAACAGCAGATCGAGCAAATGCTCCGATTCCAAACGGCCGCTTGCAACGTGCTGTGTCCGGCGGTGCGCGCATCGATGGGCGCGCCGAGCCCGTTCCGCGGCGTTCTCGCGGCTCACGGCGGGGCACGGCGCGCACCCGAGGACGTCCTTGGATACGCCGGCGCCGGCCCCATCCTTTACGCATTCGCGCGTTTCATCCTCGACGAGCTGGAGCAGCTGCGAGCGCAGGGGAAAAAACCGCGCCCGCTTTTCTTGATGCGCGACGCCTTCCTTCCGCAAGAGGTCTGCAAGGCCGTCGCCGGGCACGACGTGGGATTCCCCGTTGCCATCAGTCGCTTCGCTTCGTACGCCGCGTCGTTCCGCTCGGCCAAAGACGTCGAACGCTACCTCGGAGCCTTCGCCGGAAGCGCGCGCTTCGACACGATGGTAAAGCAGCTCCTTTTGCCGGAGGAGATGGGAAAATCGATCGCGCTTACCGCCAAGGCGCACGCAAATCCCGTCACCGAATTCGCGCGCCTGATCCGACGCGCCGAAGTGCTCGAAGTCATTTTCGATCGCTCGAAGGCGTACCGGACGCGGCTCTTTCGCTATCTCCGCACGACGGCCGGCGTCGAGCCCGGCGACACGCTGGTCTTCGTCGATCTCGGTTATGAGGGGACGGCGCAACGACTGCTCGAGCCCGTCTTGCGCGATGAGCTCGGCGTCGAGCTCGTGGGCCGTTACCTCATCGTTTCCCGTACTCCCGGTTGGGAGCGCGCGCGCAAAGGGCTTTTGGATCCTTCGTGGTGCGATGATCGCGTCATCGCCACCTTGGTGCCGCACGTGGCCGTGCTCGAAAATCTCTGCACGGCCGACGACGCGACGGTGGTCGGTTACGAAGAGGATGGCACGCCCGTGCGCGGCGAGAAAGTGCTCCCCGCCGAGCAATACGCACGCATCAGGCCGCTGCAGGCGAGCGTCGTCGCTTTCGCCAAAGACGCGGAAGCGTTTTTCCGCGACGCGGGCAAGAGCCCCGATCCGGAAACGATGCGCACCACCGCGCTCGCCGCGATCGGGCGTCTCATTTTCTACCCCACCGAGGCGGAGATCAGCTACCTCGAAGGTTTTCGTCTCGACATGAATCTCGGCACGAGCGATGCGCTCAAGCTTTTCGATCGCGAGCTCGGCCTGCAAGGGCTGCGGCGGCGCGGGCTCTTTTTCATGGAGCAAAACCAGCGAACGATGCGCACCAACTACCCGGTCGAGCTTCGTTCGGCGGGCATCGAGCTCGCCACGACGCTCCTCACCGTCAATCGGTACGGCGTGGCCCTCAGCCCTTCCGACGCCAGCTTGCGGCGCGAACCGATGACGGTGCTCATCGTGCGCGGCCACGACGCCACCACCGCCAACCTCGAAGCGCATGCCACCCACGACGGATACTTCGCGCTCCTGGCTCCCGTCGGAGGCTGCGATCTCAATCTCGGCGTCCTTTTCGGCCGGTATGCGTGGGTGCAGATCGAGAGCATCGACCTCATCAAGGCGACTTCGCTGCACGGCAATGATGAATCCGAACAGACCGAGGACGCGCGATCGTGCGCGAAATTCGATGCCATGGTGGAGCGCGCTCCCGGGCTTTACGAGTGCCTCTCGGATGCGGCATTCGTGATGATCGAGCCACGTACGCGTTTCGCAGAAGCCAATACATTCGTGTGCCGTATCGTCTTTCGACCGATCGCGCTGCGGACTGCCAAG
Organism: Polyangiaceae bacterium; assembly: GCA_035318505.1. Taxonomy (GTDB): domain Bacteria; phylum Myxococcota_A; class Polyangia; order Polyangiales; family Polyangiaceae; genus DASWDH01. Next base: position 12,736 of record DATHEQ010000482.1, on the reverse strand, counting down.
TAGTTTTCGAGCCCCTTGTCGGGGGGGGAGGCGGCGAGGGTTGCAGCTCGCGCCGGGGACGGCTACGAAGGAGCGCCCGATGAGCCGCCGCGTGCTCCTACTCGCAATCGGATGGCTGCTCGCGAGCTGCAAAAAGCCCGCGCCGCCGCCCACGCCCGAAGAAGAGCTGGCGCCGCCGCCCACGGCGGCCGCCGCGACGCCCAAGGCGGAGACCGCCCATCGTTGCGCGCCCGTTTCAGCGGATCCCCCCTTCGTGCTCGGTCCGGCCGACACCGGACGCGCCGCGAAGATCGCGCCCGCCGGGAGCGAGCCAGGCCAAGACGATAGCCTGCCCTTTGCCGCCGAAGTGGGCGAAGGGGTCGCGTATAGCGACGGCTTTGCCGTCGGTGCGATTCACGAGAGCGAGGCGTCGCACTCCATGTCGGTCGTCACGCTCGATCGCACGGGCCACGGCGGCAAAGTGATCCCACTCGGCACCGCACACGGCGACGTCGAGCCGCCGCGCGTCGCCGCCCGCGGCGCCACGCTTCTCGCCGGCATGCTGTCACCGGGCATCAACGGGCGATCGCTTCGTCTCGCCAAGATCGAGGCGGGCGCGGTGACGTGGGGCGCGACGATTCTCCAGAAGAGCGACGAGTCCCAAGCGTTCGACATCGGCCTCGGCGAAAAAAAGGGCATCGCCGTGTGGGACGAAGACGGTGCTTCCTCGGGCGTGATCCAAGTTTCGACGTTCGATTCCGGTAACGCCAGCAACGCCACGACGCCGCGGACGATCTCTCCCCCCGGAGTCGATGCCGAATCGCCGCGTCTCGCTGCGCGCCCGGGGGGCGGCTACTGGCTCGCTTACATCGCGCAGCGCGCGGGGGGTGACAGCTCGGATGCGGGCTACGAGGCGGAGCCAGTCGGCTTTCGCTGGATCGAAGTGCTCGCTCTCGACGCGCAAGGGTCCCCGACCGGCGCGGCGCGCGCGGCGACCTCGAGAGACGCTCACGTGATGGTGTTCGATATGGCGCCGCTCGACGAAGGACACGCGCTCGTCGTTTGGCGAGACAACGACACGCCGCTCGAATCCGCCGCCGGCCCCGTGATGCGCACCGTGGTGCGCGCGGCGAACATCGAGCAGCCGTCAGTGCTCGTCGCGAGTGAGAGCGGCGGCGGCGCGCCGACCCTCTTGCCGGGTTGGGCGGCCGTCACCGACGCAGCGGACATGACGCGGCTCGCTCCGGTGGGGCGCGCGGGCGAGATCGCCGGATCGTGGAGCACCGAGCCCGACATCGGATCGGGCGAGCCGATCGCGGTAGGTCCCGAGGGCGTGCTCGTAGCGCGGCCCGCGGGCCGCGCCGTCAAGCTCGCCGTGCTCCGCTGTACGCGCGAGGCCGCTCCGGCGAGCCCGTCACCCGCGCAGTGATGCGAGCGCCAGGCTCGGAAGCTTGAGCGCGCTTGGCGCGGCTTCGAACTCCGAGAGCTTGGCCGCGATGACCTGCATCATCGAATTGTCGTAAAACCATGCTGGTTTCGGCGACAGCACGCAGGGCCCGCGGAAGACCGACTTCTCGATGCCGTCCAGCATGAAGGTGTTGTGCACCCAACCGAGACCGCTCTGAACGTCGGCGAGCGTCGCGCTTTGATGCCCGCCCCAAGGAGCGGACACGGCGCCGAACACGAGCCCCGGCCAGTGGTTCACGGCCACCGTGCCGTAGCGGAGTTTGACGATCGCTTCGTCGAGCGCCTTGTTCACCGCGGAATCTGCTTCGGTGCGCGGATCGATGACGATGCACGCGTTGAGCGTGCCCCATAGCCGCTCGTTGCAAAACTTGGTGGTGGCCGCCAAAAACGCGGCCGGATCTTTCTCGTCGAGATCGGTTTGCGACAAAATCGCGCAAAAAGGCTCGATCTGAAAGAGCGGCTCGCTCGCGTCGCTCGAATCGACGTCCGTAATGAGCGCCCACGCCAGGCTATCCGGTTCCTCTTTGCCGAACCGCTTCACGTTGCTGCGCGACCCGAGCAGATCCCCGTAGCGGGACCGCGCGCCCGGATAGTACGCCTTGCGCGGCGGAATCTCGCCGAGCGCAGCCGCGATCCGCTCGAGAAAGCGCCCGCGCTGCGGCCAGGAGCGCGACGTGATGAGGATCTTGGCGGCGTTACAATTGAACGACGCGTTGTTGGCGATCATCGTCACCAAATTGCGCGCCTGAAAATCGAGCTCCTGGTCGCTGTATTTTCCGGGAACCACGGCCACGGGGCTCACGTTGCCGAGCTCGGAGGTGATCGTTTTCTTGAGCAGGGGATCGTTCTCACGACGGCGCCTGTCCTGCTCCGGACCGGGCGGACCCCAGACGATGCGATCGTGCGTCTTGTCGGAGCCCGTGATGTGAATGTCGTTGATGCCCGCGTGCTGGCACAGGTACTCGCCCACCTCGGCGCCGCCGTAAACGATGCGTAGGAAATTGCGGCTGATGAGCGGAGCCAGGCACTGCTCGAGGATAGGGCCCACCCACTCGTTGACGGGGTTCATCTTGAGCACGCAGACGTTGCCGTCCACGAACATCTTGTAAAGCACGTCCGACGCGGGAATCGACGACACGTTGCCCGCGCCGAGCACGAGCGAGACGCCACCTTCTTGATCCTTCGACTGATAAAAACCTGCCTGCCGATCACGCGCCGAGGATTCATCGACACCGGGGTTCATGAGCGCTACGCAGGACAGCCCGCGGTAGAGCGCTGAATCGAACCCGCCGGAGGGAAGCACCTCGATCTCGAGCCGGCCGTCACTGCGCGTGCGCGCGCCATGGCCGAGCGAGGGGCGCCCCTTGCTGTTGATCTGCTCTAGGCTTTGCACGAGAAGGCGCGCGTTGCGTGCCGTAACGAGTGGGCCCCCGAGCCATTCTTCGCCGGCGATGTTGCGGTCGAGCGCGATGCCCTTGGCGCGACAACCCGCCTCGGCCCAGGCGCGTCCAACCTTCGTGATGAGGGGCAGCGTCGCTCGGAGCATCGCCGCCTTTTCCGAGGGCGGCATGCGGGCAAACGCTCGGCGTTGCTCGCCCACTTCGGCGACGGCGCGGTCGAGCGCCGCGCGCGGGGTCGATGCTCTACTCTCGGCGTGCGCGCTCGGCGCTTCGATCATGTTCAGCATGGCGGAGAGGGTACCACGGACCCGGGCGCCGTCGTGGGGTCCACAAGCGTCCGGGTGGACAAGGTCGACCCGCGCGGTTAAGAGAAGACGACGGTGAGTATTCAGCAGCAAATCGAACGAAAGCTGCGCGAACGGTTCGCTCCGGTCGTGCTCGAGGTCGTCAACGAGAGCTCGAAACACAGCGTCCCCGCCGGCTCGGAGACGCACTTCAAAGTGACCGTCGTCAGCAGCGCCTTCGAGGGCAAAACCCTCGTCGGTCGCCACCGCCTCATCTACACGCTGCTCGACGACGAAATCCGCGGCGGCCTCCACGCGCTCACAATCACGTCGCGCACGCCCGCTGAGTGGGACAAAAACGGCGAAGTCGCGCCGTCGCCCCAATGCTTGGGCGGGTCGAAGGCCAGCTGACTAAAAGCGCCCGAAGACGACCCAACCCGGCGCACTCGGGCTGAGCGCGGGCGCGATGGACACGGCCGCCGGCCGCGTTCGCCAGAAAAACACCGTGGCGAGCGTCGCGACGCCGATCACGCCAGCACCGATGAACGCGATATTACGCACCTGTTGATCGGTGTGCTGACGCCCAAACTCGTTATTCAGGTCGCTGCAAAATAAGGCATCATCGGGCGCGACGGGCGCGCTGCACACCTCGCCGGCCGTCCTGCTTCCACCGTACTTGGCGCTCAACTCGGGAAGCTGCGCCTGCGCGTCACGAATGCTCGTCGCATCGGTACCCGCGCGGACCGCGTAAACCGTCCCCACCGCGACGCCTGCCGCGGTGAGAGCAGCCCCACTCAGCAGCACGAGGGTTCGCGCCGGCGTAGGGGTGTGGCGAGATTCCACAGACACGTTGAAGGGGGCGGCGCCCGTATCGTTCACAACCCTCGCGGAGGGCGCGACGGGCGCCATCGCCGGCTTCACCTCTTCCGGCGGAGCTTCCGACGTCCCCCCGATCACCCGCTGCACGCGCACGAGCACCGATCGCGGAGGTCCGATAGCGACGTCGATCCGCTCCGAACCATCCAGGTACCCGTCCTTGCGCGCCGTCACCGAGTGACGTCCCGGGTCCACATACCAGATCAGCGATCCAAGCGGGCTTCGCCCAACCAGCTCGTCGTCGATGCGGATCTCGGCGTCATCGACATTGGTCGTCACCACGATGGATCCGAGCCGTTCGGCCGCTTTGGCGAGTGATCTCTTGGCGAGCTCACGCTGCGCCGGAGACCCCGAGCTCGAGGCCCGCAAAAATGCCGTGAAGTGTCGCGCGGCTTCCACGTTGCGCCCGGTGCGAAGCTCAGCTTCTCCGAGGTTCTGCAAAAAAGCGGCGTGGGGGAAGACCGTATACGCCTGTTTGAAGGCGACGCGCGCCGCCTCGAAATTGCCCGCGTCGAAATACGCCTTACCCTCGTTCCACCGGACCTGTGCCTGCTGTACCTCTTCCGGCGTCGGCGCCTGCTGCGCCCAGGCGGGGGACGCTGCGCCAAGTGCCAGCGTAACGAAGATGATACGCGTCGTATCGAGCAGTCGCTTCAAGATGGATGTGCCCGCGAGGGTGAATCGGGCGGGCATTCTAGGTGCTGCAAGGGGAACGTGGAAGCACAGACGAGGCGATTCGTAAATCGAGTGGTTTGGCAGGGCGCTCAGGGGACTGCGAGCTCATAGGCCGCGTCGCCCGAGAGTCCATCGGCGGCCCGGATCACCCCGCCGTCTTGCGTGCCGCTGCCATCAGGCATTCCGCCGTCGGTTGCGCCGCCGTCGGGAAGACTGACGATGCCGGTTCCGCCTCCGATGCCCTTGGCGCCGCCGGCGCCCCGAACGACGGTCGTCCCTCCTATTTGCGAGGGTCGGCCACCCGCGTAGACAATCCCGTAGGTCGGGCCACCATTGCCGCCCGCGCCGCCGCCGCCCGTCCCACCCTTCCCGCCGGGCCCCCCCATGCCAGCGCCGACGAGGGACGCGCCTGCGTCAACGTCCATGATCCCGTCGCCGCCCTCGGCGCCCAAAGCTCCGAGCCCGCCCGCACCACCGCCGCCCCCGTTGCCGCCAGGACCGCCGTCGGCAGAAATGAGCTCGCATTTGTCGAGGGTGATGCCGCTCATCCAGCTGAGCAGCGCAACGGCCGCGCCTCCCGCCCCACCTCCGGTGCCGTGCGTGCCCCCGCAGCCCCCCATGCCGCCCGCCCCTCCCGAGGCACCGACGCACCAGTTGGACAAATCGGGCTCGCCCGCCGAGCCGCCGCCGCCACCTTGGGCTGCATGCCCGTCGGCACCGTCTGCGCCGGGAGCAGCAAGCGTATACCCTGCGCCCGAAAACATTCCCGCCTTGGAGTTGGCGGCGCCGGGGGATCCGGCGACGCCGTCCGAGCCTTTGCGACCGGAGCGGTCCTCGAGCCAATGCGTGCCGCCGTTGGCTTGGTTCGGCGGATCGACATTGTCCGTCGGGCTGCCGTTACCGCCCGGTAGCGAACCGAGGGTGACGTCGCACGCGCCGCCATTGCCTCCTTTCGATCCGCACGAGCTCGAAATCGCGATGCCACCTGCTTGCGAACCGATCGGAGGAGTGCAGGACGCGGGCTTGCCCAGCTGGCTCGGGCCGACGGGTTCGCCATTCGGACCGGCAACGCCATTCGAGCCGGAATGTCCCGCCCCACCTTTGCCAGCGAGCAGCCGGCTGTTGCGCAACAAGACCTGGAGCGACGATTGAATTCGCACAGCGATGCTGCTCGCGCTCGGCGCGGCGTCGGCCGCTTGCAGATCGAGATTCTCGAGCGTGACACCCACCGTAAGGTCGCTGATGGAAAGCGCCGGACCCGTCGGCGGGTGAATGCGCGTGCGTGCATTCGCGGCTAGGGTCCACCCGACGCATTCGAAGCCGCCGTAAACCGCGAGGCCATCGAGCGTCGCGTCGATGGCGACCGGATCGACGAACCCTGCCCCATTGTCGCAAACGAAGACGCGCATTGTTTCTCGTTTGGAGGCTTGGAGACCACGGTTGATCGTTTGAAACGGCGCCGCGCGCGTGCCCGCCCCCGTCGCGTCGCTCCCATTGGGCGCGACGAAGATGCCGTAGCGCTCGCTGACGATGCACGGGTTGTCGGTCGGCGATCGGCCAGCGTCGACATCGCACACAGAGCTGTCCGACTGGCCATCGGGCGTTGCCTGACCCTCGTCCGTTGTGTCGACGAGAGCATCGACCGCATCGAGTGCCGGCCGATCGGCGCTGGCAGTGTCGGCCGTCGTCGACCTGTCGCTCGCCTCGGAGCGATCCGCAGCGCCCCCTGCATCGGCGCGGTCCACTCCGTCGACATGGTCCTCGCCGGTCGAGACGTCGCGCGCGGCTCCGCTCTCGGACACGTCGGGGGGTGCGGCATCTGCTACGTTACCCGTCTCCGGTTCAGAGCTTGCGTCGGACCTGGGAGCGCATGTTGCGGTCTCCGCGCACGGCGCCTCGGACGAGCATGCAGCCGTCATCGTTGCCAGCATGAGAGCCGCCACCGAGAGAAACCGCGGTTCTACCGCGCGACGCGCTTCAAACCCACGCGCGTGTGCGGAGGCGATGAATATAGAGCACGCTGGACGCAGGTCTTGGAGAGGGTGAAGCATGGGTCGAAACTCGCCGGCCGCGGGCGGCCCCGGGGGGTAGACAAAAGTTCGCGGTGCGATTCGGTCGTTCGCCCTGATCAGTGCGGCTTTCACCGACCCCACATCAGCGCCGTACTGAATCACGTACTCCCTGTCGACCGCTAAATGGGGGAGTTTCGGAAAAAATGGACGTAACAGCGGTGCCAGGGCCGATCGCGGGTCTCCGCTGTGGTGATCCGAGGGGCGTCCGGTGCACGCTCAGCGACGCCGAGAGGTTGGGAGCGGTGCGCGTCCGAGATGCGCTTTTAGTTGATTGCGAACTCTTCGGACGCGTCGCCGATCACGCCATCCGAGGCTTTCATATTCTCGATTGAGCCGCCGATGCCCTTCGTGCCGCCCGCGCCGTGTACGAGGTTGGTGCCGTTGAGTTGGGTGGGGGCCGTGCCTTTGTAGACGATAGTGTACGAAGGACCGCCGTTGCCGCCCGCGCCGGAGCCGCCATTGCCGCCGTTGCCGCCAGGGCCGCCATTGCCGCCTGGGCCGAGGCTTGTTCCCGCGTCACCGGGAGGACCTGCATCGCCCGTGTACGCGGCGCCTCCGGAGGCGCCGAGACTTCCGGTCCCGCCTTTGCCGCCGTTACCACCTTTGCCGCCGCTACCACCCGTCGCGGAGGTGAGCTCGCAGTGATCGAGCGTGATGGGGCTCATCCAGCTCAGCAATGCGACAGACGCGCCCGCACTGGCGCCCCCCGTTCCGGGTGCCCCACCGCAGCCGCCCATGCCGCCGGCACCGCCGCTTGCGCCAACGCATTCGCTGCCTATGAGAGCGTTGCTTGCTCCTCCACCACCGCCGCCTTGTCCCACGTAACCCACGGTCCCGTTTCCCCCAGCCGCAGCGGCATTGTACCCTACTGCGCTAAAGCTAGCGGTAGCGCCGCCAGGCATCCCGTTCGCACCCGGATTGCCCTTCGACCCAGCAGCGCCATCTTGACCGGTCGAGCCGTTCGCGCCGCCATTATCTACACCGTCGGGCGTCACATCGATTGTCGGAGCACCTGGAACGCCGCGTGTGCCGGAATTATTCTTGGTTGCCGTTCCTCCAGCGCCCCCCAGCGAGCCACCTATCGCATTGCACACAGTTGCATTCATCCACGAACCGCCATTTTGCGTCCCAGCGCCATAGGGACACCGCGCATCAAAGCCTTGCTGCAGGGAGGCGGGCATGTCCCCATCCTTCCCCTTCGCCCCATCCCCCCCATCCACCCCCGCCCCACCCTTACCCGCCAAAATCTTTACGTCTCTCAGCACGACATTGGCGGCGCTATCCACAATCCCCCCAATACTGCTCTCCCCCGCCGGGGCATCCGCAGCATCGAACTCAAAATCTTCCACCGTGAGCCCCGCCGTCAGCCCCTTCACCGTCAGGGGCACGCCGCTCGCCGGATGTACGCGCGCGCGGCGCGTGTTTGCGTAGCCCCACGTCGTGCACTCGAAGCCGCCGTAGAGGCTCATGCCGTCCAACGTGGCGTCGACGGTGAGCGCGTCGGTGTAGCCGCTGCCTTCGTCGCACGCATAGACGCGCATGACATTGCCCTTGGCACCTTGCAGGGCTTTGGTGAGCGTCTTGTACGGCGCAGCGCGCGTGCCTACCCCCGTCGTGTCGCTGCCCTGCGGGGACACGAAGATGCCGTACTTCTCGCTGATGAGGCACGCGCTTTCCGCGGGCGACTTCGACGTGCCGGGATCGCATGCATCCGGCTCACTCGCTGCGTCGATCACTGGCGGCGCGTCGGGGACCACGGTGTCGCCGCGAGCGTCTTCGATGGATCCGGCTTCGCTGTCTTCGCTCTTTGGGGCATCGATGACCGCGTCAGCGCCACTCTCGACGGGCGGTTCGGCGGGATCGGTCCCTACGTCGGTGCCCGCCTCGGCATCCTCCCCTCTGACCGTGTCCGAGGACGCATCAATCCCAGCATCCTTGCGCCCGCTCGGCGCACAGGTCGCCGTTTCGCTGCAGGCGAGTTCCGCCGGCGCGCATGCGACGGCAAACGCCGAGCAGGTCGCCAAGCCGATGGAAATGCACCACTCGAGACGACCGGTCATCGACGTGAATCCGCTGCCCCGATGGGCTGCATGGTCGTGGTTTCGTGGAATGATTCGAAACAGTACGGCCTCCGCGCATTCAAGAAGGTCATCGACCCCAAAATAGATGCCATGATCATGGCACGATAAATTCTTCGGCCGCGACGCCGATCGCACCGTCCGGAGCTTTGACAGTGGTAACCGCACCGCCAATTCCCTTCGCGCCGCCCGCCCCGTGCGCGAGGAGCGTGCCATTCAGTTTGCTAGGCGCGGCGCCTTTGTAGACGACCGTGTACGAAGGACCGCCGCTGCCGCCCGCGCCCGAGCCGCCGCTGCCACCATTGCCGCCGGTCCCGCCATCCCCGCCTTTGCCCGGGCCGGCTCCGCCGTCAGCGGAAGCACCCGCATCGCCGGTGTACGCTGCGCCTCCGACACCGCCCGGTTTTCCGGCGCCGCCCTTGCCGCCGTTGCCGCCTTTACCGCCGGATCCCCCAGCGGACGCCGCGAGCTCGCAGTCATCAAGTGTCATGGCGCTCATCCAGGTGAGCAATGCGACAGATGCGCCCGCGCTGCCGCCCCCCGTTCCCAGCGCGCCGCCGCAACCACCCATGCCGCCCGGGCCGCCAGAGGCTCCTATGCAAAGCCCTGAAGCATTGCTGGCACCACCACCACCACCGCCCTGAGCTGGATAGCCGTCCAAGCCATTGCCCCCCGATTGGCCCACTGTATAGCCGCTTACAGAGAAGAACCCTTCAGAGCTGGTCAAACCCGGAGGGCCAGCGTTTCCGTCGGACCCCTTGGCACCGTCTTCACCATTTTCACCTGGTGCGCCCCCCGTGCCAAGGTTTGGAGTGGTGATGTTCGAGGTTGGAATTCCTGAATGCCCGGGTGCGCCCGGCAATCCCCGCTTCGAATTCCCGCCGTTTCCGCCGCGCGAGCCACAGAGGCTTGAACCTCCCCACGTGCCACCGCTCTCCTCCGTAAGCTGAGTAGGACATTTGGCGAAGGCGCCCTGCTGTTGAACGCCGACGCTGGGCGCGTCTGCGCCGTTCGCACCACTCACTCCATCCGCCCCTGCGCCACCCTTGCCGGTAAAGATCTTCACGCGTCTCAACACGACGTTCACCGCCGTATCCACAATCGCACCAATGCTGCTTTCCCCAGCGGACGCATCCACAGCATCGAATTCGAAATCTTCAATCCTAAGACCCGCCGATAGCCCTTTCACGTTCAGGGCGACACCGCTCGCTGGATGCACCCGCGCGCGGCGCGTCGTTGCATAGGTCCACGTTGTGCACTCGAAACCGCCGTAAAGGCTCATTCCGTCGAACGTGACGTCGATCGTGAGCGCGTCGGTGTAGCCGCTGCCTTCGTCGCATGCGTAGACGCGCATGACATTACCGTTCGCACTTTGCATCGCTTTCATGAGCGTCTTGTAGGGCGCGGCACGGATGCCTGCGCCTGTGGTGTCGCTCCCTTGCGGAGACACGAAAATACCGTACCTCTCGCTGATGAGGCACGTGCTTTCGATCGGAGACTTTGACGTACTCGGATCACACGCATCCGGCTCGCTCATTACGTCGATCACCGGACGCGCGTCGGGGACTACGGTGTCGTAGCGTGTATCCTCGCTCGATCCGGCTTCGCCGTCCTCGACGTTGGGTGCATCGATCTTCGCTGCATCAATGGTCGCGTCAACACCGCTTTCGACAGGTGGTTCGGCGGGATCGGTGGCCGCATCGGTCCTCACGTCCGCGTTCTCAGCTCTATCGGCATGCGAAGACGCATCGCTCCCGACGTCACTATCCACGTTCAAAGGACAGCTCGTTCTTTCGCTGCACGAGAGATCTGCCGGCGCGCATGCAACGGCAAATGCCGAGCAGGTCGCCAGGCCGACAGCAAGGCACCACTCAAGACCACCGGTCATCGACGTCAATCGACGGCCCCGATGCGCTGCATGATCGTACTGCGTGGAACGATTCGACACGAGTGCAGCCTCCGCTCTTCAACAAGCTCATCGACGAACTCGACACCACGGTCACGGAACGATGAAATCGTCGGCCGCACCGCCGATCAAGCCGTCTGGCGCTTTGACATTCGTCACCGCCCCGCCGATCCCCTTCGCCCCGCCTTCGCGGTGCGCCAGGAGGGTGCCGTTGAGTTTGATGGGGGCCGAGCCTTTGTAGACGATGGTGTAGGAGGGACCGCCATCGCCACCCGCGGCGGAGCCGCCATTGCCACCATTGCCCCCTGGGCCACCGGTTGCGCCCATGCCGATTCCGGCGCCGCCAGGCGCGCCCGCGTCACCGGTGTACGCGTGGCCTCCAAGCGCGCCCCATTTTCCGAAGCCGCCATTGCCGCCATTGCCGCCTTTACCGCCGGTCCCCCCGGCCGATGACGTGAGCTCGCACTGATCGAGCGTGATAGGGGCCATCCAAGTGAGTAGCGCGACGGATGCACCGCCGCTGGCGCCCCCGATGCCGGCAGAGCCGCCGCACCCGCCCATCCCCCCCGCGCCGCCAGAAGCTCCAATGCAATCCCAAAGCCCCGAGGCACTGCTGGCACCACCGCCACCGCCGCCCTGAGCCGGATAGCCGTCCAATCCGTTGCTACCCGATTGAGCCACCGTGTAGCCGCTCGCAGAGAACATCCCTCCGGCTGAGCCGGCCATGCCCGGAGCACCAGGGTTTCCATCGGACCCCTTGGCGCCAGCTGCACCTGGTCCGCCGCCGGTGCCAATGTTCGAAGTCGCGATGTTGGTGGTTGGGCCTCCCGCAACACCAGCCCCACCCGACTGCCCTCGATTCGCTGCCCCGCCAACTCCGCCAAGCGTGGCACAGGGCGCTGGACGTAGCCACATGCCGCCGAACTGCTGCGATACGTCTGCAGGACAGATTGCCGGAAGACCTTCTTCTGAAAGTTCGACGCTCAGCGCGTCCGCGCCGTTCGCTCCATCGGCCCCATCTGCCCCCGCTCCGCCCTTGCCGGCCTGAATCGTCACGCGTCTCAACGTGAGATTCGCAGCGGTACCCACAATGGCACCGATGCTGCTCTCGCCGACGGGCGCATCGGCCGCATCGAACTCGAAGTCTTCCACGGTGACCCCCGCCGTTAGCCCTTTCACGTTCAGGGCCACGCCGCTCGCCGGATGTACGCGCGCGCGGCGCGTCGTTGCATAGGTCCAGGTTGTGCACTCGAAACCGCCGTAGAGGCTCATTCCATCGAACGTGGCGTCGATCGTGAGCGCGTCGGTGTAGCCGCTGCCTTCGTCGCACGCGTAGACGCGCATGACATTGCCTTTGGCAGCTTGCAGTGCTCTGGCGAGTGTTTTGTAAGGCGCGGCCCGTATGCCGGCGCCCGCCGTGTTGCTCCCCTGAGGGGACACGAAGACGCCGTACTTCTCACTGATGAGGCACGTGCTATCCGTCGGCGACTTCGCCGTGCCGGGATCGCATGCACCTGGTTCACTTGCTGCATCGATCACAGGGACGTCGGGCGACGCGTCGCCACGAATGTCTTCGCTCGGTCCGGCTTCGCTGTCCTCGATCTTTGGGGCATCGATGGTCGCGTCGACGGGGCTGTCGATCGGAGGTTCGGTGGGTTCGGTCGCCAGGTCTATCCTCGTCTCCGCATCCTCTGCTCCAACGGCGTCCAACGATGTATCTGTGCCACCATCCTTGTGCCCGGTAGGCGTGCACGTTGCCGTTTCGGTGCAAGCGAGTTCCGCCGGCGCGCATGCGACGGCAAACGCCGAGCAGATCGCCAGGCCGACCGAAAGGCACCAATCGAGACGACCCGTCGTCGGCGTCAATCGGCCACCCCGACGCGCTGTATGGTCGTACTTCTCAAAACGATTCGACACGCGTGCAGCCCCCGCTTGTTCAAGAAGGTCATCGACGATCTAAGACGTCATGATCACGGCACGATAAAATCGTCGGCCGCGG
>DATHEQ010000481.1:0-9583 GCA_035318505.1 Polyangiaceae bacterium | reverse complement strand
ATCGGTGGCGGCACGGGCGGCGCGGGCGGTATCGGTGGCGGCACGGGCGGCGCGGGCGGCGCGGGCGGCGCGGGCGGCGCGGGCGGCGGCAACGCCGGAAGGGGCGGGCTCGGCGGCATCGGTGGAACCGGTGCTGTCGGGGGAGCTGGAGGCGTAGGCGGAAACGGCGGCTCTGCTGGGAGCGGCGGCGTCGCGGGCGGCTCGGTGGATGCCGGCGCCGCTTGTGGCAACGGCGTGACCGAACCCGGCGAGCAGTGCGATCTCGGTGCGGGCAATGTCGATCGCCCGGCATTCCTCGTGACGCAAGGCGGGTCGGCCAGCGTGGTGCCGATCGATCGCGTGGTCAGCGCGTCCATGTTCTACGGTCTTTCCTCGGCGAGCAGCCACACCGGGCTCGAGGTGCTCTCGACGAGTCGCATCTATCTCTATCGCGATATAACGACGGGAATTCTCAGCCTCGTCATGCATCACGGCATCGACCGCACCACCAGCGGACAATCTCAACCCTCGACTCGCGTGGTTCTCGACCTCACCTCCTTACCGGTGCAAACGGTCGTCGCCGTGGCCGACGATTCGCCTACCGAGTTCTTCAAAAGCTCCCCCACGTCGATCCACGGCGCCTGGGATTTTCAGAACAACAGTGACGGCGGTGTGCTTTCCGGTTTACCGATGCCGGCAAGTTGGTCCATCGCGATCGTGCCGCAGTTTCAGCAGGGCGTCGGATCATGGCAATACGTCGATGGCTCTTTGCGCACGCTGGATCTCGCGCTTTCGGCGGCCATCACGATCACGGCCTTGGACACACCCTCCGCCTGCCGCGCGAATTGCACCGTTCCTCGCTGCGGTGACGGCCTCCTCGACGGCGGCGAAGTGTGCGACGACGGGAACACGGGAGGCGGCGACGGCTGCGCCGCCGATTGCAAGGCGCTCAAGTAGCAGAGGCGTGACCTCTCAACCCTCGGTGCAGCGACAAGTGCGCCGTATCCACGCCACGACATCGTCGATGTTGACCGGCTTGCGTAGGATGGGAAACCCGGGCGGGGCATGGTTAGGCGCGGAAGTCGAAATGACGACCGGTATGTCGGCGAGCGCGGGATCCTGGCGCATCACGGCCAGGAGCTCGTTGCCGGTCATGACCGGCATGAGCAAATCGAGAATGATGAGGCACGGTCGATGCTCGGCCATCACTTTCAGAGCCGCTTTGCCGTTGGCGGCTTCCAGTGCCGAACAGCCCGTCATCTCGACCAGCTCGCACAGCGTTTCGCGGATCAGCTCGTCGTCGTCGACGATGAGGACGCTGCCGCGCGTCCTCTCTTTCTCGCTGATCATGCGAGAGGCAATCGAACTTCGAGGGTCGTTCCCATCTCGATCGACGACCGCGCCTCGATTCTACCGCCGTGGGCAACGACGATGCGCTTGGCCAGATAAAGTCCGAGGGCCAGCCCGTCCACGCCACCCTCTGGTTCTACGCCGAGCTCGAAGGAATTGAGGAGAACCTGCAGGCGACTGGCATCGATGGTTTGGTCAGCGGCACGGACGGTGACGACGGCCTTCTCGTCGTGCGGGCCGACCTCGACCCGGGTCAGGCTGCCAGGGTCGGAGTGACCGACGCTGTAGCTGAGGAGGTTCCATACGGCTTGCTCGAATCGCTCGGCATCGATATGCACAAGACATGGGCTCGCCGCGAGCTCGATGGTTCGCGATGGGCTCGAAGCTCGGACTTCGCCGACGATGTTCGTGACCAGCGGAGTCAGGTCGCGCGCTTCGCCGACGGATATCTGAATGCCCTCCGGGGTCCGCGCCTCCGCGAGATCGAAAAGTTGCTCGACCATGCGCTGCATGCGGACGCTGCTCGCCATGATGCGTTGGAAGCGTGCCTGACTCTCGGGAGCTACCTCATTGCGCCGCGCCATCATGCGCATGGTGACGAGAATCGTGTTGAGCGGATTGCGCAAATCGTGGCCGAGCACGCCGAGGAATGTCTCCTGGAAGGCGTCGCTCGATAGGGCCTCGCAGCGCGCCTGCTGCTCGCGCTCGATGGAGGCCACGAGTTGCGCTTCCAGCAGATGGAGATCGCCGAGGGCGCCGTCGAGCGTATGCTCGAGCTTCTGGCGCCGTAGAACCTCGCTTTCGAGCATTCGCCCGCGCTGCTGCAGGAGCGCTATCTCGCGCATGCGCTGCTGAGGATCGGCGAGACCGACGACGCGCTCGGTGGGGATGACGTGTGAATGAGCGGCGAAAACGTCGAGGAGCCGATCGCTATCGTTCTCACCCAAAAAGCTATCCATGCGATAGGCGCATAAAAGGGAGAACGAGCTCTCTTCGAGTACGGAGTGCCAGAGCTGTTCGAGGCGGATAGCGGCGTCGACATTGCCTTCTCGCGTGAGCAGATCGACCATCTCCCCATAGGCGCGCAACGGTGAGCCCGGAAAATCGCCGGGAGCGCTGTCCATCAGCTCTGCCACGAAGTTTCGGAAACGGAGGGGGTCGGGCATGTCGCCGACGATCAGACGCGAAAGCGTCGCGCGGGCATCGAGGACGGTGATCCGCTGCTCGTCGCGGGCCCGCTCGAGCTCACTCGGATCGGCGCGGTCGAGGAAACCATTCGTGTGTGGCTCGGTCGCGATGACGACGAGACGGTCTCCCGCCACGAGCCCGGCAGAAATGAACTTGCCGACCGTATCGAGGGGGAAGCTTTCCCTATCGTAAAATTGAACGGCGTGTGTACGCGGCGCTGGTGCGGCGAGAAACCAGGGCAACCCGGAGCAAGGGCCGAAAGCGTAGTCGGGAGAACCGACCGCGGTTGCTCACGTAATACCAGCCACCTTTCGACACTGAACTGGGAGCTGCCGAAGCAGAATCTGCCCACTTTTGCACGATGAAGAGCACGCTTGCCTAGTCAACGTGCCTTTAGGCCCTCTCACCTTCGGCGTTGCGAGCACGCATGGCAACCGCTTTCGCGCGAGCCTCGTCGTGGCGACGCCGACCACTCCGAAACGACGAACCCCGTCCACGGCGCGTATTGACGTCGACGGGTTTCTCCGTTTCCGTCGTCGAGCGTGACGACGCGCCGCATCAAGCGTACCGCTCGTTGGCTTCGTGTGGCTCATGTGCGTGAGCGCGCTTGGATGTGGGTAACCTTCGTGCTCCGGCCTGATGGCCGGAAGGCCGCATAAGGACTTCGTGCGCTATCGCAAACAGCTACACTCATTCGAGTATGGCTCTCTGCATCTTCGCTCGTCGATCGCGTGGCGCAAGGCTCGCGCGCCGGGCCACGGAGCTCGCTCTTTCGGTCACGATGATGGGATGCGCCGCAGTGCGTGCACCTGCAACGCCAGCCCCACCAGCCGCAGCCCCGCAACCGCAGCCCGAGCCCCCCGCTGCCCCGCCCGAAAACACACTCGCAGGTTGGCTCACTGCGCGTCTTCCCAAAGGGGGAGCGCTCACGGCCCTGGCCGATGGCACGATCGCGATCGAGCACGCGGTGCAAGACAACGAGAGTCTGCAAGACATCGCCACGGCGTACCTCGAGCTCACGCAGATCTACCTCGCCGATGATCTCGCGCGCGCGATTCGCGACACCAATCAGTTGCCGAAGAGCGCATCGCCCGAGAAGGGGACCAAGCTGCGTATTCCGGAGATCCTATCCGCGCTGCCCAAGAGTCCCGCCGAGGGCCGTCTCGGTTGGAGCGAGACCGATGGCCTCCGGGGCGTCTACCTGCGCGCCTTCGTAGCCGCGCGCAAAGGCTTTCTCCCCATGCTCGATACGATGGCGGCCCGTGGCATGAACCTCGTCGTCATCGACGTGAAGGACGCCAACGGACGCATCACGTATCCCTCCAAGGTCGCGCTGGCCAACGAGATCGGCGCTGCCGGTTCGCCTCAGATCAAGAACCTCGCGCGGACCATCGAGTTCGCGCATGCGCGCGGCATTCGCGTCGCCATGCGCATCGTCTGTTTTGCCGACGATCTCCTGTCGCGCAAGCGCGGCGACCTGGCCGTGCAGCACGTGCAGAAGCGCCCGCTTTACATCGGGTGGCTCGATCCCTCCAACGAGGTGGTGCAAAACTACGTCGTCGATCTGGCGACGGAGGCGATCGACGCCGGCGCGGACGAGATCCAGCTCGACTACGTGCGCTACCCGGTGGAGCATGTCGAGAATGCCGATTTTCATTTGCGCGAGCGCAAATTGCGGCGAACCGAAGTCATTCGAGATTTCGTGCGGCGGGTGCACACGGTGACCCAGGCGCACTCGGTACCGCTCTCGGTCGATATCTTCGGCATCGTCGCGGAAGGCTTCAAAACGGACATCGAGAATCTGGGCCAAGACCCGGCGCTGCTTGCGCGCGAGTGCGAGGCGCTTTCCCCCATGGTCTATCCATCCCACTATCCGCGCGGTTTTCACGGCTACGACGAACCAGGCGATCACCCAGAGCTCGTGCGGGTCGGGGTGAGCAACCTGCTCAATCTCATCCGCAAGCACAAGCCGCGTCACAAAGAAGAAGAAGAGCCCCGCGAGAGGGCCGTGGTGCGGCCCTGGATTCAGGGCATGCCGTGGCACGCGCCTTCATTCGGTCCGCAGTACATCGCCGATCAAGTCGGGCACGCGGACAAAGCCGGAGCGACCGGGTGGATGGTGTGGAACCCGTCGCAGGATTACACCGCGACGTGGCAGGGCATACCGGTGTCGGCCAAGAATCGACGCGCCGCCCCCGCCTCGAAGTAGCGCAGCGGTCCCGGCGAGCGCGCGGCATCTACTCCATGCGCATGATGACGTGGAATCCGAAATCGGACTCCACCACGTCACTGAACTCTTTCGTATGAAGCTCGAAAGCGGCGTCGGCAAAGGAAGCCGCGACGTCCTTTCTTTCGACGCTGCCGAGCGAGCCGGAACGCGACGCCGCGCCGGGCTCATCGCTGTACTTCTTGACCACCTCGACGAAGTCCGCGCCTGCGCGCAGCTCGTCGCGAGCCGCGAGAGCGCGCAAGCACGCTTCCTCGCGCGTGCGCGAGACGGGAGGCCGCGCATTCTTGGAACCCGTGTATTGCACGAGCACGTGACGGACGGAGATCTTGCCCGGTTCGCTGGGGTTACGCGGCCGCTTCGCCCCGGCCAGGGCGAGACACGCGGCCGCAGGTCCCTCCGCCGAGCCCGCGGGCGTGGCGGGTGAAGGTGTCCCGCCACCGCAGTTGAAGGAGGCGACGCCGCCCCCAGTGGCAATCCCCAGGCACAGAAGCACGCTAAGTCTTTTCATGGCGGGGATGTTAACAGGCCGCCCCACCGCCGCTCAACCGGCAGCGGATCACCTCGGCGCGCAGCCCCGAACGCTCAGTCGCCCGGGATACCGGACTTCGCGTAGTAGACGAGGCGGCCGTACTTCGGGTCTTGCAGCACCATGGTGTAGTCATTGGGCAGCTCGACCGTGAATTCCGACGGAAGCTTCTCCCACTTGTTGGGCCCGTCGTCTTTACCGTCCATTTTGATGACGATGCTCGTCTCCGTCTCGTCGCCGTACTTGTAGCGAAATTTGTGGAGCGTGCTCAGGCTGTTGCCCTGCCGGCGCAGGATGGTGCAGGTGGTGACCTCGTTCTTCTTCTTGAAGCGATAGCCGAGGCCTTCCAGGTTCTGTCGCGCTTTGGCCATACAGGCCGAGTTTTTCTGAGGGTCACCGCCGGATTCTTTGGCGCAATTGGCTTCCGCCGTCTTGCCTACGTCGGATTCTTCGTAGGAAATGAAGTACACCGTGTCGCCCGATTCGAGGATGGAACGCACGGGGCGCGTCGGCTTTTCGAGCATGATGTCTTGGGGCGGCGGCTTGGCAGCGGGCGCTGGCTCGGAGGCCACGCTTTGTTGCGGGTCCGCTTGCGCCGCGGGTTCGCTCGAACCGGCGGGGGCGGCGCTCGCTTGCGGCGCTGGATCCGGCGTGGCCGGCGGGGGTGGCGTGCCCCCTCCGCATGCGGACCCTGCGACAACGAGCATCCAACCGAACGCGAGGCGAGCAGGCTTTGCTGCCCACTCGAACTTCGTAAAGTGTTCGAATCCCATGGCTGCCTCCAGGGGCGCACGCGCGCGCCACACAATGACCACCCTACTCTCGTAACTATCAGGAGCGAATCGGGCGTCAAACTTCCGCGCAAGTCGGGCAGCTGGGGCGATCATGGCAAGTTCAATCAGGGGCGCTGCAACTCCGCGTCGGCGTAGAGTAGGTACTTCTTTCGGCGGTTGCGAAACGCTTCGAGGTCCGGTTTCCACATGGCTTCGATATCGGAGAGCGGGCGCCCGCTCAAAATGGCGTTGGTAACGGCGCGGTTGGCGATGATGCCGTTCAACTTGTCCGTTTTCCACGCCGAGGGGTAGAGCTCTTGCAGCGCCTGTGCGATGGCGACCCCCGTGCGAATGGGCTCGAAGCCGGCTCGATCGGTGACGGCGAGCCGAATGCCGGTGCATTCCCGGCCGGCGTAGGTGCTCGCCGTGGGCGTGAACTGCGTGGAGGCGAACGCCACGCCGGGCAGTGACGCTGCCTGTAGCCGATCGGCCAATCGATCGTCGATCCAGGGCGCGCCCACGACTTCGAAGGGTGTGTCCGTTCCGCGGCCGACCGACACATTGGTGCCCTCGACCAGCGCGACGCCCGGATAGAGCACGGCTTCTGCAACCGAGCGCAGATTGGGGGAAGGAGGCGTCCAAACGAGCCCGGTCTGGTCGAAGTAGGCTGCGCGCCGCCAGCCGCGCATGCGCACCACCTCGAGCTCGGCGCCGAGATGCTCGTCGGCGTTGATCATCTCGGCGAGCTCTCCGAGCGTCATTCCGTGTCGTATGGGAAGCGGGTGATGGTTGACGAAGGATAGGTCGCCGGGGGCGGGGAGCGGCCCGGCCACGTCGATGCCGTCGATGGGATTCGGACGATCGAGCACCAAGACGCGCAGCTTGTTTTTGGCCGCGACGGCGAGGGTGCGGTGCATGGTCGAAGCGTAGGTGTAAAAACGAGCGCCGACGTCCTGGATGTCGAAGACGAGGGTGTCGATGCCGGCCAGCATTTCGTCGCTGGGCGAGAAGCGAGCGCCGTAGAGGCTGTAGACGGGCAGTCGCGACCCATCGTCACTGCCGTTCTCGATCCGTTGTTCGACGTCCGCGAAAAGCCCGTGCTCGGGGGCGAAGAGGGCGACCAGCGTCACTCCCGGCGCGCGCTGAAGAACGTCGACCGTGCGCGCGCCTTCGCCGTCGCGACCGCTGGCGTTGGTGATGAGCCCCACCCGGGCGCCACGCAGCCGAGCAAAGTTTTCGTTTTTCAAGACGTCGATTCCGACTTCGACTTGCGCCGGCGTCGAGAGCGCTGGTTTCGTGCCGGTGGGGAGCTCGGCGGCGATCATGACGGGGGGCGGGCGGCGACCGAACTTTTCTCCGGCGATGGTGCCGATCCGCCCAATGAGCGGATTGACCGCGCCGCGCCCATCGGGATGCACGCGATTGCTGAGAAACAGCACGAAGAGATCGAGCTCGGGGTCCATCCAAAGCGCGGTCCCCGTGTAGCCTCCGTGGCCGACCGCGCGTCGCGAGAGCGTTTCGCCCTTGTTCACCGAAAAGTGCGTTTGCATGTCCCAACCCAGCGCACGCACACCGCCGGGCACGTCGTGCGGAGCGAGCATGGCGCGCACCGTCTCGCGCGAAAAAACGCGCACCCCGGAAAGCTCGCCCTCGTTCAGGATCATTTGCGCGTAGCGAACGAGGTCGTTGGCGGTGGAGAAAAGGCCCGCGTGACCCGCGACGCCGCCTAGAAAATACGCGCGCGGGTCGTGCACGTCGCCGGTGATGAGCCCACCGTCACGGTACTCGGTCGGCGCGATGCGGCTCTGCAGGGATGGGCCGGGGAGATAGCCGGTGTCCACCATTCCCAGCGGGCGATAGACATTTTCGGTTGCAAAGGTCGCGAGATCTTTTCCGCTGACGCGCGCGACGACGTCCTCCAAGATCAAGAAGCCGACGTCGGAATAGGTGAATCGGGCGCCCGGCGCGGTGATGAGCGCGGTGTTGGCGAGGCGGCGCAGGGTGTCGGTTCGACCGTGTTTGTAATCTTCGTAGATGGTCTCGGCGGGCAGCCCCGAGACGTGGGTGAGCAGCTGGCGTATGGTGATGGTGCGTTTGTCGCGCATCCAAAACTCGGGAAGAAAATGAAGCACGGGCTCGTCGAGACCAATGCGGCCGCGGTCGACGAGCACCATGATGCTCGTCGCCGTGGCGAGCGGCTTGGTCAAGGAGGCAAGGTCGAAGACGGTGTCGATGGTCATCGCCTTCTTGTCGGGGTCCACCTGCCGCATGCCGTACGCCTTCTGGAAGAGGACGCGATCGCGTCGGCCGATGGTGACGACGCATCCCGGAAGCTTGTTGTCGGCCAAGGCGGCGGCCACCGCGTCATCGATGCCTTTGACGACCGCGCTCGGTGTAGGCTCGGCGGCGCCCGTCTTTTGAATCGGCGCGAGATCGACGACGGGAGCGAACGACGCTTGCAGGGTGGCAGCTATCGAACGGGTGGTGCCGGCCGCGGTGTCCGCGCTCCGCACCACGGGGGCCGGGTCGCGTAGAACCAGCGAAGCCCCCAGCACGACCAAGGCCGCGAGCCGCACGTCGCGCGAACGAGGAGCGGGAACGAGCTCATCGCGCGTCGCTTCGGGGGGCACCCTGGAAGCTTAGCAGCGTCAGCGTTTGTAACGAAATTTGGCTGGACCGTTTGCAATCGTTCCGGCCAGAGCGCGCTCAATCGAAAGTAAGCCGGAGGAGCGCGAATTTGTTGTTGAGTCGCGTGTCGGTGAGCCGCTCGAATGCTCGCACCGGCCCGACCTCGCTGCGCAAGGCGTCGGTGCGGGAGTGCTCGGCCACGAAGAAGAACGTCCTTTTCCCTCGGGCTCGCTCGTTCGCAAGGTAGCTGGTAAAGGCGCCGCCCGACGACACGAAGACGGCAATGTGATTGCCGGTGTAGAAATTCTCTCCCTTCCAGTTCATCTGGTAAGCGACGATCGGTTCGTCCGCACTCTTGCGCTCGGCGAAGTATCGAGTGAAGAGCTCACGCTGTCCCCAATGGGGTGCAGAACGGAAGAGGTAGACGTCGATCCCCCAGGCCGCAAAAGCCAACGCCGTAACGACAGAGGCGAGCACGGCGTACTTGTGCCACTGATGAACCATCAAAAGAAACGAAGCGGCCACGCCTAAAATGACGAAGACGGTCAGCGTCGAGCGAAAGTCGAGCGAATCCGGCCACGCGCGTCGGTACTGGTACGTGAAAAGGTGAAGAAGGTGCGCTTGACCTTCGATGTCACCCCCGGTCGGGTGATGCACGAGATCGCGGCCGACCAGCGCTAGGACGACGGCTGCCGCGATGCCAAGCGCCCCCAGCATGCGGCGGTCGTGAAGATTGACGAGCGTTCGATCGCCTGCGCCGGCCCAAACGCGATTGAGCAAGATCCCGGTGAGCATGGTAGCCGGGGGCACGGCCGGAAAAATGTAGTGGTGGAACTTCGTCGGCATCGAGGCGAAAAGCGCGAACGCCAGCGTGAACCACCCGAGGAGCATGACGGCCGGGACCGCGCG
>DATHEQ010000480.1:0-12385 GCA_035318505.1 Polyangiaceae bacterium | reverse complement strand
GAAGGCGCGGGACCCGTGGGGGGAGATGTTTGCGCGCGCGCCGGCCACGTCGTCGAGGCGACGGTCAATGCCGCACCGAGCGCGACCGAAGCGCCGTGATGCGTCCGGCGATGAGCCTTCTGGAAGACTCCGGCGAGCCCTCTGACCCTCACGAACATGGTAGGTGTCCTCTCGTTTTCGCGAATCTTAGCCGCTCATGAGGTGGTCACGGCGGAAAAGGTCTGCTAGACCTGAAACCACGATCTCATGCGCTGCCCTCCGGCGGCGCGGTCCTTTCACATGGGTCGCAAGGCCCCTCCCCCCGCATCTTCAAGCGCCGCAGAGCCGGCCATGGTTCTTGGCTCCCCGCCTCTCCTCGTCCCCAATCAGGACGAGGACACCCGCGGGAGCCCGCAGCCAACGCGTTTCGACGCCGGCTTTGACCAATCGCGCGTCGACCCCGACGCGCAGAAGGTCGTTCGCCGTCTGACGCGGCACGGCTTTCAAGCGTATCTCGTGGGCGGCGGTGTGCGCGACCTGTTGCTCGATCGCCGGCCGAAGGATTTCGACATCGCCACCGATGCCCGTCCGGAAGACGTGCGCCGCCTCTTTCGTAACTCGCGCATCATCGGGCGGAGATTCCGCCTCGTGCATGTCCTGTTCGGCGGCGGCAAGGTGATCGAGGTCGCGACCTTCCGGCGCAGTCCCATCATCGACGTCGATTCGCTCGACGGGTCGGACCCCGACCTGCTCATCCGCAGCGACAATGCCTTCGGCGAAGCGCACGAAGACGCCGTGCGCCGCGATTTCACGATCAACGCGCTCTTTTACGATCTCGACGCCGGCCAGGTCCTCGATTGGGTGGGCGGTATGGCGGACATCGAGCGCAGGGTCGTGCGTACGATCGGCGAGCCCGAGACTCGGTTTCGCGAGGACCCCATCCGCATCTTGCGCGCCATCAAGTTCTCGGCGCGACTCGACCTCGGGATCGACCCCGACGTCTACGATGCCATGGTGTTCACCCGCGCGACCCTCGCGCGCGCTGCGCGGCCGCGTCTCTTCGAGGAAATCTTGCGGCTCTTGCGCGGCGGCGGAGCCCACCGCTCCATCTGGCTCGCCTGGGAGCTCGGCATTTTGAGCGTCCTACTTCCCGAGCTGGCGACCTTTCTCGATGACGATGCCGGCAACGGTGCGTCGACGCGAGTGTGGAAGCTCTTGGCGGAGGTGGATCGCCGCACGCTCGAGCGAGGAACGCCGTTCGACGACATCGTGCTCTCGACCCTGCTCCTCCTCGAACCGATGCGAGAGGCGTGCGAAGGCGAACGTGATCGCGTCGCGGCCGCCTACGGCTTTCTCGATCCCGTCATTGCGCGGCTGGCGATGTCGCGCAGGGTTGCCGACGCCGTGCGCCGCATCGTCTCCATTCTTCCGCGCCTCGGCGCCAACCGCGCCGGGCGTTTTGCGCGGTCGGGACTCGCTGATCTGGCCACCCAAATTTACGAAATCGAGCGCGCCGCCCGAGGGGACTGAGCGAGTTGCTTTTCGGCCTGCCCTGGGTCCAAGATGAGGTTACGCCCTAACCTTAACTGGCCCGAGGTCGAGTCATGCGAATTCCTTTTTTGGCAATAGCGGCCCTTATTTGCATCGGAATTGGCTGCGGCACGACCGATGTCGACGACCTTTTCACGCCGAATCCTCCCGCCAGCACCGGCGGTAAAGGCGGAAGCGGCGGGCTCACGGGCGGAGCGGGGGGCACGGGGGCGACGGGTGGCTCGGGCGGTTCGGCGACCGGCGGAACGGGTGGGACAGGTGGCTCGACGACGGGTGGGACGGGCGGTGTAGCCGGTACAGGGGGCGTCGGAGGCACTGGCGGAACGGGCGGCGGGGGCACTGGGGGCACCGGCGGCAGCGGAGGAACGGTCGTCGACAGCGGCGCGCCCGACGCGCGGCGCGACGCCAACACCGATGCGCGCGACGCCGCACGAGGCGGTATTCGCTGTGGGGCGACGACGTGCGATCCGGCAACTTCGTTCTGCTGCCTGGCGAGCGGCAACATCCGATGTCTCACGACGGGGTCGACGCAGTGCCCCTCGTCGACCGACCGGCTGCATTGCGACGATACAGCCGATTGTCCTACCGGTCAGATCTGCTGCGCGGCAGAGGGGGCGAGCGGGAACGGCGCCGATGCCGTTTGCGCGTTGACCACCTTGGGCTGCGGCGCTCCGAAGCAGATGCTGTGCGACCCCGCGGTGACGGCGCCGTGCCTCAACTTCGCCAACCTCGTTTGTTCGGCCAACGGCTCGGCGATCATCGGAGAATACGCGTATTGCCACGCGCCGTGATCACGTTACCCGCTCGCCAAAAGCGCGCGTAGCTCACTTGGCACCGTCACCGGTACCGAGCAAGTCCGGTCGCGGCACATGAAAGCCACCGGTGTGCCATCGGAAGGCTTGTCGCGTGTGAGCAAAGTAGCGGCTGCGATCGACGCGGCGTCGGCTGGATCCGCCCAGACGACGTTGCCATTGGGAAGATAGCTCGCGAGGGCGGCCCGGTGCAGCGCCGCGGCGCGCGCGTCGTCGACGGCGCCGAGGATCACGACGTCGGTGGAGCCGCGCACGAGCCTGTCGAGAACGCCGATCGTTTGGCCGAACGCAAAAGGATTGTCGAGCGCGCTCGGCGCGACTTGCTCGAGATAACGCCGGGCAGGCTCGCCGTATTTTTCGTCGCTGAGCGCCCCCAAGCGGAGGAGCACCGATGCGGCGATCGAGCCGCCCGAGGGGACAGCTTGGTCGAACGGATCTTTGCTGCGCGTAATGAGCTTCTCGCCGTCGTTGGGCGTGAAGAAGAAGCCGCCTTCGCCGCTATCCCAGAATTGCAAAAGGAGTTGATCGGCCAGGCGTGCGGCGGCGCCGACGTACCGATGATGGCCCGTCGCTTCGTAGAGGTCGAGCGCGGCCGACGCGAGAAAGGCGTAGTCATCGAGAAAGCCCGGACCGCGCACGACGCCGTCCTTGACGAGGCGCGCGACGCCGCGCTCGGACACGAGCTCGCGCTCGACGCGATCGTACGCGCGCACGGCAGCCGCGAGAAGAGACGGTGCGCCGAGGGGGCTCGCCGCATTGGCGAGCGCACCGATGACGAGACCGTTCCAGCTCGCCAAGATCTTCTCGTCGCGAAACGTTTTCTCTCGTTTTTCGCGCGCGGCCCACAGCTTGGAGCGAGCGCGCGTCAGCGCTTGCTCGACGTCCGCGAGCGGCATCTCGAGCTCGGCGGCGACGGCGGTGAGAGGGCGGTCCTCGTGGAGAACGGTAGCGCCGCTCGACTCGAAGTTTCCGGCCGCAGTGACGCCGTAATAACGAAGCGCCGTGCGCGCCGCCAGCTCGTCGCCCGCGAGCGCGCTCCGGATCTGGTCCTCGGTCCAGACAAAGAATTTCCCCTCTTCGCCTTCCGAGTCGGCGTCTTGCGAGGCGAAGAATCCACCGGCCGGGCTTTGCATCTCTGCGAGCAGGTACGCACCGATGTCGCGCGCCGTCGCTGCGTAGGCATCGTCGCCGAACGCCCGGAAGGCATCCGTGTACAGGCGCAAGAGCAACGCATTGTCGTAGAGCATCTTCTCGAAGTGCGGAACGAGCCAGCGTTCGTCGGTCGAGTAGCGATGAAACCCGCCGCCCAGGTGATCCCAGATTCCGCCCGCGCGCATCCGCGTCAGCGCGAGCCGCACGCTCTCGGCGGCATGCTCGTGCCGCTCTTCGACGCCGCGTCGCAAAAGGACGTCGAGGCACATCGTGTTCGGGAACTTGGGTCGCCCGCCGAAACCTCCGTAGCGCGGGTCGAATCGCCCGAGAAGCTTGCCCGCGGTGTGCTCGAGCAGATCGGGCCCGAGGCGGGATGCGGCGGCGCTCGTCTTCAAATCGCCGACGCGTGCGAGCGCTTGGGCGATCTCTTGCGCGCTCTTTTCGACCTCGCCGCGACGTGTCTTGTAGATATCGGCGAGAGCGGTGAGCACCGTCGGAAACCCGGAAATCCCGTAACGATCGCGGGGGGGAAAGTACGTGCCGGCGAAAAACGGCTTTTGGTCGGGGGTGAGAAATACCGTGAGGGGCCAGCCGCCCGATCGCCCCATGAGCTGCACGACGAGCTGGTAGATGTGATCGAGATCGGGGCGCTCCTCGCGGTCGACCTTGATGGAAACGAAATGTTCGTT
The DNA here is from genome assembly GCA_035318505.1 of Polyangiaceae bacterium. Lineage (GTDB taxonomy): Bacteria > Myxococcota_A > Polyangia > Polyangiales > Polyangiaceae > DASWDH01. The sequence continues at coordinate 8,202 of DATHEQ010000480.1, read as the reverse complement.
CATCTGCCGGGCGATGCCGGCATCCTCGAACGATTCGCGCTCCATGACGTGGCACCAGTGGCATGCCGAATACCCGATGGACAAGAGGATGGGCTTGTCCTCGGTCTTCGCCTTGGTCAGCGCTTCTTCGCCCCAAGGAAACCAATCGACGGGGTTGTGTGCGTGCTGCTGCAGATACGGCGAAGCCTCGCGCGCGAGGCGGTTTTGCGCCCGATCACGCACGGCGCGACCTAACCCGAGTCCTCACAGACGGACCCTTCCGAGCCGACCGGCTTTCCGGACTGGAACTCGAGGCTGCAGGTGGCCGGCCGGGTGAACGATTCGATGAGGTCGAGCACGAGCGCATTCGACCAGTCGCGCGCGCCGTCGAAGCGGGCCCTGATGACGCCTTTGGGATCGATGACCCACGTCTCGGGATAGAGATCGGTGCCGAATTTGTCGTGTACGACGGTGGACTCCGGGTCGAAAAGCACGGAAAAAGGAGGTTTAGGTTCGCCAAGGAGCGTGTGCAGCGCGGAAAGCGCGACGTCCTTGGTCAGGTCGGTCGATATCGTGAGAACCACGACGTCGTCGCGTTTGGCGACCACCTTGGCAAAATCGGCGAGGGAAGGCATTTCCTCGAGGCAGGGTTGGCAGGTGGTCGTCCAGAAATTGAGAATGACCGTCTTGCCGCGAAATTGCGAAAGGTGCACTTGGTTGCCGTCGGCGTCGGGCAACACGAAGTCGGGCGCGGTGCGATTGCGGCCGGCGTAGGTGGGCCGCATGGCACAGATGGGCACGCAGGCGCGCCGGGTCTCCGAATCGCGGGCCATCGCGACGAAGGCGTAAACCGCGCTCGCCGCCACGGCGATGAAACCCATTTGCAAAAGCGCGGCTGGCTTCATGCTCTCGCGTTCCTCTTTGCCGTGCGCGGCTCCACCGTCATGCGGGGCTTTCTACCACGAGCCGTCCCGCGCGCGGGAGGCTCCGACGGCGGGGCTCGATGGCCTGGAAAGCGCGACGGTATGCCGCAAACGTCCCCCCATCGTGGACGGCATCGAGCACGGCGCGTCCCTCGGCGGCGCCCCCTTGGGCGAGCACATATTCGACGAAAGCCCACCGCGCACTGGTCGAGCGGACATCGGCCCGGCCCTCGAGCCCGCGGCGCAACCGCGTGAGCCGAGCGCGCACGACGTCGATTCCGGCGAACGGCGCCCCGTCGAGCGGCGTATTGCGCTTGGCGCAGAAGGGGGCGATGCCGAGCGAAACCGGGATTCGCTGCGACAGCGCAGTGACGAGGCCGACACACTCGTCGATGTCGGCATCGGTTTCGCCTGGCAGTCCGATCATCAAATAGAGCTTGAGCCGGTTCATGCCGTGAGCGCGAGCCAGCTCGGCGGCGCGCTCGAGATGGCGAATGTGGGCGCGCCGCTCGAGGCCCTCCCGCAAGCGTTCGCTCGGCCCATCCATCGCCGTGGTGAGGGTGCGGTACCCGGCGGATTTGAGCGCGCCCACGAAGGCGTCGTTCAGGCGATCGGGCCGCAAGCTCGAGAGCCCTACTTCGCAGCCGCGTTCCGCCAGCTCACGTACGATCTCGACGATCTTCGGATGATCGCTCACGGCCGCGCCGACCAGGCCGACGCGGGTCGCATCCTCCGGAATGAGCTCGAGGATGCGCTCTTTTTTGACGATGCGCATCCCGCCGTTGGTGGAGCGGCGCATGACGCAATAGGTGCACCCGCGCGAGCAGCCGCGCTCGGTCTCGATGAGGAACATGTTCGAGAGCTCGGTGAGCGGCGTGCGAATGGGGCCCCACGCCGGCAAAAGATCGTCGTCGCATTGAGCGACGGGCGGGAGCACCTCGCCGTGCAAAGCCGGCACGAACACATGGGGAAGAGCGGCGAGATCAGCGAGCGCGCGTGCCCTCGACGGGGCCTCCCCGATGAGGGCGAGAACCTTGCCGACGAGCCCCTCGGCTTCGCCCACGATGACCGCGTCGACATAGGGTCCGAGGGGGCGCGGATTGCTGAAGGTGAGCGGCCCGCCCGCGAGGATGAAAGGGTGGCGCTCGTCGCGATCTTCGCGAAGAGGGGGCAGATTGGAGAGCTCGAGCAGCTGGATCAGGCCGGCGAGCTCGAGCTCGTAAGCGACGGAGAGTGCCACCACCGGAAACTCGGCGAGCGGTGTGCGCGACTCGTAGGTGACCGGCTGCTGTCCCTTTTCGCCGGAGACCGCGTCATCGGGCAGAAACGCGCGTTCGCACATCATGCCGTCGGTTTCCTGGATAGCGCGGTAAATGCGCTGGAATCCAAGCGAGCTCATGCCGACCGCATAAGGTGACGGATAGGAAAGTGCCACGCGCAGCGGGGCTTGCTTGGGAATGGCGCCCACTTCGGCGCGGAGCCGTTCTTCGATGATGCGGGCTAAAGGGCGAGTGGGCAAAAGGGCCTCGGCGCCGAGAGCCTAGCACTTGCCGCGACGGTACACCGGGCGGGGGTCGGTCGATGGGGGACGGGGGGCGAAAGCGTGCCCGATTCGACCTTCCGCGGCTTTGCCAGTATAGAGTGCCGCCCGTGGCAACGACGGCACCAGCATTCGGCAATTGCCGCGTCGTGGAGCAAGTGGCATCGGGCCCCCTCAGCGACGTTTTTCACGCCGTGCAGGAGCCGCTCGGCCGCCATGTCGCCATCAAGGCGCTGCGCCCGACCGTCGCACCAAGCTCGCCCTTCGCTTTGCATTTGGCGCGCGAAGCCGAGCTCCTGTCCAAGCTCGACCACGAGAATCTGCTCGAGGTTTACGACTTCGTGCGCACCGATTCGGCCATGTGGCTGGTGCTGGAATACGTCGATGGCGTGAGTTTGGCCGAGATCCTGGGAAAGACGGAGCACCTCACCGTAGCGGCTGCGCTCGCGGTGGGGGTGGAGCTCACCCGCGCGCTCTCGCATGCGCACGAGCGGGGCGTCATTCATCGCGACATCAAGCCTGCCAACGTCCTCATCTCCAAGCGGGGGGAGGTCAAATTGGTCGATTTCGGCATCGCGCACGACGAAAGCGCGGGGTCGTCTCCCGAGCTCATCGAAGCCGGGTCGACGTTCGGCACGCCGGCTTACATGTCGCCCGAACAAATCTTGGGCGAACCGCTCGACGCGCGCACGGACATTTTTTCGCTCGGCGTGCTGCTCTATCAAGTGATCGCCGGCGAGCGCCCCTTCGACGGATCGGACTCCAAGTCGACGGCGCAGCGCATTCGTCATTCCGAAGCGCGCACGCTCGCATCGCGCGCGCCTGGGATCTCGCGCGCCGTCGATCGCACGGTCATGCGTTGTCTGGAGAAGCTGCCCGGCGATCGCTATGCGAGCAGCGCCGAGCTCGGCGCGTCGCTCGAAGCGCTGCTGCGCGCCGAGACCGCGAGCCCGACGCGCGATCTCGTCACCAACGAGCTCGTAAGGGCCAAGATCATCAGCCAAGATCCGGTTCCGCGTCGTGCGCCCGAAGTCGGGCCACCCGTCGAGACCTCCCGCTCCTCGCTGTTCTCGACGGTGCGCGGGTTTTTCGTGCTGCTCGTCTTGGCTCTCACCGGCGGGATCGTCATTCAGCAGCGAGCCAAGAAGACCGAGGCCGACAACACGTCGAAGCAAGGCCCTCTCCAGCTCGCGCCCGCGCAGGCGGGTTTTCTGCGCGTCGTGGCCCGGCCCTGGGCCGAAGTGATCGTCGATGGTCAACGCATCGACGTGACCCCGTTCGCGCGCCCCATCCCGCTCGCCGCGGGGACGCACTACGTGACGCTCAAGCACCCCGCCGCGGGGGACGAGCGTCGCGTCATCAAAGTGACAGCGGGCGAAACGATCATGCTCGACGTGACCATGGCGGTAAAAGGCATGACCGCGGGCGACGGTGGCACCGAGCGGCACGCGACGCTCGACTTCGAGGGGTCGGACGCCGGACCATCCTCGAACCCAACTGGATCTCAGTAAAGTCTCGGCGGGCGGCGTCCGGCGTCAGCCCCTCAAGAGCCAGAAGAGGCCGACCACGCTGAGCGCGAGCACACCGATGGCGAGGAGGACCACCACGAAGTCGGTGCTGGTCCAGCCGGCGCGCCGATGCCGCGACGGCTCGGCACGGCGCGGCAACTCGGCGATGGGAGCGGCGGCGCCGAGATCGTGCCCCGTCGAATCCAACCGGTCACCCGCGCGCGAATGGGCAACTTCCGTGCGCGGCGCGGGAAGCGATGGAGGCGGTTCGGGGGGCGCGATCGCTTCGCCCTCGCGAATCTTCTCGTCGGCTGCGCGCTCGAGCTCGCCCAATGCTTCGATCGCAGGATGCCGATAAGCGAACCCGTTTTGGCCGAAGCGAAGCTCTTGATCGAGCCGCCAGAGACGGTCGCGCCGGTCGAGCCGCTCGCCCGCGAGCTCGGCGCCGTTTTTCGACCCGAGGTCGCGCAGGATGACCTGGTCGGCGCGACGAACTACCTGCACGTGGCGTCGCGAAGCGTCGCTGTCCTCGAGCACCAGATCGACTTCGCGTCCGCGACCCAAGATGTAAACGCGACCGGGCTCGTCGAGGGAGATGCTTTTGCCGCGATCAGGGCCCTCGGTGACGACGATGCGCGGCCCTCCGAGCTCGCCTTGGGCATCGAGCGCTCGCGCGACGAGCGCGAGCGCCAACTCTTTGGTGGCGACGAGACCTTGTGCCGGCGGCACGTGGCTGTCGAATCGGACCTCGAGCCAAACGCGGCCGATGCGCGCGAGATCGCCGTGTTTGAGAATGCGCGGAGCTTGCGCTCCGAGCTTCACGCTGCCGATGAACGTCCCGTTGGCGCTTCCCTCGTCGACGAGGATGTACTCGTGGCCGCGCTGTCGAATCGTCGCATGACGATGGCTCACGCTCGGGTCGGGAAGCCGCACGTCGCACCCTTCGCCCCTTCCAATCACGACCAGGGGCGCGTCACACGTGATGAAAAGCTGGGAAGCGCCCGCCGCTGGCAATGCTTCGCCCTTGGGCGAGCTCCCAGAGCGGACGATCACCGTGACGGGCATTGGAAGCCCATAGCATTTAGTCGACACGCCAAAACTTGGCCAAGGAGCGGGATCTCTCGTACGTGGACTACATCGACCCAGGTTGGAGGACCCGATGAGCGTTCAAGAAGATCGGCGCGATGTAAAATCCCAACGGATCCCCTTCGAAGCGATCGTCGAGGTAGGAGACGTCGACCCCGGTGCCGCGTTCGAAGCGCAGGGGGTGAACCTGTCCGCCAGCGGAATGCAGTTGCGCACGGCGTACCTGCCCGAAGTCGGACAATCACTGCTTTGCCGCTTCGGAAGCGGCGCGCAGGAGATCCAAACGGACGCGGACGTCGTGTGGACCAAACACGGTACGCGGGGCGGTGAATTCGGCATTCGGTTCACCAACGTCGATGGCGCGAGCGCCGCCGCTCTGTGGGACCTGTGCGGCGTTCACCGCGACGAACCGGGCGCGGAAGCCTCCGATTCGCCGCGGACTGAGCCCGACGAAGGCACCCGCGTCAGGCTTCATATCGACGGGCTCACCTCGCCCATGAAAGCACGCGTGCGCGGCTCGGTGGGCAAAGAGCTACTCGTCGGCTCGAATCTCGAATTTCTCAAAGTCGGTCGGGCGCTCGAGCTCGAGAACGTCGATCAAGGGGGCAAGCGCCCCGCGCACATCGACCGGGTCGACGTGGAGCTCGATCGCGAGTCGCGCGTCCCGCAGCTCGTCGTGACGCTGCGCTACGACGATATGAGCGCCGACCCGCCGCCGGTCGTCCCCTATCCGACGTCTCCTCCGCCGTACTTTCCACCGGCGCCATCGGTGTCATCCGACGCGAAGGGGGCCGATCCCGCTCTGGAAGAGCCGCCTCCGTTGCGCTCCGCGGCGCCGGCAGCGCCGCCGGTGGTTCCGATCGCCGTCGCGCCTCCCGCGCCGCCAGTGCGCAGAGCGGTAAACAGCGCGGTGGAGGAGCGAACGCCCGAAGAAATCGAGCTCGCCAGGATGATGCGCTCCAAGCTTTCGATCGTGGCCGCCGACACGATGGTCAAGGTGGCCGGCCTCGGCGTTCGCGCCAAGGCTGCTCTCGGCGTGGCGCTCGCCAGCGCGCTTCAGCGGTCGCGCGAGAATCGAAGCGCGCCGACGCCGCGTCGCAAAACGTCACCGCCCCCGGGTGGAGCTTTGCACGCCACGGGTAAACGCGTGGTGCGCGAAGGCGCCGACGGCTCCGAGGCCGTCCGCGAAGGCGGCGAGAACGGCGCGAAAGCGAGCCGAAAGGTCATGGTGATGGCCGGCGGAGCGACAGGCGTCGTCGCGCTTTCTCTCATCGCCATGTTGTCTCGGGGCTCGAGCGCGCCCCCGGGGGCCGAACACGCCGCCGATCCGGCAGCGCCCACAGCGCCAACGAGCACGGCGCAGGCGAGCGAGTTGCCGCCCAACGCCAGCGGACCCGTGGAGGCCAAAATTCCGCTCTTCGGTCCCACCATGGTCGCCACCGCCGAGACGCCTGCGCCGGCCGTGCCTGCTGCCGTGCCGGGCCAGCCCACGTCGCCCAACAATCGCATCCTCGCCTTCGGCGGTTCTCCTGCGGCCGGCGAGGAACTGGACCGTAAGCTCGACGCGGAACGCAAAGGCGACGGTGACGACGGCAAGTCAGGAAAGGCGCGCGGCAAGCCGAGCCCCTTCGGGCACGGCAAGGTCGAGCATGCGATGGTGCTGCGCATTAAGACCGACGGTGCCATCTCCGATCTTCACGGCGTTCGGTCAGCCGCCGGTTTCACGCTCACCATGCCGGGCCGTCGCACGCTCGATAGCGGCTCCGCGCTGGCCGCGCGCGACTCGCGTATCGCGTCCGTGCGCGTGGCCAACAACGCCAAGGGCAGCGAGCTTACGTTCCAATTCAAAGGCGGAGTGCCCGCGTACCTCGTCAGCCCGAGCGGGCACGATCTGCAGCTCTCGCTCAATCGACCCAACGCGTCGCCCGACGGCAAGGACGCAGCGCGCCACAGCACCACCGCGCAAAAGCGAGTCGAAGCGCCGCACCGAACGCCCAAGCGCTAGCCGCCCGAACCCGCGTTTCAACGCTCGCCGCTACAGCTGTTCGACAGCGGTAGCGGTGCATCCTGCGGGGGCGCGCACCGGGTTACAGCGTAGGGGCGAGCCGCCGGTCAGGATGAACTCGAGCGGGAAGTCGCCGCTCAAACATTGCGCCCCGCCGCGCTGGGCGGCGTCGAGAACGGCGGGAACGAGCTTCAACTCCTCGCCGTTGTAGCGCGTACGCACGATGAAACCCTTTTGCACGGCGTCGGTGATCTCCGCTTCGCTGCTCTCGGCGTTGTCGAGAAGCACGAACGCGGCGAAAGGGTCGGCGACATTCGCGCGGGGAAACACGACGCGGTTTTCGAGATTGGGGTGTCCGTTCATGTACTCGGTCGAGTCGCCAATGAACGCAAATAGGATCCGCCCCCGCGTCTTGCCGAGCGTCGGCCATCCGTCGGTGGTCACCGCTTCCTGCAAGGTGGCGTGCTGACCGCGCACCTCGTCGGGTGTGATGATGCGATCGCGCGGCCAAACCGAGAGCAGCATGGCGTCGACTTCGTCGTAGTGGCCGGTGATTTTGATGATATCGAGCTCGTCCTTTTGCTCGAGGAGCACGACCAGCGGTGCGTGACGCGGATGTCCGTCGGACCACGTCTTGAGCACACCGAGGCATTGCGACAAGGACTGACAGGTGGTGCCCACGTCGGGCGGCACGTGGTGGACGGGAAAATCGCCGGGCCCGTTGTAGTGGAAGTCGATTTCGAACTGCCTAACACCCTGCATCGTCAACTGCACGTCGAGAGGCTGGTGCGTATAGTGCCAAGCGGGGATGAGGCCCCCGGTGGTCTCGATGTGGTAGCTGTTGTGGCTACCTTCCATCTGAATGTCGTTGAAATGGAGGACTTCGTCGAGATCGCCGGCGTCGATGTTGCCCCCGCCGTTGGCGTCGCTCTGCGCGTCGGTGGGTCGAGGCGTATCGGCCATTGCGTCGGCATTTGGACGGCTGTCGAGTGCGGCGTCGAGCGGCCGCGCGTCGGCCGCGCCGTCGAGGGGGCGACTGTCTTCCGCAGGGCGCGCGTCACTGGTCCCGCCTCCCGAATCCCTGGCAGCGTCTTCCGTCGACCGGTCGGACGTCGAGCCGCCGTCGAAGACCGACCCGCTGTCCGAGACAGGGCTCATGTC